>CAZCOV010000128.1:0-15445 GCA_964499975.1 uncultured Thermoanaerobaculia bacterium
GCAAGATTGGACCCTGCTCGACCACGACGGCCCACAGGACTGGACCTTCACCTGCATGGCTACTATCCCTTCGGACAAGAGGCCACAGATCCTGAGCAGTCACCGTTTTCCTTGAAGTTCACCGGCCACGAGCGGGACGAAAATGGTGACGTCCCGAAGGGCGTGCTCGACTACATGAAGGCGCGGTACTGCAGTCCGGGGCGATTTTTGAGTCCAGATCCGGTGTTGGGAGATCCGCACAAGCCAGAGTTGGAACCGCTACGCCTACGTCCAGGGTAACCCGATCAATTTCACCGATCCCGATGGCCAACGGACAGCCAGCGATGTTGCCCAGAGCGTCCAGAACTACTTCCAGGACGTCGAAGACTTCACCAACGCGAACACCTCAGGAGATCCATTGGGCATCTTGCTGAATTTCCTGGTCGGGAGTGCGGGAGACACCGTGGTCCTGGCGGTTGATCCGCTTTGACCTCTCCCGTGCCTGGCGCCAAAGTCGCCGAAGCATGCCTGCCTTGCCCCGCTCCGAAGCGCGCTATAATGCACAGGTTTAGGACGAAAGCGCTGACCGGATTGTTGGCGATTTGAGACGGAAATTTGTCCGGCGAATTCTGCCCGGCATGGCGTGGGCACCATGGCTTGGGCATAGAGTCTGCCGCCAGAGAGACAGGACGATGAAACTGCGCGAGCTTTCGATCCAGGGCAAGTTGATGGCGATCATCATGCTGACCACGGCCATGGCATTGCTGCTGGCCTCGGCAGCGTTCTTTGCCTATGACGTCTACACCTTCAGGAGCAAAATGGTCGCGGACCTCGGCACCCTGGCGCAAACCATGGAAGCCAACTGCATCAACGCCCTGGTCTACAACGATCGCGAGTCCGCGGGTTTGATCCTCTCCGCGCTCAAAGTTCAGCCGCACATCACTGCTGCCGCCATCTTGAACCAGGAAGGTCAGGTCTTCGCCGAGTACCGCCGGGCGAACGGTGGCGCGCAAGCGCCTGCCCTGCTTTCCCAAGAAGGCCACGCTTTCGTCGACCACCACCTGGTCTTGACCCGCAACATGGTGTTCTTGGACCGCGCGGCCGGTACGTTTCAGATCGCTTCGGACCTCACGGAAATGCGGGCTCGATGGCGCAACTTCCTCGCAATCCTGGTGCTGGTGATCACTGCGGTATCGCTCCTCGCTTTCTTTTTCTCGTCCCGGCTGCAACGGGTGGTATCGCGGCCCATCCTCGACTTGGCGCAAGTGGCGCGGAAGGTTTCCGAGAAGAAGGACTACGCCTTGCGCGCGCGCAAAACCGGCGAGGACGAGATCGGCCGGCTGATCGACGGCTTCAACGAGATGCTGGGGCAAATCCAGACCCGGGACGAAGAACTGCGCGAGGCGCGCGACAAAGCGGAGCAAGCCAACCGCTCGAAAAGCGTCTTTCTCGCCAACATGAGCCACGAGCTCAGGACCCCGCTGACCGCGATCATCGGCTACAGCGAGATCCTCGAAGATGACGCCAAAGAAGTGGGGATGAATGATTTCTTGCCCGACCTGCAAAAAATCAAAGTCGCGGGCAAGCACTTGCTCGGCCTGATCAACAGCATCCTCGACTTGTCCAAAGTCGAAGCCGGCAAGATGGAGCTCTTTCCCGAAAATTTCGCGGTCAAGCAGCTGGTCGACGAAGTGGCGAGCACGGTTTTACCGCTGGTCGAAAAGAACCGCAACACGCTCGTGGTCCGCTGCCCGGTCGAGATCGGCAACGCCCACATTGACCTCACCAAAACTCGGCAGATCCTCTTCAACCTGCTGTCCAACGCAGCAAAATTCACGGCCGACGGCACGGTCAGCTTGACCGTGGAACGGCGCTTAGACGGTGGCCATGACGAGCTGATCTTTCGCGTCGACGATACCGGGATCGGGATGAATGAGGAGCAGCTCAGCCGTCTGTTCAAGCCGTTCTCGCAAGCCGACGCGGGAACCGCCCGCAACTACGGCGGCACTGGGCTCGGGCTGGCGCTGTCGCGTCGCTTTTGCCAGCTGATGGGCGGCCAGCTGGAGGTCGCGAGCGAACTCGGCAAGGGCTCGATTTTTACCCTCACCTTGCCGGCTAAAAGCGGCAGCGGCAAACGCCCGCAGTCGGTCCACCAGCTGCTCGAATCCGGAGAATGGTCCCACAGTTTGGCCCAGGGCGCGAGCAAGAAGCCCGCCAAGAGCGCTTCCGCCAACCACTTGTCGCCAGACGCCCCGTTGGTCTTGGTGGTTGACGACGACCTCACGGTCCACGATTTGCTCGAAGAGTTGTTGGGGCGGGAAGGCTTTCGGGTAGCCAAAGCGCTGACCGGCGACCAGGGTCTGGCTTTGGCCAAAAAACTCAAGCCGGCGATCATCACGCTCGATGTCTACATGCCAGAGCTGGACGGCTGGACGGTTCTGGGTGCGCTCAAAGCCGACCCCGAGCTGGCGAGCACGCCGGTGATCATGATCAGCGTGGCCGACCACAAGAAACAAGGCTATGCGCTCGGCGCGGAGTACCTGACCAAACCGATCGACCGCGACCAGCTGGCGAAGCTGCTCGCCAAGTATCGCGGCAGCGGGCCAGCACCCCTCGGCCTGGTCGTCGACGATGAACCGCCCGTGCGTGCCCTGCTGCGGCAATTGCTCGAAGGGCAAGGCTGGGCCGTGATGGAGGCGGAGAACGGGGTTGCGGCGTTGCGCCAGGTGGGCGAGCGCGTCCCCACCTTGATCTTGCTCGACCTTTTGATGCCCGAGCTGGACGGCTTTGGTTTTCTCGCGCAATTGCGCAAGAATTCCGCCTGGCGCGAGATTCCCGTCGTGGTCTTGACCGCGATGGATCTCGGGGACAGCGAGCGCCAGCGGCTGAACGGCGGGGTGGCGCGGGTGCTCCGCAAGGGGGCGCTGAGCATGGCTGAACTGGGGGCGGAGATCCGTTCGCTGGTGCGGGTCAGCTTGCGGGCCTAGCCGCCTGCCACGGGCATTCTGCTGGGCCCATGGCCGGCACGGCAACGCCGTCAAGCGCCGCCAAGCAGCAGTCAAACGGCAGTCCAACGGCAGTCCAACAACTGCAGTCCAAAACAACTGCAGTCCAAGCAAAGGTGATCTGTGGCGATGGAGAAGAAGAGGCAAACCCAACTGATCGTGAGCTCGTGGTCGCTCTGCTGGCTGCTGAGCAGCCCTGGCCTGTGGGCACAAGCGCCGCCGGTCGGGACGCAGCTCGGCGAAGTCGAGCTGTTCGGCGCAGAGGAAGACTTCACGATCCGCGCAGCGACCAAAACCGATATCCCCATTTCCAAAGCGCCCGGCTCCGTGACGGTGATCACGGCGCGCGAGATCCGCGAATCCGGGGCACAGACCATTCCTGAGCTCTTGCGCTTGGTCGCGGGCGTCAATGTGCGCTGGAACCCGATGGTGCAAAGCATCGGCACCCGCAGCTTTGGGCAGAGCCCATTCACCAGCCGGGTGCTTCTCCTGATCGACGGCGTGCCGTACAACTCCTGGGAGAAGGGCGGCTTCCCCCAGCATCCCGGACTCGACTTCTTCGTCTTGCAAAACATCAAGCGGCTGGAGATCGTGCGCGGCCCGGGATCGTCCCTTTATGGCGAGAACGCTTATTGGGGTGTGATCAACATCGTCACCCTGGGCGGTGAAGACCTCGCTGGCGGCAAGGTTGAAATCGGCGGTGGCGACTTGCGCAACCAGTCGCTCGGTGCGGTTTATGGGCGCAAGCTCGGCGCCGGGGCCTTCCTGGTGTCGGGGCGCACCCAGCGGGGTCAGTTGCCGGTGCGCTTCTGGTTCGACGAGGTCGATTCCGAGGTCAAAGGAACGGATATCTTCCTCAAAGGCAAGATCCGCGGGTTTGAAGTCTCCTACTACCGGCATCAAGACAAGGTCGATGGCTTCAACCTTCCCGGCTTCATCCCCGGCACGGTGTTGCGCAGCGCCAAGACCATCGAGCAGAAGGTCGACATTTTCGCGCTCAAGCTCAATCACGAGTGGCCCAAGGGGCTCACCTTCGGCAGTGACGTATCCTATGCTCGACGTCATGGCTCGCGTTGCGCTGCCTGCCACGCGGCACCGCAAAATCCCGCTTATGAGGGCACGGTCGACCACGGGTTCCAGCTGATCGGCGATTTCCGCGTGGGTTTCAAGATGATCCCCGGGGCGCGGCAGCCCGGGCACGACATCTTGCTCGGCGTTGAAGCTCGGCGGGTGGACGTGGGCGACCCGGTCGATCAGTTGCTCACCCCGGAAGAGACCACCGCCAAGGTGGTTTTGGCCTACACCAAACTCGCGGCCTATGTCCAGGATCAGATCTCGCTCGCCGAGGATCGCTTCCGCCTCACTGTGGGCGCGCGTTTTGACGACAGCAACGACCTCTTCGACAGCGAAGTTTCGCCGCGTCTGGCCGCGGTATTCACGCCCACCGACAAGCTGGTGTTGCGCACGGGTTGGTCCACGGCGTTTCGCTTCCCCAATTTCAACGAGCTCTACCAAGACTCGTTTTTCCTGTCGCTCGAACGCGGTCGTGCGGTCATCCCGATCCAGATTTTCGAGCCCAATCCTGGGCTAGAGCCGGAAGAAATCCGCACGTTCGAATTGGGTTTGGAGTACCAGTTCAACCCCCAGGTCTCGGTCAAGATGGACCTCTTCCAGTCCACGGTCAAGGACTTCATCGTCCTCGCTTTTCGCCAGCCGCCGGCCGGGCCGAGCCGGTTGCGCTCGGAAAACCATCCGGGGGAGGCCGAGGTCCGGGGCGGCGAGCTGGAGCTGCGTTTCCGGCCCAGCACCTGGTTCCATGGGTTCGTCAACTGGAGTTATCAAGAACAAGAGCAAAAGGATCGGCGGACGGACAGCACGGGCTTGCCCTATGAGTTCGTTTATGCACCGGAAAACAAGTTGAATGCGGGTCTCTACTTCGGTCCGTTTGCGGGTTTCCGCACCGCGCTCGAAGCCAAGTGGATCGCCGAGCGCTATGGTCCGAGCTTCTGGAATCGCATCACCAATCCCGGCGGCGGGCCCGCGGTGCTCGACGACTACACCTTGCTCAGCTGCAAGCTGTCCTACGACCCGCCGCTGCGTTGGGGCAATTCCGGCCAGGGACTGCGGTTGTCCGCCACTGCCAAGAATTTGCTCGACGACGAGGAAATCGTCGAGACCTTCTTGCCGATCGACATGCGCTTGCCCGGACGGACTTATTTCGGCTCTTTGGAATTTCGCTTCTGAGAGGATGCGCTTGCGACGAAGCATTTTGGGATCCACGCTAGCTGGCGCGGTCACCTGGGGAGTGATGGCCTGGGTGGGCTGGGTTGGGGGGGCAACGCTCGCCGCGGCGCAAGGCGCAGCTCAAGACAGCGTGCCTGAAGTGGTGCTCGAACTCTTGCAAAAGGCGGAGCAGCACCGCGCCGCAGGCCGGCTCGACCAGGCCATCGCGGGCTACCAGGAAGCGCTGCGCTTGGAGCCATCGCTCGCGACCGCGCACCTTTCGTTGGGGGCGCTTTACAACCAGCGCGGGGATTTCGCGCTGGCCTACGCGGAGTTCACCGCGGGTCTCCAACTTGCGCCCAAAGACCGCGCCTTGCTGTACGACTTGCTGTACAACGCCGCGGTCCTCGCCCTCCGGCTCGACCAGCCCGCAACCGCGCTCGAGCTGGTCGACCGCGCGCTCGTCGCAAGTCCCCGCGAAGCGCAGTTGCTCGCGTTGCAAAGCGCCGTCTTGCACCGTCTCGAACGCCCGGAAGAGGCGCTCGCGGCGCTCACGGCCGCGGTCAAGCTTGACCCCGGCGATGCCCAGCTCCACTTCCGCCTGGGCAACCTCTACCACGAACTCGGCCGCAAGCCCGAAGCGATCCGGGCGTTCGAGCAGGCGATCGCGCGCGACAAGAATCTGACCCGGGCCTACTACAACCTGGGTGCGGTGCTCCACGAAGTCGGCCAGGACGAGCAAGCCCTGGAGGCTTACGCGGTGGCCTTGCAACCAGTGGACGAAGCGCTGGCCGCGGGTCAAGCCATCCCGCCAGAATATGCTCTGGCGTACCTCAACTTGGGCGCGATCCATGCGCGGCGGCAAGACTGGCCGCAGGCGCTTAGGGCTTACGAAACTGCCCTGAAGATCCACCCTGGGCAGCCTACCGCTCAGTACAACCGTGGCTACGTCCTGTTCCAGCTGGGACGCTTGAGCGAAGCGCGCGTGGCTTATGAACAGGCGCTCGCACAAGATCCCGAGCTGCCGCTCGCTTACTTGCACCTCGGGCAGATCCTGAAGCAGCAAGGAGACAGTGCGGCAGCGGTCCGCTGGCTCGAGCAAGGAAAGCCCAAGCTGGCGGCAGCATCCGCCAACGTTAGGGCCACCGTGGAGCGAGAACTGGGCGATGCTTACAGCGCGCTCGGCCAGGTCCAGGCCGCCGAAGGCGCCTACCGCGCGGCCTTGGCCGTCGCCCCGGAGGACGTGACCGTGCTCTTGAGCCTCGGCCGGCTGCTCCGCCGTCAAGGCCAGGTGCCAGCGGCGCGCGAGTTGCTCGCAGCAGCCCAGCGGCTGGCACCCGCTCATCTCGGGGTGGCGCTCGAACTCGCCCAACTCGCCAAGCTGGGGGGCGACCTCCGGGCCGAACGGGAGGTCTACGAAGAGATCCTGGCGGCTTTTGCCAAGGCCAAAAAGCCGACCCCGCCCGCACTGCTGCCGGTCCAGCTCAATCTGGCCCTGGTGTTGTTGCAGCAAGGCGAACACCGCGCCGCGCGACGTCTGATCGAGCCACTGGTCGCGAGCAGTCGTCGGGGCAGCCAGGAGCACCAACTCTTGAGCACCGCCCTGGGTTTGTTGCTCGCAGCCGAAGGCGCGCTCCAGGAAGCCCGCCAGCAGCTCCGCACCGTCACCGCCGCTGACCCCGGCCAGACCGCGGCGAGGGAGGCCCTGACCGTGCTCGGATTGTGGGCGGGGGACGTGGGTCCCGCCGCGCAAGCGCTCGCCCACGCCCTGCCCGAACACCAGGGCAGCGCAACCGAGCTGGCGATCCGCGCCAACCTCGGGCAAGCGCTGTGGCTGTTGGGACGTCCTGAGGAAGCGCGGGCGCACCTTGAAGCGGCTGCCGCGGCTTTCCCGACGCTGAGCAGCGTCCAGGCTGCTCTGGGCGAGATCGCGCTCCAAAGCCGCGATTTCTCCCAGGCGCTCGCGCATCTGAACCAAGCCGCGGCGCGTTGCGGACCCGTCAAAGCAGAAAGCGCACAACCCGGGGGCGCGGCCCAACCCATGGCGCTCGGCCCATCCGACGAACGGGTTTTTGCCCTAATCCTGGACGGCGGGCAAGGCGCTGCGCTGTGCCAACGCGTCCAGCAGCTGCTCGCGGTGGCTCACCTGGGCAGCGCGCTCGCCGCGCTCGAGAGGGGCGCCAGCGAGCAGGCCCGCGATCATGCGGAACGGGCCCTGGGCTTGCCTCTCGACGCTAAATCCCGGGCGATCGGCTGGTTGCTGCGCGGCACGGCCCTACTGCTTTTGGGCGCGGACCGTGCAGCCAAAGGCGACCTTGAAAAGGTTTCGGGAAGCGGGCAGCCCGGGCTCGTGGCCATTGCCGCCAACAATCTCGGCGTTGCCCACTACCGCCTTGGCGAATACCAGGACGCCGAGCGCGCCTTTACCCAAGCGCGCGCCGCCCAGCAGTCTTTCCCTGAGGCCACCCTCAACCTGGGCATTCTGTTCGACGAAGTTGGCGGCAACGCCGAGCAAGCCCTCGCGCTCTACCGCGAGTACTTGGGAACCGCGGGCGGCCGGCGGGCGGAAGTCGAGGACTGGGTCGCCCGCTTGCGCAAATTTCATCCGCAATGAGCGAGGGACGGGATGGACGAGGAAGCCGTGTTGCCAGGGGTGATGACATCAGGGGTGATGACATGAAGTGCGGGTGCGGGCGGCCGCGACCGCTGCTGCTGCTGCTTGCGCTCGTGAGTTGCTGGAGCGGGCCGGCGCTGTGGGCGCAGCCGGACGCGGACCGCGTTTTTCTCGTCCACCTGCCCAGCCTGCCGATCGAGGCCGGCAACCGTCAGGCCGAAGCGGTCACCGCGCTCGCGGCCTACCTCAAAACAGCGGTGCCCGGGCTGGGGGAGACCAAGATCTTCCGCCGGCTGAGCGACGCGCAGACGTTCCTGGCCGCGGCTCCCGCGCGGGTGACCCTGCTCTGGTGCGACGCCAGCTTCCTCCTCGATCTCCCCGCCGGTGCTGACTTCGTGCCCCTCGCGCGGGTGATCCGCGGCGGGGTCGCGACTTACCGTCGGCATCTTGTGGTGCGCGCTGACCGCTCGGACCTGCGCGAGCTGGCCGACCTGCGCGGCAAGTCGCTGAGCGTGGTCGAGGCCGCAGCACCGCGGGGCCAAGCGCTCCTCGGGCGGGCAGTCTTTGAAGGAGAACTCGATCTCGCCACCTGGTTTGGCCCACTCACCGCGGTCGCCGACGACTTCGCGGCGACCGCCAACGTCCTCTATGGCGAAACCGACGCGGCACTCGTGGCCGAGTTCAATCCCTTGCTCAACGAACAGCTGGAGCAACAAAAACTGCGTTCGCTCTACACCAGCCCCCCGCTCTCGTTGCCGGTGCTCGCCGGTCGGCGCGGCGCGCTGACCGCGGACGAACGCTCGGCCCTCGACACCGCCCTGCGCCAACTCGGTCAAGTCCAGAGCCCCCCCGTGCTCGCGGGCCTCAAGATCGATGGCTTTGCCGCCTTGGCGGGTGAGCGGATCGTGCAGGACCAGCTCTTGCCGGCGGCGGTGCGGAAGAAAACCCTCGAAATCGCCGTGCCGCGCGCGGCCCTGGTCGAGCTCGCCGCGCCCAAACCCTTGCCCCAAGAGCTGCAGCTGATCCTCGCGGTGGAACTGCCCGAAATTCCGCTGGCCACCTTCGAAACCCTCGTCCCGGAGAAAAACCCGGCTCCTTGAAGCGCTCAGGGTCCAGGACCAAAAGCCATGGCGAAAATTTTGCTGGTCGAAGACAACGAGATGAACCGGGACTTGCTGTCCCGGCGGATGAAACGGGCGGGTTTTGAAGTCCTCCTGGCCGGCAATGGTGCCGAAGGCATCGAGAAGGTCAAAAGCGAAAGCCCGGACCTGATCGTGCTCGACATGAGCTTGCCAGTGCTCGACGGCTACGAGGCCGCGCGGATTTTGAAGGGCAACAGCACGACCCAGCGCATTCCGATCCTCGGCCTGTCGGCCCATGCGATGTCTGGCGACGCCGCCAAAGCCCTGGACGCGGGTTGTGACGACTACGACACCAAGCCGGTCGAATGGCCGCGCCTGCTCGCAAAAATCCAGAGCCTGCTGAGCAAGGTACAAGCGACCATGGTGCTCGCGCCGGCGCCCGCTGCCGGAGCCGACGACCCGCATCTCTCCACAAAGACAGTGCTCATCGCTGCCGATAGCGCGCTGTACCGGCAGATCCTCTCCCGGCGAGTGGCTGACCTGGGTTTTCGCGCGGAGTTAGCCGAAGAGGGCGAGGAGGTGCTGATCATCCTGGAACGCCGTCCTTGCGACGCGGTTCTCTTGGGACTGCAAGTGGGTGCGATGGCGGGCAAGACCCTGCTCGAGCGGATCCGCGCGGACGCGCGCTGGTACGATCTCCCGGTCTTGATGCTCAGCCCGATCGATGCGGTCGAGACCGCACTCGCTTGCTTGGAAGCCGGCGCTCAGGACTTCGTGCTCCAGCCTTATCCGCAACAAGTGCTCGCCACTCGGCTGCAGGCGTGCTTTGAACGCCGTCAGCTGCACGCCCTGGAGCAGCGCTGGCAAGAGCACGAGCAGGCGCTCGCCGAGGAGCAGGCGCGGTGTGAATTTTTGCTGCGCGTCTTGCTCCCAGCGCCGCTCATCGACGAGCTGCACGCCAGCGCGCGGATCCTGCCGCGGCAAGTACCAGATGTGGCGCTCCTCGCCTGCGACCTGGTCCAGCTCAACGCGCAGTGCGATGCTCCCGACCCGCTGCCGGTGCTGGCGCAATTTCACCAACTGGTCATGACGTGCGAGGACCTCTGCGCCCGCCACGCGGCGCTCCTGGTCCGCCTCCAGGGCGAATCCCTGCTCGCCGCCGTGGGGTTGTTCCAGGCAGCCGCCAACCCGATCGAAAACTGCGTGCGCTTGGCGCTGGATTTGCTCCAGGCCGCGCGCCAGATCAGCCCCGCTGGCATGACCCTGCGCCTGGGCATCCACATCGGCTCCGTGGTTGCAGGCGTGATCGGCCAGCCGCGCTACCACTTCGACATCTGGGGCAGCGCAGTCCCGTTCACCGCCCTGATCAAGAACTACGGCCAGCCCAACACCGTCAACTTGAGCGCTGCGGCCTGGCCCTGGATCGCCGAATCCTGTGTTGGCGGCCCGGTAGGGCAGATCGCCTTGCGCGACGGCTCGACCCTGGTGCTCTACCGGGTCGAGCGCCTCGCCAGCTAGTCTAGTGCCGGGGAGGGCAGGCACGGGGGCCTGCCCTCCCCGGCACTTAGCCACGGATCCACGCGCTCGCGTCTCCGGCGGGCGCACATAGCTCTGACCGCTGCTCCGCTGCCTCTTCATCAGTTCGGCGCAGATGCGCCCGACGTCGAAATCAAACCTCTGAGATAGCGCCCGTCTGACGGCCCGGATTTCCTCGGCAAGGTCCTCTCTCATGGGCTGATCACCTCCAAGAGATCCTCGGGTGTTGCGATGACCGGCAGGCCGTAACCGCCGGCCGCGATAGTTCGCTCGATGGCCAGGCGCTTCGTCACGTTGGCGATATGCTTGAAGTTCCATGTGGCCAGGTACGCGACACCATGAATCGCGGCGACTGCGATATGCACGGCATCCCGAGGCGAGGTGCCTCAGGCGGCAGTGCTCCGGCATCCAGAAGCCTGCGAGCAAGGATCGCAACGTCTTCCGTGATCTCCAGCCGTGGAAGCGCCTCGACGAGAGCCAACCTCGTCTCCGCCGCCCCCTTATCTCCCGCCGTTACCTCTTCGAGGACGAGCTCAGAGACAACCAGCTTATACGCTCCACGCGCCGCTTCCCACCATTCGTGGGTCGCCTCTTGGCGGGGGCCGCCACGATGAGATCTCGGCTCGGACGTGCTGTCAGGTAGCTGACGACCGTGGTCTCGACGTACACTGAGATTGCGGATCCAGTCCCTACGCCCAAATTCGCTTCCGGTAGTCCTCCTGCCTCTCTCGGCGCTGCCGCAGGCTACGCTGCCTGAAGTAGTCGTCGTAGCGAGGGTCAAAGGGGTTCCCAGCTCGGATTTTAACATGCCTGCGTATGCGAGGCTACCTACACGGAACAAGTGGAACAATTCCGCTGCAGGCGCCGCTTGCCACCGCCGCAACTCGTGCTTGAGCTGGCCTAACGACTTGTGAAACGCTGCGGCTGCCACCGGCTGGACGCTGGCACGCCGATTTCAGAGGATCTCTTTCACCATGACTGAAGCTACCCCACGCCTGTCGCCCCCTTCGCTGACTCCCCGCCGCCGGTTCCCCCTGCAGTTGCTCCTGCTCGGGAGCTTGCTGCTGTCGACGTTCCTGGCCGCGCCAGCGCGCAGCCAAACCCGGTTGCTGCGCTTCCCCGACATCCACGGCGATTTCGTGGTCTTCGTCTACGGGGGGGACCTTTGGCGGGCACCGGTTGCCGGTGGAGAAGCGCGGCAGCTGACGTCGCATCCCGGCCTCGAACTGTTTCCTAAAATTTCGCAGGATGGTCAGTGGATCGCGTTCAGCGCGGAGTTCACCGGATCGCGCCAGGTGTGGGTGATGCCGGCATTGGGTGGCAAGCCGCGGCAGCTCACCTTCTACACCGACGTGGGTCGGCTGCCACCGCGCGGCGGCTGGGATTATTGGGTCTTGGGCTGGACCGCAGATCACAAGATCCTGGTCCGGATGAACCGCACGCCGTGGGATGAACGCATGGGCCGCTATTTCGTGGTCGACCCGCAAGGCGGGCTCGAAACCCCGCTGCCCCTGCCCCATGGCGGCAGCGCGTCGCTTTCTCCCGACGGCAAGCGCCTCGCCTACACCCCGATCGACCGCGAGTTCCGCACCTGGAAACGCACCCGCGGTGGACGCGCGCAGGACATCTGGATTTACGACCTGATCGCCAATCGCTCCGAACGGCTGACCGACGATCCCGGAACGGACAACTTCCCGATGTGGTCGGGCGACACGGTCTACTTCACTTCTGATCGGGCCGATGTCTTGAACCTCTTCGCCTTGGACCTGTCCCCGCGCCGCTTGCGTCAGGTCACCCATTTCGACACCTGGGACGTGCTCTGGCCCAGCTTGGGCGACGGCCAGATCGTTTTCATGAACGGCGGCTACCTCTATCGTCTGGACCTCGCGAGCGAACAAACCGCGCGCATCGACATCCGCGTCAACGCCGGCTTGACCTACCAAACACCGCGTTTCGAAGACGTCAGCGACGACTTGCAAGCGGTCGCGCTCTCGCCTTCGGGTGCGCGGGCGGTTTTGAGCGCCCGCGGCGAGCTGTTCAGCGTGCCCGCGGAAAAAGGGTCGGCGCGCAACTTGACCCAGACGCCCAAAGCGCGGGAGATCGACCCCACCTGGTCGCCGGATGGCAAGTGGATCGCCTACTTGTCCGATGAGACCGGAGAGTACGAGCTCTGGGTCCGGGCCCAGGACGGCTCCGGTACACCGCGACAGCTGACACGCAATGGCAACGTCTGGCGCTTTCCTCCGCGCTTTAGTCCCGACTCCAAAAAGCTGGCTTTTGGGGATCGCCAGCGCAAGCTGTGGATCCTCGAAATCGCAGGGGGTCGCCTGATCGAAGTCGATCACGGGACCGAAGGCGACATCGACACTTACAGCTGGTCACCCGACAGCCGTTTCCTCGCCTACCAGAACAACCACCCTTCGCGGCTCCTGGGCTTGCTGGTCTACTCGCTCGAACGCGGCGAACGCATCGCCTTGAGCGACGGCATCAGCAACGACTACGAGCCGGTTTGGAGCAGCGATGGCAAGTCGCTGTTCTTCTTGAGCGACCGGGACTTCGAGCTGGTGTTCAGCGCTTTTGAATTCAATTACATCTACGATCGGGCCGCGCGGGTCTACGTCGCCACCCTCAATCCCGACGTCGAGCACCCCTTCCCCCCCCAAAGCGACGAGGAAAGCCCCGCGCCAGAGCCCAGCGTCCAGGCCGCGGCAACGACGCCGTCGGCGAGCAAGAAAAAGGCCAAGTCCGGCGAACCCACGAGCGCGGACGAAACCGCGGCAGACGCCAAGGCCCCGTCGACGCCGCCGATCGACGCGCGCGGTTTCCTCAGCCGGACTCTCGCCTTGCCGGGCATTCCCAACGGCACTTACCTCGACTTGCAAGTGGCCGCGGGAAGCGTGTTTTACCGCCGCCAAGAAGGTGAGCAGTTCGCCCTTTTCCGCTACGACCTGGCCGAGCGCAAGGAAGAAAAGGTCATGTCAGGGGTAGATGGCTATGCGGTCTCCCAGGACGCCAAAAAATTCCTCTATCGAGTGGCCGGGGAAGTCGGCATCAGCGACGTCGGGACCGATCTTTCGCCCGCCGAGGGGAAGCTCGATTTGCACGGACTCAAACTCAAGATCGACCCGCAAACCGAATGGCAGCAGATCTTCCTCGATGGTTGGCGGATTGGTCGCGACTGGTTTTACGACCCCAACATGCACGGGGTCGACTGGCCCGGTTTGCGCGATCGCTATGGCGCGCTGGTGCCTTACGCGGCGCATCGCACTGACCTCGACTTCATCTTCGGCGAGATGATCGGCGAGCTCGAAGCGGGTCACACCTACGCTGAAGCGGGTGACGTGCCTACGGTGGAGCGGGTGGCCGGCGGCATGCTGGGCTGCGAGTTCAGCCGCGACCCTTCGGGCTATTACCGTATCGCCCACATTTTCCCGGGGGAAAACTGGCACGAAGACTACCGTTCACCCCTGACCGAGCCGGGCCTGGGAATCCACGAAGGGCAGTTCTTGGTCGCGATCGATCACCAGGAGTTGCGCGCGCCGGACAACCCCTTCCGCCTGCTCGAAGGCAAAGCACAGCAGCAAGTCTTGCTCTCGATTTCCGACCAGCCGTCACCCGTCGGCGCCCGCCAGGTGACGGTGCGTACCGTAGCGAGCGAGCGTCGCCTGCGTTACCTCGAGTGGGTCAAGACCCGCATGGACTTGGTGAACCGGCTCTCCGGCGGGCGGGTGGGCTACCTCCATCTGCCCAACACCGCCGAGGCCGGCAATCGCATGTTGCAAAAGCTGTTTTACAGCCAGGCCGACAAAGAAGCCCTGATCATCGACGATCGCTACAACGGTGGCGGTTTCATTCCCGACCGCATGATCGAGGTTTTTTCGCGCACCACCTTGAGCTATTGGGCGCAGCGGGACATCGCCAGCCTGCGCACTCCGGGCTTTGCACACGACGGCCCCAAAGTGATGTTGATCAACGGCTACTCGTCTTCAGGCGGTGATGCTTTGCCCTTCTACTTCCGCCAGCAGGGCCTCGGGCAGCTGGTCGGGACCCGCACCTGGGGTGGCCTGATCGGGCTCACTGGCGCGCCCGACTTGATCGACGGCGGACAGGTCCTGCTGCCGACGTTCCGCATTTACGATCGGGCGGGCAACTGGGTCGTCGAGAATGCCGGGGTTGCGCCCGATCACGAAGTTTTCGACTTGCCAGAAGCCCTGCTCGCGGGGCGGGATCCGAGCGTCGAGAAAGCGGTCGAACTGTTGCTCGACGAACTCCAGCGCCGCCCCGCCGCGCGGCCCCGCGTTCCTCAGCCGCCGGACATGGTGCCGTGATGGGAAGCGCGCCGACTCCAGCCCCAAAGCCCCAGAACCACCGCGCCCATGGCTGCGAGGAACGCGGGCTTCGGCCAGGTGAAGATCAACTCGCGGAGAACCGGACTCTCGTAGGTCCGCGGATCGGGTGGATGGGCAGCGATCCTGGCTGCGAGCTCGCGGCGCTGGTCCGGGGAATAGCGGTGGGGCTTGCCGTCCCGGGCTGACGCGCCCCGGGCTGACGCGCCCCGGGCTGGCGCGCCCCCGGGTGAGCGCAAGTCGAGGAAGGGGTCGTAGTAGGTCTCGAGGATCTGGTTGGCCTGCCACGCAAAGACGTCCAGCCCGGTGGCATAGCTGGTGTTTCGGTGCTGGGTGTGACGCGCAGCTTCGGTCAGATAGAAGTCTTCTTTGGCCCAAACCGCGGTGAGGTCCGGCGGGGCTGCGGCCCATTGCTGGGCTCGCTCGGCGCGCAGCGCGAGCAACTCTTCGCGGGTGAAGAACGACCGGAAGCGTCCGATTTCGGGGTCCGAAATCTCGTAGCCCAAATGGGCAAAGTTGAAAAAGAGCCCGATCGCGAGGACCGCCGCGGCCGCAGTGCGCAGCAAGGCGCGCCAGCTCTCCGGGGAAAACCGCCAGGCGAAGCGCCCGGGCTGACGCGCCCCGGGCTGACGCGCCCCGGGCTGACGCGCCCCGGGCTGA
>CAZCOV010000129.1:0-15441 GCA_964499975.1 uncultured Thermoanaerobaculia bacterium
AGTCGACCCAGACCCCAAGCCAGGTCCAGGAGCGCCCGGTCTTCTCCCCACGCCCAAAGACGGTGATCCCAAGGAAGACGAAGTCGACCCAGACCCCAAGCCAGGTCCAGGAGCGCCCGGTCTTCTCCCCACGCCCAAAGACGGTGATCCCAAGGAAGACGAAGTCGACCCAGACCCCAAGCCAGGTCCAGGAGCGCCCGGTCTTCTCCCCACGCCCCAAGACGGTGATCCCAAGGAAGACGAGGTCGATCCCGATCCCAAGCCAGGTCCAGGAGCGCCCGGTTTTCTCCCCACTCCCAAAGCCGTCGGGAATTGCCGCCAGGCCCGCCTGGCAGCAGCAGGGGTCGATGCCGCCCAGGTCACCCGGCTGGAAACCGTGCTGGCTGGGCTATGCCGTTCAGCGCTGGCCGACGACCACGGCGACGTTTTGAGTTGTGCGTCTGCACTCGCCTGGAGCCAGCCCAGCCAGGGCGACCTCGATGGCCAGACCGACGACGCAGATGTTTTCGCGCTGGTCGTGCCCCAGCTGGCAACCGTCGAACTGCAGGCCGTGGGAACTGGCGAGGTCCACGGCACGCTCCACGACGCTTGGGGCTATCGTCTGGCGGTCAGTGACGACTTCGCACGCGATTCTCGTCAGGACGGCTGGCGCATCGTCAAGACCTTGAGTCCAGGGTGCTACTTCGTGCAGACCACCGGTCAAGGGGCTTACCACCTCTCGCTCAGCACAGCCAGTGACCGCTAGCTGAGGCAGCTGCCCGCAACCTCTGCGGGCAGCTCTCTTTGATTTGATTTGCGTTTGACCGCCGAGCCCCGGGCTCGGCGGCTTTTTCATGCTCCAGGCTGGCCTGCCCCCGCGCGGGCGATCAAGGCTGCGAGCTGGTCGAGCCCCCGCGCTACTTCGGCGTAGGACGGCCCGAAAGACAAACGGACGTGGTGGCGAAAGCGCGACACTTTCTGCGAACGGCGCCGTCCCGGATTGACATCGAAAAAAACCCCTGGTACGCAAATCACCCGATGCTCCAGGGCCTCGCGAAAAAAGCCCATGCCGTCAGCGAGCGGCGGCGGCAAGTCGCGGAGCGACACAAACGCGTAGAACGTCCCATCCGGGGTGCGGTCGAGGTGCATCCCCAGCGCTTGTGCGCGCTGGAGCATCAGTTCACGTTTGGGCAAAAAAGCGTTGCGGATCGCTTGCGCTTCCGCGGCAACGTGCTCCGGGGTGAGCAAGTCGATCACCGAACGCTGGAAGGGCCTGGTGCTGCCCCCGTCAAGAAACGAGCCCGCGCTTTCGATCGCTTCGATCACCTTGCGCGGTCCCAGCGTCCAGGTGATCCGCCAGCCGGGATAGCGCCAGTTCTTGGTCAAACCGTCGAAAATCACCACGGGATCGCGGTCGACATCTTCGATGTAACGCGCTGCGCTGACCGTCGGACCGGGCTCGCCGGCCCCGGTTTGCCAGATGAAATGGGAATAAAATTCATCGCAGAGCAGGGCGCAGTCGAGCTCACGCGCAACCCCCAGCCAAGCCGCAAGCTCATCGCCGGAAATCAGCTTGCCCATGGGATTTGAAGGGTTGGACAACAAGACCGCAGCCAGTCCCCGACCCAGGACTTCGCGGCGCAATTCGTTGACGGTGAAGGCATAGCCACTCTCGGCTTCGAGCAAGATGGGGATCGGCGACACCAGCCGAAAAATATCGAGCAACTCCTCATAGGCGGTGTAATCCGGCAGGAAATGACCGAGATTGATCTGACCCAGCGCCGCGACCGCGCGGGTCAATGCCGCGCGCCCGCCGCTCGAAATCGCCACGTTTTCCGCGCTGTAAAACGAGCCCATCCCGCGGCGGTAGAGCTGGTTGTAAAGCGCTGCCACGGCCTCACGCAGGTCCCACAGTCCTGGCACCGGCGCGTATTCGTGATCGTTGGGGTCAATCGTGAGCGACGCCATGCGCGGCGGTCCACCCGGCAGGGGTCCGGTTTCGGGCTGGCCTTGCCCCAAATTGGCCCAACTTGGATCGTCCGGCCGGTAACCCCGGGTTCGCGCTTGGTTGGAAACATAAATCACGCCGGTTCGCGGCACGGTGCGAAACGCGGGAAACGAAGGTTCTTCGCGGGAGGTGATGGCCTTCTGAGCGATGTTCATCCGCCAAGTTTACTACCTGCTGACCACCTCCCACCCTGAGAAGCTTCTGACCGTCCACGTCCGCCGCAGGAGTTGTGGCTATACTTGCACCTGCATGCCGTCTGGCGACAGGCGGCAAATCCCGACGATCAACTTTTGGAGGTGAGATGCATCCCCGCTCAGGCCGGTTGTGGCTCCTGGGAACCCTGCTCGGCGGGTTCTGGTTCGGCACCCCGTTGGACCCATTGCTGGGGGCCTCGGTGAGCTCGGTTGGAGCCTCACCACCCGACCCCACGCCAGCAACCCAGCCCGCGTTGCGGCTCTACCTCAAAACAAAAGGGGTGTACCGCGTGACGTTCGAGGCCCTGCAGCAAGCGGGACTGACGCTTTCGCCAGTCCCCAGCGCGGAGCTGAGCCTGACGAACCGCGGACGGCCGGTACCGATCTGGGTTGCAGACGGTGGCGACTCCCTCCTGGGTCCAGGAGACTCCTTGGAATTTGTCGGCGAACAACTGCCGGGCGAAAGCAAGTTTTTTCACGAGTACTCGCCCTGGAATGTCTACTGGCTGCGTTTCGACCGCGCCCAGGCAGTGCGCATGCAGCCCCCAGCCGCAGCAGACCCCCGAGCGTCCAAGACGCAGCTCGAGCGGTATCAGCATCTGGAACGAGATCAGCTGTTGATCCGCTTGAGTGAACAGGAAATCACCGGCCCCCAAGCGAGTGATCTGTGGTTTTGGACCAAGCTCTCCCAAATCGCCGCAGCGCCGTTTCGCGTGGACCTCGATTTGCGGGACCTCGACCCGGAAGCGAAAGAGCCGGTCCGCTTGCGGGTTCACTTCCGCGGCTTATCCGACCTCCACAGCCAATCCGGATTCCCTCACCACCGCGTCGACGTCCGGCTCGCCGGCGAACCCCTGGGCAGTGCCGAGTGGGATGGCCGGACCGTGCATCTGCTCGAGCTGCCGCCGGTTCCGGGCGGAACGCTCAGCCCTGGCATCCATCCCCTCGAACTGCGCGTCCCCCAACGAACGCCTCCGGGGGCAACCGAGACGGTCGTCGACGTGGTGATGTTGGACTGGGTCGAAGTCTCCTACCCGCGCACTCGGCAGTTGGTCGCAGGTTTTGCTCAAGCCGAACTCCACCTCACTTCACCTGCAACGAGCGTTGAGCTACAAACCCCGCCGGGTGCCCAGCTGATCGCTTATGGCAGTCGTGGCAGCCGCAGCCCGGCAACCCGGGTGCCAGCGCCGATCGCCAAAGAAACCGCCCTCGAGTGGACCCAAGGCTTCCGCCTGGCGACGGACGAAGCTTCCTTTTTCCTGGTGCAAGATCAAGCCTTCCTGCAGCTTGAGAAGATCGAACTCGATCGGCCTTCCAACCTGCACAATCCGGAGCAGCAAGCCGACTACCTGATGATCGCGCATGCACGTTTGCTCGACGCGATCCAGCCGCTCGCCGCCATGCACCGAAAACGCGGACTCCAGGTCGCGGTCGTCGATGTCCAGGACGTGTATGACGAATGGAGCGCCGGGATCGTCGAACCACGCGGGATTCGCGATTTCATTGCCCACGCTTATCACCACTGGCAAAAACCCGCACCGCAGTTCGTGCTCCTCGTCGGCGATGCCAGCTGGGATAGCAAGAACGAAGTCGTGGACGACTCGAACTACGCGGACTGGGCCAACCAGCAACTCCTCGCTGGCGGGGATCGCTTTTATCCGCGGAATACTCCGACCTATCGCGAAAATCCTTTGCAGAACCAGCGCAACTTGATCCCTTCCTTCATTTTTGCGTCCTACCAGGGCCATTCGGCCAGCGACAACGCTTTTGTCACGGTTGACGGCGATGATTTCCTCCCGGATTTGGCGATCGGACGTTTTCCGGTCACCCAGCCCGCGGAGGTTGCAGCCATCGTCAACAAAACCCGCCACTACGTCGAAACGCCGGAAGTCGGGCCGTGGCGGCGCAGCATTTTGTGGATCACCAACGAGGATGCGGGGTTTCAAAAAAACAGCGACAAGCTGGCCAAGCTGATGTCCCAGGAAGGCTTCGTCGCTGACAAGGTCTACCCGCAGTCCAGCGAAACCACCAATGCAACTCACCAAGCTGAGTTACAAAACGCTTTCAACCAGGGACAGTTGCTGGTGCATTTCTATGGCCATGGCGGCAGCCACATTTGGCGGACAGGGCCACCAGATCTGCGCAAGAACCATGACCTCTTCACTCTCGAACACGTCGAAAAGTTGCAGCCCAATGGGCGCTTGCCCGTGATCTTGAGTATGACTTGTTACTCAGCGCCCTTTGACCATCCCAACGCGGATTCGATCGGCGAAAAATTCTTGCGCGAGCCCGAGCGGGGGGCGGTGGCGGTTTTTGCTGCGTCCTGGCGCAATAGCCCATCGCAGGCCATGAGCCGCCGCTTGCTGGCTAACCTCACCACTCCCAAAACTCCGATCGGCACGGCCATCCTGCGCACCAAACGCGAGATCGGCAATCGCACGTTCATCGAGATGTACAACCTTTTGGGCGATCCGGCAATTGCGCTGCCACAGCCGAGTTTCGCTTTGACCCTGGAACCGCACTGGGATGCGCAGGAAGTTTCTGTCACAATTCCCACACCTACATTTCACGGTCAGGCGTCGGTCTACTGGCTGGATGGCAATAATCAAATTTTGGAACATCAAGAATTTTCGGTCACGGCTCCGCAATTCAACGTGCAATTTCAACCGGCAGAGGGTCACAGCTCGACCACCGTTTCCGGGATTCAAGTTTATGTATGGGATGAAACCACCGGAACTGACGGCGGCGGGACGCGATTTAGCACTGACTCGGGCAGTCATCCCGATAAAATGGTTGCTGAAAGATAACGATCTGGTGCCACCGCGGTAACGGCAACACCAGATCGTAGACCAATCGATCGAAGAATGTCGGTAGGTCTTAAGACTCTTCTGCTGACGTGGTATATCGCGCTAACTGTTCGCGAATAGCCGGAATGCTGGCAGGATACAGGTTGAGCATGTGGCCGATGACCGCGGTGGCTTCGTCGGTGGTCAAAGCGCCATTGACTCCGCGCCGCAGAAGTTCAACCGGTATTGGCTGATAGCTCTCGCCAAGGCCGAGCGGGATCGCTGCTGCCTCAGCTGGTTCGGAACGGCGAGTTGGCCCCTTGGCCTGAACTTCCCGCTTGCGAAAAGCGGTAGGGCGTAAACCTGACCAGCGTTTAAAAGCACGGCTGAAAACTTGGATGCTCGAATATCCGAGCATCTCGCTGACCTGCCAAATCCGCAAGTCATAGTCGCGTAGCAGCCGGCAAGCAGTTTCCAGCCGGCAATCTTCGATGTAACCGTAGGGCGGCAGACCCAGTGCAGTGTGAAACTGGATGGGCAACGTGTTGTCACGAATGCCGCAAGCCCGTTTCAAATGATTGAAATCCAGATCTGCGTCGAAAAGGTGTTCTTCGAGATACGTGAGTAGCGGTTTAATCCGCGCCGGTGCTCGGTCGCGGTCTTGTTGGATGCGCTCGAAGGTTTCTTGCGCAGCCGCCCGGAGGAGGCTTTGGTGTCGGTTCACTTTCCACTCCAATAGATGAGTGATGTTTTTTCTTGGGCCGGGCCTAGTGATTGCACCTGGTGATTGCAACTCTTTTTAGAGGTCCGGACGAAGCGTTTTTTCAACACCCTCCGAAGCTGGCAATATCGAGAAATTCCGTATGGGTTCTGGTTTTCCCAGATCCGGTACGGACCATTGCAAGACGAATGGTAGTCTAAGCTTCTTACATTCTTTCTTACAAGCCTGGAGCCAGGATCGAACCACATTTCATCTAAACATTTTTGCCCCATCATTTTACCCTCCGTTGCTTCGGTTACAATCTCGGTTACAATGATTGTTTTGCATTTTTGCTCGGCATAGCCTCCGATTCTTTTGCGGTTTATCCCTTGCGTTTACGTTATTGCAAACAACAGTACTCTTATGACTCTATGAGACTTGACCTGGTCAGGTCCAGGCTGAAATTGAATTATTTCAACTTTTATTCTCGGCAATAAATCCCTGAACTCCACTCAGCTGTTTTGCTCTGCTCGTTTTCACTTGCACACTAACAAATAGCAACGATCGAATTAGCCGAAACTCTGGCACCTGACGCGCTCCTGATCACAATCACTGCTCACAGCAGGCCCGCAAATTGACTCAGCGCTTGATGACCAGCGGCTCGGGACGGTGGACCCAGTACCCTTGCACATAATCAACCCCCAGATCGCGTAGCAGGTTAAACGTCGCCTCGGTTTCGACCCACTCCGCAATGGTGGCAAGTCCCATCACTTGCCCGATCTGGTTGATGGATTGGATCATCGCCCGCCGGATCGGGTCTTGTTCCATGCTGCGGACGAATTCGCCGTCGATTTTGAGCAGGTCCACCGGCAGGTTTTTGAGATATGCGAAGGAGCAGAGGCCGCTCCCGAAGTCGTCGAGGATGAAGCGGCAACCGATGTCTTTGAGCGCGCGAATAAAGCTCAAGGCGCGATTGAGGTTGGCCACGGTCGCGGTTTCCGTGATTTCGAAGAAGACGCGCTCCGGCTTGATCCCGGTGGTCTCAAATTGCTCGATGATGAAGTCCCGCATCTGCTCATCGCCCAAGGACTGCCCCGAGAGGTTGATGCTCACCGGACTGGTCGCGAGCGGCGTGCCATCGCTTTGGGCGAGCAGGCGCAAAGCCTGGCGGACGACCCAGCGATCGAGCAGGGGCGCCAGTTCGTAGCTTTCGACGATCGGAATGAACACACCGGGCAAGATGTGCTCACCACCATCCCCGACGAGGCGCACCAAGATCTCGTAGAAGGCTGGCTCGTCTTCGCCTTCGACGGGGAGGATCTTCTGGTAATAGAGAACAAAGCGGTCTTCCGCCAAGGCACGGCGGATGCGATGGATCCAGCGCAAGCGTCCGGAGCGCTCGAGCATCGTGGTGTCGTTGGGCACAGCCACGTGGATCCGCTGCCGACCGCGCTCGCGCGCCACGTAGCAGGCTGCCTCGGCCGCCTTGAGAATCTGGATGACGCTGTCGCTAGTCGCACTGATCGCCACGATGCCGATCGCGAGTTCGATGTCGAAGAATTGACCGCCCCAGGAGAAACGGATGGTGCGGAACATTTCCTGCAAATCGCTGGCAAAGCCGCGCGCTTGAGCTGAGTTGCGGTTCTCGAGCAGCATGGCGAACTGGTGGCCGCCGAGTCGTGCCACTGCGTCCCCCGAAGCCACTTCCAGTTGGAGTTGGTTGGCGACCTGGCGCAGCAACTCGTCACCGGCCACGTGCCCGAAACAATCGTTGACCAGCTTGAACTGCAAGACATCGAGGTAGAGCATGACGTGCCGCGCCTTCTTTTCGCGCGCGCTTTCAAGGGCGGCTTCGAGGTAGATCTCGAATTCCTGGCGATTGAGCAGGCCGGTCAAAGGATCGTGGCTGGCGAGGTAGGCCATCTCGCGTTCGAGCCCGCGGATCTGGGTCAAATCGCGAAACACCAGGACAATGCCAGTGATCTGCCCGCTGCGGTCGAGGATCGGCGCCACGGAATCGCGGATCGTGAACTCTTGACCGTCGCGGCTGTGGAGGGTGAACAGTCCGGGCAAAACAATGGTGCGCCGCTCGGCCACACAGATCTCGACGGGATTGCGTCGGGGTCTTCTGGTCGATTCCGAGAACACGTGGTAGACCTCGGGAACTTCACGGCCCAAGGCGTCCTTCAAAGCCCACCCGGTGAGTCTTTCAGCCACGGGATTCAAATAGTCGATGCGGCCCGCCCGATCGGTGCGGATGACGCCGTCGCCGATCGAGGCCAGGGTGACCTGGGCCCGCTCTTTCTCGCGAAAGAGGTCTTCTTCGGTTTCTCGGCGGACCAGCACGTTGGCCAGGATTTCGCCGAACACCTTGAGCGAGGTGATACCCCGTTCGGACCAGGTCCGGGGCTGGCACACTGTGCCGCAGAGGATGAACCCGAGCAAGGCTTCGCGGTAGGCTACCGGGACCAAGGCCAGCGAGCACAAACCTTCCGCTATGCAAAATTCCTGTTCAGCTCCGGCTTCCCGCGGCAGATCTGCGATTCGGGGAACATGGATCGGCTCGCGCCGGACCAGTTGCTCGCGGCTCCAGGGAAAGCGATCCGCGGCGAGCGGCTGAGGCGCCGCAGAGGGTTCCGTGCGATACCAGGCGTAGCTGGGATGAAAGAGGGCCTCTTGGGAGTTAAAGCAGAAAAAGCAAATCTGGTCGACTGCAAAAGCTTCGCCCAAAGCACGAAAGGCCTCGCTCATCCCTTGATCGAACGCTTCTGCGGACAGGGTCAGGAATTGCTTCGAGATCTCGAGGATCAGCTGTTCGAATGCGATCTCGCGCTCGCGGTCCGAGGCTGCGTGGCGAACTTGGGGGAGGTCGAGAACATCCATGGCGTGTTTCGAGCTTATTCCAACGCGACCAGCTGGAGGGCAACCACACGTTCCCGCTGATCGCGTTCGACGGTCAAGCGCACTTGGCCGCCGATCCCGACCTCTTCAAAGACCGCAATCAAGTCATCATTGGAATGCACCTTGGTCCCGTTGACTGCCAGGATGACATCCCCGAGTTCGACCTCACCGCTGCGGCTTTGCCGCAACCCGGAAAGCCCCGCACGATCCGCCGGCGTCCCGCGGCGCACAGCATGAATCGCCACCCCGGGGATTTGATAGCGCTCGGTCCACCAGTCCGGCATGGTCTCGATCTCGATGCCCGGACGCAGGGCGCGACCATGTGCGATGATCTGGGGCACCAGCCGCCGCACGATGTCGACCGGAACCGCAAAACCGATCCCCGCGGAGGCCCCGCTGGGGCTGTAAATCGCAGTGTTGACTCCGATCAAGCGTCCGGCTGAATCGAGGAGCGGGCCGCCCGAGTTGCCCGGATTGATCGCAGCATCCGTCTGGATCACGTCGCGGATCGGGCGCCCGCTGGGCGACTCGAGTTCGCGGCCGAGGGCGCTCAGGACCCCGATCGTCAGGCTCTGGTCCAACCCGAACGGGTTGCCGATCGCCAGCACCCGCTGTCCCACGACCAGGTGGGCCGATGTCCCCACCGGGATCGGCTTGAGCGAGTTGGCCGGAGCCGAGATTTTCAACACAGCAAGGTCTTTGTCAGGAGCAGTGCCGACCAGCGTCGCATCCCACTCCGACTGATCGGCCAGGGTGACGGAAAACCGACGCCCTTCGCTGATCACGTGAAAGTTGGTGACCACGTGACCGTGCTGGTCCCAGATAAAGCCACTGCCCGTGCCGCGCGGGATCGCAAACACGTTGAGCGAGTAGAAGTCGCGGCGCAAAACCGAGCTCGAAATAAACACCACGGCCGGGGCGACCGTGCGGAAGACCGCGATGTCGCGCTTTTCTTCGGGGGCCAAGTCCAGGGTCGCGAGGTCGGGCAGAGCAGCCGCGGGTTGCGCGCTCGCGGTAAACGGCGAACTTGTTGCTGGGCCGGACGCCGGCGTGCGGTCCGGGCGCGGCCAGACCAGGCCGCTCCAATGGCCGAGGCCAAAGACCAACCCAAAAGCGACGAGCAATCCGAGTTTGCGCATGGTTAGGTCTCGCGTCATCCTTCAGGCAAGCGTTCGAGCCAGGGGATCAGTTCCGCTGCACTCTGAATGCGATCGGCCGGCTTTTTGGCCAACAAACGGCTGAGCAGATCCAGCCACGGTTGGGGCAAGTCAGGGCGAAATTCTCGCACATCCGGCGGCGGCTCGTGCAAGTGCTTGAGCACAATCGTGGTGGTGTTGTCGCCGAGAAAAGGCTCGCGGCCAGCGAGCAGGGTGAAGGCCAAAACCCCAAGCGCGTAAAGATCACACGTTCCGGTCAGCGGCAGGCCCTGGATCTGTTCCGGCGCCATGTAGCGCGGAGACCCCACCACCTGTCCGGTTTGCGTCAAGTTGGTGCTAGCGCTGCCCATTCTGGCAATCCCAAAATCCATAACTTTAACCCGATCACCGCTCAAAATGACAT
This sequence comes from uncultured Thermoanaerobaculia bacterium, assembly GCA_964499975.1. Taxonomy (GTDB): domain Bacteria; phylum Acidobacteriota; class Thermoanaerobaculia; order Multivoradales; family J023; genus CAZCOV01. The sequence goes on from CAZCOV010000129.1 coordinate 10,129, forward strand.
TGGCTGGCTTCAAATCGCGGTGCACAATGTCGAGCCGGTGAGCTTCGCTCAAAGCCAAGGCAATCTCCCGCAGGATGTCGCGAATTCGCCGCAAAGGCAAGGGGGATTCTTGGAGGATAATCTGTTCGAGCCCAGGCCCTTCGAGCAGTTCCATGATGATGAAGATACCCCCGGGAAAGCGTCCGAAGTCGTGGACGCGAACCACGTTGGGATGGGTGATCTTGCGACAGATCCGCACTTCTTGCAGCAAGCGTTCGGCTTCCTCGGAGTGGCCCAAAGCCGGCGTCAGCACGGTCTTGATCGCGACTTTGTCGCCCAGCTCGCGGTCCTCGGCACGGTAGACCCGGCTCATGCCACCGCGCCCCAACTCACCCAGGATCAAATAGCGCTCGGCCAGCATCTGCCCGGGCAAAAGGCCCACCGCACCGAGCGCGGCCTTGAGCTCAAGGGTGGCAGGACGTTCGAGGGGCGAGCGGGCAAGGCAACGGATCAACAACTGGCGTACTTTCTGGGGGACAGCGGCTTCGACTTCCTCTGGCCAACTGACCTGGGTTGGGTCCAAACTTGGCGCTTCGCTCCACCCGGCAGGGAGCTGCGCTTGCAACAGTTCGACGGCGAGCAGTCCCAAGCTGAACACGTCGCTCGCGGGTCCGCCCACCCCGCCCGCGCGCAGCTCCGGGCTCAAGTAGGCACGGCTCTTGTGGTCGCGGTGGGCGAGCACCTCGCGCATGCCAAACCCAGCGATCTTGAGCCCACCGCTTTCGTCGCTGAGGATGGTCTGCGGCGACAGCCACTGATGGCAGAGCCCCAGCTGGTGCGCGGCGGACAGGCCTTCGCACAGCTGAGTCAGCAGGTAAAGCGCGGTCAAAGCCGGCAACTGACCGCGAGCCAGCCGTCGCTCGAGCGGTCGGCCGGCAAAAAAAGTGTGGAGCAACAACGCCCGGTCGCCCCAAAGAATCGTCTGTTCGAGTTTCAAGATCAGCGCATGGTCCACGGTCCTGACCTGCCCCATGGCGCGGCGGAACTCCTCCACCCCCTGTCCAATGTCGGCCAGAGCAAAGGAGACCAGGAGCACCACCCGCTGGTCGCGCTGGTCCACCGCGCGGTAAAACTCGGCACCGTCCCACCACGGGTCCAAACGTTCCGCCAAGTCGAAAGGCATTCCTTGCTCGTCTTGCGCCGGGTTCTCCGACAGCGGCGGCAGCAGGCTTTGCGGCACACTGGCGGACGGCGTTTGTCGCTTTAAAGTCGCTTCCGCAGCGGGCACCACGACCGGCTGGGTATCGGTCGCCGAACGCGACGTGAGGTGCGAGTGCGTGCCGGTGGCCACTCGTGGTGGCTGACGCCAGCTCCCGGTGCGCTCCTTGAGCCGTTGCCACCGCGTGCTGGCGTCGGCAAAGGAAGCATGTTCGGCCAGGGTCTTCTGGTAGAGGGAGAGCGCGGCGGTCAAGTTACCGCGTTCTTCCGCGATGCGGCCCCGCCAGTAGTTTCGCGCGCTGGGCTTGAGCCCCACTTCGCCTTCGGCGTTGACCGGCTGGACCTCTTCGAGTTTGGACAGGCGCGCTTCCGCGCTTTCGACTTGGCCTGCTGTGAGTAACAGATCAATCAAGTGGAGCGAGGCTTCAAAGTAGTCTGGGTTCAGGGGTCCGAGCCCCTCCCAGGACTCCTGGGCCGCGGTCTTGAGCCCTGCCTCAGCGTAATACTTGCCGGCCAACAGCAACTTTCCTGCTGCGTGATACGCGTCGGCCGCGCTTTGGGGGTGTCCTGCGCGCAAGAACGCCTGGGCCGCGTGTTCGTGCTGCTCCGCTTTGGCAAAGCAACGTCCTGCATCGTCGAAGTGACCGAGTTGCAAAAACAGCTCGGCCGCGCGTTCGTCCGCTTCAGCTTGCTCCCAAAAGCGCGCAGCCTCGAGGAAAAACCCCCCGGCCTCGTAAGCCGCAGCAGCCCTCTCGTGCTTGCCGTGCGCAGCAAATAGCTCCGCAGCCTCCTTGGGACGATGGCCCTGCAGCAGGACTTCAGCCTTGAGCCCGGGATCGACCGCGCCCCCCGCTTGGTTCAAGGCAGCCAAGGCTTCCTGCGGACGTTCTGCTTGGAGATAGCTACGAGCGGCTTCGGCAAAGTCTTTGCCCCGTTCGAAGAGGCGCGCAGCTTGGAGGGTCAGCCCATGTTCGGCGAGCAGCTGACCCGCTTCGAGCGGACGACCGAGCCGCGCCAGGATTTCAGCACGATGGACGTCCAGCTGGCGGATCTTCTCATCCAGCACCACACTCGGGGCCGTGCTCCGCTGCCTTTTGAGCTGGGCAGCCTCGAGCTCCCAGGCGCCGAGCGCGTGTTCGATCTCCCCGGCGCGGTTGAAGCTCTCGGCAGCTCGCTGGTACATTCCGGCGTTTTCATACAAACGTCCAGCGCGCACGAACTGCTGGGCTTCCCAGCACAAATCCGCAGCTTGCCGAAAAGCTCCCGCCTCTTCAAAGGCGACGATCGCGTCTTTCACCTGGCCCTGCGCCGCGAGAAGTTCAGCTGCGGCCAGGGGTTTTCCCGCCTGACGCAGCACCTGGGCCGCGCGTTCGAGGTCGCCGGCATCGGCAAAGATCCGCGCGGCTTGCTGGTACCGTTCGGCCTTGAGGTACATCTCGGCCGCTTTGCGCAGCAGGCCCTTCTGGTAATAGAGGTCGCCCTTGCGCACATAATCGCGCGCAAAGAGTGAGCCCAGAAGGGTTTTAGAACTCACCTCAAGCTCCCCCTGCGGACGCTCCCCGCACCGCTTCCCGGCAGGTCAACGGGAGCGGCGGTAGGCCATGGCTTCTGCGACCCGCTGTTTGGCCAGGGACAAGGCCGCTTCTGCGGGGATCTGACTGTGACTCTTGGCCAGCTGCAACACCTCGCGGGTGTTCTCGCGCACCTTCTCTTCGATGGTCTCGAAAGCTTGCTTTTGCGTCCCGCCTTTGTACTCGACCGAAGCGCAAATCACGCCGCCGGCATTGGCCACAAAGTCAGGTACGGAGAGGATCCCGCGGTCGTGCAAGATGCGCTCAGCGCGGGGCGTCACCGGGATGTTGGCTCCTTGCAGGATGACCTTACAGCGCAAGCGCGGCGCGTTGGATTCGTCGACCACGTCCGGCCGGGCAGCCGGCACAAAAATCTCACAGGGGCAATCAATCCAGGCATCAATCGGATAGCGGGTGCCCCCCGGGTAATCCGTCACCCGGCCGGTTTCGAGCTTGACCTGGGTCATCGTGTCGACGTTGAGCCCGTTTTGATCGTAGATCGTGCCATCGAGATCGCTGGCAGCGACCAAGATCGCGCCCCGCTCGGCGAGATAGCGGGCGGCGTGGGACCCGACATTGCCGAAGCCTTGGACCACGACGCGCGCACCCTTGAGGTCGAGATCACAAAAATCGCGGGCGACTTCCGCACAAATCGCCAGGCCAAAGCCGGTCGCGCCGATTTGATCGAGCGGGATGCCGCCCAACACCTTGGAGAGTCCGACCGAGCGGCCGATTTCGTCGCGCACCCAGGCCATGGCGACTTCGTCGGTGCCCATATCGGGACCTGGGATGTAGCCGTCCAGGCGCTCGATCGCGCGGGCGAATTGGCGGATCAGGGTTTCTTTGTTGGGGGCGGTCGGATCGGCCAGAATGCCGGCCTTGCCCCCGCCGTGCGGGATGCCGGCTAGCGCATTCTTCCAAGTCATGGCACGGGCCAGACGAAAAATCTCGCCGACCGTCACGTCGCGGGCCATGCGGATCCCTCCGATCGCCGGGCCGGCCGAGACGTTGTCGATCACCACGATCCCTTTGAGGCCACAGCGCGGCTCGTAGATGTGGACGATTTTCTCCGGGCCGTATTCGTCAGCAAATTGTGCAAAAAGATCAGGCTGATTCAACCTTGTCCCCTTATTTTCAATCTTCAGTCTGAGGTCATGGACGATCCATGCGGTGCGCTTGCGGGCACGCCGGGACATGCTCCTCAGAGCCTACCATGTCGCGACCCGTTCCACAGCTGGGCTAGCGAAGGATAACAACAAATCCCCACTTCGTAGTTCCTCCAAAGCTGCACAGTCCCAGTCAAAATGATTGCAGCTTCCAGATGGCGATCGAGTCGCAGACGACCGAGTTTGCGCAGCACAGCGTTTTTGCTCACAACCTTGCAGGACCGAGCGCTGGCTTGTGTAGGGTTGACCGCGGACACCGGGCGCGCAGCAATTCCGCTCTGCGCTCAGGACAGCACGGGAGAAACATCATGAGTACAAGCAGCGTCCGCAGGACCCAACAATTCGGGATCGAAGTTGAACCGAACGATCACCCGCTTCCGATTGGCATCGCCATTGAACCAAGTGGCCACCCGCTTCAGTTTGGGGTTGCCATTGAACCGAACGGCTAGCCGATAAGTCGTTTCAACCGGCCGAGGTCGACCGAGACCGAGTGCGACTCTGCCTGCGCCAGGCGCAGCGGTAGCGCACTCGGCTTCCGTCGATCACCTGGCGAGCAAGCCAACAAGGAGGTATGCGACAAGGTCGTGACCTGGGAAGTGTGAAAGTGTGAGGTCTGGGATTGACACCAGCGCCCAGACTGGTATCATCCCAGAATCAGGACCATTTTGGTACTGTTTACTTGGTACTGTTTACTTGGCACTGTTTACTTGGCACTGTTTACTTGGCACTGTTAATTCGGCACTGCTTATCCGCGCAAGACCACACCACCGGACGCCAACATGTTGCGTTTGACCAAACAGGCTGACTACGGCATCGTCCTTTTGAGCCACATGGCGCAAGACCCCAAAGGCCGCTTTGCGGCTTCGGAGCTGGCCACGACAGCGCGAATTCCCCTGCCCACGGTGAGCAAGATCCTCAAGATCCTGGTGCGCGAAGGACTCCTGGTGTCGCATCGCGGGGTCAAAGGCGGCTATTCCCTGGCGCAGGACCCGCAACAGATTTCGGTGGCAGCGATGATCGGCGCGCTGGACGGCCCGATCGCTTTCACCGAATGCACCGAACCGGGGCTGTGCAGCCAAGAAGCGATTTGCCGGTTGCGCAGCCCGTGGCAGCGGATCAACCGCGCGGTCCATGACGCGCTCGCCACGATCACCCTCGCTGAGCTGACCCATCCGCTCATGCCGCCGCCAGTGGTGCGGCTGGGCAGCAGCCTCGGCTGGCTGGCGAGCGGCTCGGCCAGCTGATTGGACGCACACTTCGACCGATAAGGCTCACGACGGAGACAACCCATGACCACCAGCACTGAAACCATCGCTGAACTGGCGACGCGCGAATACAAGTTCGGTTTCATCACGGAAATCGAGCAAGAGACCCTGCCC
>CAZCOV010000130.1:0-4015 GCA_964499975.1 uncultured Thermoanaerobaculia bacterium
ACCGAAAAAGCTTCCAGCAAGCTCGGGTCCAGCTGCGCCCGGCTTGCCGCCAGCTTCTCCAAGGCGTGGCCCAGCTCTTGGGGTCCACGGCTCTGTTCGAGCAGAAACAGCGCCTTGACCGGATTGGGCTCACCCTCCAACTCGTCGCGGCGGTAGGCGCGCTCCTCGATCAGCTGGTAACCGAGGACCGAGAAACCCTGCGGTAACTCTTCGGCTGTAAAACCCGGCAAGGACGCGATCAAGTCGTCGAGGCGCACCGGCGCCAGCCACGGGCTCCTGCCATTGTAAACCACCACCGAGAGCACCAGCGGCAGTTTATCGCCGGGGAGCAGTTTGCCTTGTCGGCGCAGGTCTTCGTAAAGGAGTAGCTTGTAGAGCGCCGTGCGCAACGCCATGAAGAGTTCGGGCTCGCTCTGGAATTCGAAGTGAAAAAAGATGTAGAACCATAGACCGTCCGCGTCGGTGGAGTAGCGCACGCGCCAGAGGAGATCTTTTTCGCGCCGCGCCAGCTCTGGGCTCAAGTCGCGTTCGGAGAGTTTTTCAAGAGTGGAGAAATCGAGCCGCTCCGTCCAGGGTCCGGGAATGAAGGAACGGATCAAGTGCTCGACCATCGCGGGATGGGAGAAAAGCAGGCGGTAGCCTTTGTCTTTTTCTTCGGCCAAGCCCACCTCCGTTGCGGGCACATAGAGAAAGAGGAATCATCGTGGGCCCAAAAAAGATCCCCTGAAAAGGGAATCTGTCGAGCCCGAAATTACCGCCTTGGAGTATGCTTCTCTGCCAAGCAAAAAATCAAGTGGTTTCCGGAATTCTCGCCCTGCGCGAGCGCTGACTGGTCGGACTGCCCATTCGCTAGGCGTCATTACGCGACGTAGAGGGGGCTTCCGATCGCGAGCACTCTCTACCGCGAAGCATCCGCAGCCATCACGTCGACACTATCCCTCCGCACGTAGTAGACAGGCGGCCGGAAGAACGGCTCGCTTCGGCAGGCATCAAAAATGAGGATCTTCAGGATACCGATCTCTTCCTTGACCAGGGGCTTAAAGTAGAACTCTGTATTTACTGAGGCTGAGATCCAGGGGATCTGGAGGTTATCTGTAGCTTGCGGTAGCTTTCTGCAAAGCTCCCTGAATAGGTCAAAAAACTCGAGATTCCAGGACCTACATAGCTTGAGCAGCTCAGCGGCGAAGGGCGAGTGTGAGGGTAGCTCAGTGGCAGCAGGAGCCGCGCGCTGCGCTTGCTCGATAGCACGACTCTCGTCGTTCGACTCCGTGGGTTTGAGAAAAAAGTCGAATGCGTTGCTGCCTGAAGCTGTGGAATACAAGGCAATACTTCCGTTGTGCTCTGGGCTATCTTCGATGATGCGGTCAACAGGGCCGAGAAGCTCATTGAGGTTGATTGCCTGGGACTGGAAGTCTTCCTTCGTCTTTAGGCTGGCATCTATCGGCAGTATGTAGTCAATTCCATCTATCTGTGCAGCGTGCCCTGAGTAAAAGAACAGGCCAACTCCTCCAGTACTGAGGATTGCTTGGAAATCGTTGATGGCCTTTCTGAGCTCTTCGGTGGAGGGGTCAATTCTCTTTATGATACGGAAGCCCAGCTCCATCGCCTTGCACATGGCCTCTGCGTCATTGGCAGAGTTCAGGAGCCGTGGGGAGTTGTGGTAGTTCTGGTTTCCTACGATAAGGGCGATCCGACTAGCTGTCTGGTTGCGATCAAATGACAGAAATGAATATTTAAATGTGGACAGGAGAGCTCCGACGCTCGTAAGTAATGCCAGAAGAGGTTCATGTCCTTGGGCTGAGTAGTACCAAGACCCTGAGATTGCTACCGCTGCCAACGTAGACGCACCAGTTAGTATGCGTGCGTTGGCGATGTTCTTCAGAGTCCTGAGCTTTGCCACTTAGTTAGGGTCTTTCCGCTGTTGGTTCATGGTCTTCGGGATCCGGCTAACCGATGATTCAGCGTCAGACAAAATACCAATTCCGCACGCATATCCGACAACCCGACGACGCATAAGCACCCCTGAGTCTTCCCCCGGTCGCCCCTACTCCCTGCTCGCGAAAGACTGCCCAAGCTAGAATAATCTTCTGGCTGAGTCAATCGGCATTTGGGCGTCGCATAAGCCGCCAGGTTGAGGAGCCGGTATGGCAAGGGCTATTAGGCCGAGTCATTGGTTAAAACACCTAAAGACATCCGCCGTCTGCGCCTCGGTTCCGCTTCGGAGGGTCAAACCTTGATGATGTGGAACGCCGCGAACGGCCGCAACACCCACACCTTGCAAAGTCACACCCGCGGGATTTGGTTCGTGATTTGGGATCCGCAAGGTCGCCGCCTCGCTTCAGCTTCCGCAGGAGAAAGGTTCAATCGTTGGGAAAGCCGGGCCGGCGGCGCTGGGCAGCGGAAGCGATCTCGTCGGCGAAAACCTCGGCGAGCGTTTGGGCGGTCAGCACCCGTTCGCCCCAGAGCAACAGCCGTTGGGCATCGGCGGACTTGACCTCTTGGCGCACGTTCGCGGGCAGCGCCCCAAACTTTTTCTCTAACTGCCGCAGCAACAGCTCGGATTCACCTTCTTGGCGCCCTTCTTGGCGTCCCTCTTGGCGCCCCTCTTGGCGTCCCTCTTGGCGTCCCTCTTGGCGTCCTTCTTGGCGTCCTTCTTGACGTCCTTCTTGACGCCCTTCTTGACGCCCTCGCTCAAGTCCTTCGGCTAACCAGCTATCTCGCCATTCGATCACGGTAGTTTCCAACATGGTGGTTGACTCCATCAATGCTTCCAGTTCAGGGAGCTTCTGCCCCGGGGCCACCGCCGGGATGAGCACGCTCCTGACGTAGACCGAAAAAGCTTCCAGCAAGCTCGGGTCCAGCTGCGCCCGGCTTGCCGCCAGCTTCTCCAAGGCGTGGCCCAGCTCTTGGGGTCCACGGCTCTGCTCGAGCAGAAACAGCGCCTTGACCGGATTGGGCTCACCCTCCAACTCGTCGCGGCGGTAGGCGCGCTCCTCGATCAGCTGGTAACCGAGGACCGAGAAACCCTGCGGTAACTCTTCGGCTGTAAAACCCGGCAAGGACGCGATCAAGTCGTCGAGGCGCACCGGCGCCAGCCACGGGCTCCTGCCATTGTAAACCACCACCGAGAGCACCAGCGGCAGTTTATCGCCGGGGAGCAGTTTGCCTTGTCGGCGCAGGTCTTCGTAAAGGAGTAGCTTGTAGAGCGCCGTGCGCAACGCCATGAAGAGTTCGGGCTCGCTCTGGAATTCGAAGTGAAAAAAGATGTAGAACCATAGACCGTCCGCGTCGGTGGAGTAGCGCACGCGCCAGAGGAGATCTTTTTCGCGCCGCGCCAGCTCTGGGCTCAAGTCGCGTTCGGAGAGTTTTTCAAGAGTGGAGAAATCGAGCCGCTCCGTCCAGGGTCCGGGAATGAAGGAACGGATCAAGTGCTCGACCATCGCGGGATGGGAGAAAAGCAGGCGGTAGCCCTTGTCTTTTTCTTCGGCCAAGCCCACCTCCAGTAGCGCGCACAGACGGATAAAGGGAATTATCGTAGAACCAAAAAAGACCCCTAGAAACGGATACATCAAGCCAAAAATCACCGCCATGAAGTATGCTTCTCTGGCAAGCAAAAATCAAGTAGCGACCTAGCCCCGATGCAGCTGATGCAGCTGGGCTCTCCTGCGGCACGCGAGAGGAAATCTTGTAAGCTTGCCGCGTGAATACCTGCCTCCTCACCCGACGCTTGACCCACCGCCTCCCTTCCGGTAACCGCTGGCTGACGATTCTCGAATCCATCGACTTGGAAATCCCCTGCGGGCAGTTCGTTGCGATTTTGGGACCTTCGGGTAGTGGGAAATCCACCTTGCTGGCTTTGCTCGCGGGGCTTGATCGACCCACCGCAGGCGAAATCCTGCTCGCCGGCGAAGCGATCCAGGACTTGAGCGAAGACCAGCTCGCGCGTTTGCGCCGTCACCGAGTCGGTTTCGTTTTCCAATCCTTCCAGCTGCTGATGCACCACACCGCGCGCGAG
>CAZCOV010000130.1:4025-15422 GCA_964499975.1 uncultured Thermoanaerobaculia bacterium
CTGCTGCCGCTCGAGCTGGCCGGCCAGCCCAACCCAGGCGCGCGGGCCGATGAATTGCTCGCGCGAGTGGGCCTGGCCGAGCGCGGACACCACGACCCGGTGCAGCTGTCGGGAGGGGAGCAGCAGCGGGTGGCGCTCGCCCGAGCGTTTGCGATCCGCCCCCAGATCCTGTTTGCCGACGAACCCACCGGCAATCTCGACAGCGCCACCGGCGAAAATGTGCTGCAACTGCTCGAAGAACTGAGCCATGAGGGGGCGACGCTGGTTCTGGTGACGCACGACCCTGCGGTGGCGGCGCGTGCGGATCGGCGCATTCACTTGCGCGACGGCCGGATCGAACGCGACGAGACCGCCAGGGGACCCGGAGTGACTGTGGAGTGACTGCGCCCGCATGAGTCTGGCCACATTTTTTCGCCAGCTGCGGCGCGAGGCGCGCGGCGGACGCGCCCGGTTGCTCTTTTGCATGGCTTGCGTGGGCGTGGGCGTGGGAGCAGTGGTGGCGGTTGCAGGTTTTTGCGAGGGCTTGGAGCGCGGCATCCGCGCGGAGTCGCGCCAGCTGCTCGCGGCGGATTTGAGCGTGCGCGGACGCCGACCGATCCCGCCAGAGGTCGCCCAGCAGGTGGAGCGCATCGCCGGCGCACGCCACACCCAGGTGCGGGAACTCCTGACCCTGATCGCAGCGGTTGTCCCGCCTACCCCAGAAACCTCGCTGCCCCGGCCCCCGCTGCCCGCGTCTGGGCCGGGTGCGCTGCGCAGCCTGCTTGTCGAACTCAAAAGCATCGACGGGGTTTACCCCTTCTACGGACGGCTGGAGCTCGAACCCGACCGCCCCCTGGACGAGTTGCTCAGTCCGGAGAACGCGATCGTTGCTCCCGAGGTCCTGCGCCGGTTGGGTTTGCGCGTGGGCGATGCGCTGCGCATCGGGCATGCCGAGTTCCGCATCGTGGCCATTTTGCGCAAGGAGCCTGACCGCATAGCTTCAGCCTTCACTTTGGGGCCGCGGTTGCTGTTGCGGGATTGGCGCGGGCCGGACTGGAGCAGACCGGCAGTCGGGTGCTCTACAAGACGCTGATTCAAGTTCCTGCGGGGGACGAGAGGGCGCTCGAGGCTTTGGCCCAACAGCTGGAAGACAGCTTGCCCGGCGATCGGCGTTTTCGGGTCGAGACCTACCGCCAAGCGCAACCCGCCTTGCGCCAAGGACTCCAGCGGATGGAGCGCTATTTGGGGTTGGCCGCGCTCTTGTCATTGCTGGTGGCCGGAGTGGGGGTGGCCCAGACGATTCGCTCCTGGCTCACCAGCCGGATGGACGCGATCGCGGTGCTCAAATGCCTCGGTTTGGGACCGCGCGAGGTGTTCGTCCTGTACCTCGGCGAGGTGCTGGCTTTGGCGGTTGGCGGGAGCCTCCTCGGAATGGGCTTAGGCATCGGCTTGCAGTGGGTGGCAGCGCAGTTGCTCCAGGGGATCTTGCCGGTCGAACTGCTCGATTTGTGGCAGCCCCAGGCTCTGCTCCGCGGGTTGGTGCTCGGAGTGGGGGTGAGCGTGTTGTTCTGCCTGCCCCCTTTGGCGGCGGCCAGTCGGGTGCCGCCGATCCGCGTCCTGCGGCGGGACGCCCAACCGCTGGCACCCAGCCGGCTGACCCAGGCCGGGACGCTGAGCGCGCTCCTCCTCGGGGTCAGCGCAGTGGCCACCTGGCAAGCGCAGTCGTGGCGTCTGGGTTTGCTCGCCACAGGCGGCTTGGTGCTGGCAACGGTCCTGCTCGCGCTCGCGGCTTACGGGCTGATGCGCGTGTCCGCCCAGCCGCGCTCCAGCTTGCGCCTGTGGCTACGGCAGGGTCTTGCGGCGCTGGCGCGGCCGGGTGCTGAGAGCTTGAGCGCGGTCGTCGCCTTGGGCCTGGGCGTGCTGGTTTTGCTCGGGATTTACTTGGTCGAGCACCACCTCAGCGCCCAGCTTCAGCAGGACGTGCCGCAAGACGCGCCCACCGCCTTCATGATCGACATCCAGCCCGATCAGTGGCCTGGGGTAAAAGCCCTGCTCCAGGCCGAAGGCAGCGCGAAGATCGACTCGGTGCCGGTGGTCATGGCGAGAATCCGCGCCATCGACGGTGCGAGCACAGACGTCGTGCGGACGCGGCTAGAACGGCGATCAGACCGTGAGCCGCGCGACCGCGATCGCAGCGACGAGGCCGGTTGGGCCTTGCGCCGCGAACAACGGCTGACTTATCTCGAGCGCTTGCCCGCGGACAACCAGATCGTGGCCGGGGCGCTGTGGAGTCGTCCGGATCTCGCCGAACTCAGCGTCGAACAGGAGTTTGCGCAAGAACTCGGTATCAAGCTGGGGACCGTGATCACTTTCGACATCCAAGGCGTTCCGCTCGACTTGACCGTCACCAGCGTGCGCACAGTCGACTGGAGCACCTTCGGCATCAACTTTTATCTGGTAGTCGAGCCGGGTGTGCTCGAAGGCGCGCCGCAACACCGCATTGCCGCGGCGCGTTTGACCAGCAGCCAGGAGCAGCAAGTCCAAGACCAGTTGGCGCTGCAATTTCCCAACGTCACCCTGATCCCCATCCGGGCAGTGCTCGAACGGCTGGCCGCGATCCTGCGTCAGTTGGGGTTGGGGGTGCGGCTGCTCGGCGGGCTCACGATTCTCGCTGGCGTGACGATTTTGGTCGCTGCGATCAGCGCTACCCAGGCGCGGCGGGCTGCTGAAGTAGCACTGCTCAAGACGCTGGGTTTCACCCGGCTGCAAGTGGTCGCCTGTTTTGCCACCGAATATGCGCTGATCGGTGCGGTTGCCGGGCTGGTCGGCAGCGCTTTTGGCACGCTCCTCGCTTTTTTGGTCCTGACCCGCGGGATGGAGGTCCCGTGGCACTTCGACCTGGCGAGCTTGGTGGTTGCGCTGCTCTTGACTCTGCTGCTGGCGACTTGTGCTGGGCTGGCCGCCAGCATCCGGGCGTTGCGCCAGCGGCCGAGTGAGGTCTTGCGCCAGGGATGAGGGAGCCAAAATCGGGCAAAATGCGCAAGATCGCGCAGAACAAGCCAGGATCGGGCAAAATGCGCAAGATCGCGCAGAACAAGCATCGCGCAAGAATAGCGCTGTAGCGCCCAGATGGAGTGAAAGGAGATGCTCGAATGACCCAACTTACCACCCCAAGACTTGTCGCCTCCGTCGGGTTGATCGCCTTGCTCGGTGCGCTGAGCGCGCCACCGCTCCTCGCCATGACCTGGCGCGTCGTACCCGAAAAATCCATCCTGGCGGTGGTCACCCACAAAGGCGGAGTGGGCAAGGGACTGGCCCACAATCACTTGGTCGTGGCGAGCGGCTATCGAGCGCAGCTGAGCTTTGACCCGGCGGCGGTCGACCAGGCGAGCTTCCAGTTCGAGGCTTTGGTCGCGCAGCTTTTGATCGATGTCCCCGAACTGCAGCAGCTCTGGTATCCGCGGCTCGCTCAGCTGGGAATCCTGGACCAGCCTTTTGCAGCGCTGTCGGCCGGTAACCAGGCCAAGGTGCAAAAAGCCATGCTCAGCGACAAGCAGCTCGCGGGCGAACAATTCCCGCAGCTTGGCGCCCGCTTACTCGCCCTCGCCCCCGGGACCGCCAAAGTGGGCGATACGGATTTCTCGCACACTGCGACCCTCGAGCTCACGGTCCGCGGCAAAAGCGTGCAAAAACCCCTGGCGGTGCGCTTTACCGCGACGGACGCGGCCCTGTCGATCGAAGCGGTTGGCACCTTTCGTTTTACCGATTTTGGCATCGAGCCGTATTCGGCCATGCTGGGCGCGGTCAAGAACCAAGATGAATTCCACGTCTTTGTCCAGCTCGCGGCAACTCCGGAGATTTGATCGTTCGGTTGATCGTTCGGCTCAGCAGTTCAGGTCGGTCCGGTGGCGCTTACTTTGGCGGCTTCTTCGGGTTTGCCCCAATCCACGTACAATTTGACCAAGCGCGCCCGCGCCAAGCGAGTGTAAATCGCTTGTTCACCGCGAATTTTCCGGATCACCTCGTAGCTGCTTTTGAGTAAGGGCTCAGCTTCGGCATAGCGACCTTGTTGGGTCAGCAATTCGCCGAGCAGGCTTTCACCTTCAGCGATTTCCCAAGAACCTGGATCCTTGGTTAAGCGCAAGGTTAAAAGTGCCTGGTCGAGCAAGGTGCTGGCCGTGGCCAGGTCGGAAGTCGCGAGCGCTAAGGCGGCGAGATCTTTTTTCGTCGCGGCAACGTCCGGATGGTCTTCGCCCAGCTCGTGCACGCGCAGGCGCAGCGCTTCTTCAAAATTCTGCCGCGCTTCGGCGAACTGCTGCTGCTCCAGGCGGACCCGTCCCAGGCTGCTCAAGACCAGGGCGAGACGCTTGCGGTCGGGCTTGCTGGCTTGTTGCTCTATCCGCAGGCAATCCAAGAGCACCTCTTGAGCGCGGGGAAAGTTGCCCTGCAAATAATAGAGATTGCCCAGGCTGCGCAGGGCTTTCGCCGCCTCGGGCGAATCCGGTCCATGCTCGGCGCGACGCAGCTTCAGGGCTTTCAAGTAGGTCGCTTCCGCCTCGGCAAAGCGACCCCAACTGACCCAAATCGCTGCCAAGTTGAGCTGGGTGGGGACCAAGTCGGTGCCTTCTTGGCCCAGCTCACGGCGCATCTCCAGGGATTCGCGATACAACGGTTCGGCCTTTTCGTAGTCGCTGGCCCGGAAATACACGCCGGCCAGGTTGTTGAGCGCGCGAGCTAGCAGAGCACTCGGACCAAAGAGCTGGCGTTTCTGCGCGACCGAATCCACCAGCAGCTCCTCGGCCTCGGGATAGAGCCCGATCTTGCTGTAGGTCAGGCCGAGGGCTTCGAGCATGTTGGCGAGGGATTCAGGGTCCCCCGCCAGATTTTTCCGGATGTCTTTGCTGGCGTTGGCCAACAACTCGCGGACCTTGAGCTCGGGGTTCAAGTCATCGGGGCCCAGCAACTTGTCGACGAAAGCGCTGAGTGCCTCCGCCCGGTTTTGCGCGCGGTCCGCCTGAATTTTCGTTTTCAGCCCAAGGGTCAAGCCGACCGCCAAGATGAGCGCAGCCGCCAACCCCAGGCCGAGGCGTCCGCGATGACGGCTCACGAACTTGCCCAACCGATAGAGCGCGGTGCCATCACGGGCCAGGACCGGCAAGCCCGCGAGGTGACGGCGGACGTCTTGCGCCAGCTGTTCCACCGAGCTGTACCGCTGCTGCGGATTCTTTTGCAGCGCCTTGAGCACGATGCTGTCGAGATCACCGGCCAGGCGGCGCTGCAGCCGGTGCGGATCACCTTCGTCGCGAGATTGGCTGAGGGTTTGCGCCCGTGCGAGTTCGGTCGGGGTGGCCGCAGTCTGGCGGACGCGAGTGCTGGGTTTCTTCGGCACTTCCTCGCAAATCGCGCGGAGCAGGGCCAGATCGCTGCTGCTGTCTAGATGGTATGGGGAATGGCCGGAGAGCAGCTCGTAGAGCACGACCCCCAACGAGTAGATGTCGCTCGCGGTGGTGATCTGCCGATTTTCGATCTGCTCGGGACTCGCATATTTGAGGGTCATGGGGTGGCGCGCTTGCCGGGTGAGCTCGAACTCCGGCTCGGGGATCAGCCGTTTGGCGATGCCGAAATCGAGCAGCTTGGGCACGCCCTGCTGGGTGACCAAGATATTCGCCGGTTTCAAGTCGCGGTGGACGACCAAGCTTTGGTGAGCTGCTTGCAGCGCCGAACAGATCTGGAGAAAGATCTCAAGACGCTGGCGGATCGACAACTTGTGTTCATCGCAGAAGACATCGAGCGGTTTTCCGTCGATGTACTCCATGACGAAATATGGGATTCCGTTCTCGGCACCACCGTCAAAAATCGTCGCGATATTGGGGTGTTCGAGGTGGGCGAGGATCTGCCGCTCGTTGTGGAAACGGTCGAGAACCTCGGGCGAAACCATACTGCGCTTGATCAGCTTGATCGCGACTTGCTTGTGAAAGTCGTCTTGTCGGGTCGCGAGGACCACCGTCCCCATGCCCCCTTCTCCCAGGGGGCGGACGATCTGATAAGAACCGATCCGCTGCCCTGCCAGCATTTCCGGCGCAGCGGGCTGTGGCTCGCCCACCAGGTCCTCGGTGCCCAGGGTCATGGGTTGGAGCAAAAACAGGGGCTGTTCGAGCTGGGGAATGGGGACCTGTGCTTGTGCCAAGAGCGACAGGACCTCCTCTTCCATGGCCAGGTCCCCAGCGCAAGCGGATGCGACCCACGCCGAGCGGTCGGCCGTGGGGCACTCCAGGGCCCCCGACAGAACTTCTTTGACTCGTTCCAGGCGTTCGGGCGTCATGGTTCCGTGCTACCCGAGCCTCCGACTGTCGGCGCGAGCTCACGCCGCAACCACAAAGTAGCGTGATTCCAGTCACGGATAACGGTTGAGCGTGCGACCTGCAGGATTTCGGCGATTTCCTCCAGGGTCAAGCCGGCAAAAATGCGCAACTCCACCACGCGGCTGCCGCGCGGATCCAGCTCGGCCAGACTTTCAAGCGCATCATCGAGCGCGATCAGCGCGGGGTCTGGCTCTCCGGAAACGCCGAGGGCTTCGTCGAGCGCGATTTTGGGTCCATCTCCGCCGCGCTTCTTGGCTTGACGCTTGCGCGCGTGGTCGACCAAGATGCGGCGGATCAACTCGGCGGAGACCGCAAAAAAATCGCGCCGGCTTTCCCAATTCACCTGCCGCTGGTGGAGCAGCTTCAAGTACAGCTCGTTCACGATCGCGGTGGGCTGCAAGGTGTGACCGGGCTTTTCGCGTTCGAACTGCCGACGCGCGATTTGCCGTAGGTCATCGAAAACCAAGGGAATCAAGCGGTCGCGCGCGTCCGAATCGCCGTCGCCCCAGGCATTGAGCAACCGAGTGATTTCACCAGCAGGGGTCATGAGCGCTGATTCTAGCGCCAGATCGTCGCGATCTTGCAATCTCTTGGCCTGGCGGGTCTCTTGGGAGAGCCGACCGCTTTGAGCTAGCCGTCGGCCAAGAGAGAGGACAGCAGCTCTTCCAGGCGGTTGTAGCCAGCCGCCATACCGTGTTCCATGCCCGATCGGCGCGCGACGTCGCGGGCTTCCTGCGATTCATAGCGGACGCAGATAGAAGTCTTGGTCAAGGCACCGTCCTCGACGAAAAGGGTCGTGTTCAGGGCTTCGCCAGGGTACCAAGACTCATCGAATTTTTCGCTGGCGACGATTCGCTCAGGGGCTACGACCTCCTGAAAGACGCCGCCCATCCCCATGTCTGGGACTCCTTCCTTGTGCCACACGTAGCGGTAAGCACCACCGGCGCGCAGGTCAATCTCGCACACCGGCATGGTCCAGCCTGGGGGTCCCAGCAGCCAGCGCCGCACCAACTCCGGCTGAGTAAAAGCGTCGAACACCAACTGGCGCGGCGCGTGGAAATCGCGTTGGATCAGGATTTCTCGCTCGCTCGGGGTCGTGACCTTGAAACTTTCTGGATAGAACATGGGGGGCTCCTTCAGGGTTTTTGCGTCGTTTCTTGAGGTTTGCTGGTGCGTTGCAGTTCGTCGAGCAGGCCATCGAGGCGGTGGAAGCTGGTTTCCCAGAACTGCCGATAGGTTTCCAGCCACTGGCTGGCTTCCGCCAAAGGTTTGGCTTCCAAGCGGCGCGGGCGACGCTGTGCGTCCTGGCCGCGCGAGATCAGGCCGGCGCGTTCCAAGACTTTCAAGTGCCTGGAAATGGCCGGCTGGCTCATCGCGAAAGGCCTGGCCAATTCGCCCACCGACGCCTCACCCGAGGCCAAGCGGGCCAGGATCGCCCGGCGCGTGGGATCGGCCAGGGCTGCGAACGTTGCGTCAAGCGTGCCCGATGAGCTGCCTGATGAGATGTCCGATGAGTTCATAACCAATTCCTTCCATAACTCAAAAGTTATATAACGAACCGCGCAAGCTGTCAAGAGGGCGCGAGACCGACCACACCCAAATCGACTGGACCGCGGGTTACGAAAGTCTCGAAACCGAGCTGCGCGAGATCGTCCGCGATGCCGGCACCGGCAAGCGGGTGATCGACAAACTGATCAAGGTCCGTACCTTGAACGGCCGGCCGCTCCACGTCTTCATCCACCTCGAAATCCAGACTGACCGCGACGGCGAGTTTCCGCTCCGCATGTTCGTCTACCACTACCGCCTCTTCGACTGCTACCCAGAATCCGTGGTGAGCCTCGCGGTCCTGGGCGACGACCACCCCAACTGGCGTCCCGAGTGCTACGAGCACGAGCTGTGGGGCAATACCGTGTCGTTCAAGTTCCGGACGGTCAAACTTTGGGATTACAATAGCCGTTGGGCGGAGCTGGAAGCGGATCCCAACCCGTTTGCCACGGTGGTGATGGCCCACTTGCAGGCCAAGGGCACGCGGGGCCAGACTTCCACTCGCCTGAGCTGGAAGCTCCGGCTGGTCCGTCGGCTCTACGAACGGGGCTACGAGCGCCAAGACGTTCTGGAGTTGTTCCGCTTCATCGACTGGGTGCTAGCGCTACCCCAGGAGCTGGAGCAGCAGTTTCGCCGTGAAATTTCGCAGATCGAGGAGGAATACCGCATGCCATACGTCACCAGCATCGAGCGCATGGGCCGTGAAGAGGGGCTCCTTGAAGGAATCCAGAAAGGACGGCAGGAAGGGCGGCAGGAAGGACGTCATCGCGGTTTGCAGGAGGCGCTGTTAAGCCAGAGTGAGGCGCGCTTTGGCGCCCTGCCTACGGCTTTTCGCCGCAAGGTCAAGAAGATCAACTCCGACGAGCAGCTCCATAATCTGCTCGTCCGCGTCTTGACCGCCACCACTCGCCAGGACCTCGGGCTCGGCTGACCCTCGCGATCCTGGTTCCCCGATCGGTGTTGCTGAAATCCGGTCAGCCCTATCCCGTCGACCCTAAGCCCCTGCTACACCGTCTCCTGAGCCTGACGGCTTCTGCGACCGGCCCTCAACTCAGTCAACTCAGCTGGGAGCTTGGCTTGAGCGCAGAGACGTGATAGGAGGAGGCATGATTTCGATCTCGCCAACCCCCACCTCTGACCTCGCCTTGCGCCGTACTCTTCAACCCAAAGACCGTGAGCGCGTGCGCGAGATGGTCACGGCCAGCGGTTTTTTCAATGCGGAAGAGATCGCGATTGCGGTCGAACTGGTCGACGACCGGCTGGAGAAGGGCGAGGCCAGTGACTACAGCTTTTTGTTCGCTGATACCCAAGGGCAGACGGTGGCTTACGCTTGCTTTGGCAAGATCCCGCTCACGGTTGCCAGTTTCGACCTTTACTGGATCGTGGTCGACCCAGCCTTAAAGCGGTATGGGATCGGACGGCATGTCCTCGCCGCGTGCGAGCAGGAGGTCCAGCAGCAAGGGGGAACCCGCATCTATCTCGACACCTCCACCCGCCCTCAGTACATCCCCACCCGCGCGTTTTACGAACGCTGTGGTTACCACCTCGCCGCCTGCCTCGACGATTTCTACGCCCCCGGGGACGGCAAAGCGATTTACTGCAAGGCGCTTTTTGCTGCGGAATCCCTGTCGACAACCGCCCAGGTAGGGATGGTCGGCGCTGCGCCAAAGGAGTTGTGATGAGCGCACGGAGCTGGTTCCTTCTGGGTTTAGGGATTGCCCTGATCCCCACCCTCACCCAGGGGTATTTGCTGTGGCCCTTTCCCGGATCGCAGGACCTTGAATCCGTGCGCTGGGCGTATGCCTTGAGCCGGCTCGTGCCGCTGGCGCAGGGAGTCGGGGCGCTCTTGGCCGTCAGCGGGTTGATCCTGGTCTGGCGATCCCAGAAGCGCAAGGCTTTTTGGGTCTTGACGGCGATCGGGCTCTTGGCGATAGGGCTCTGCGGCGCGACCCGCAAGTTCGCGGCGCCCGCGATTTTTCGGCCCAACCTCGAACCGCGGTTTGCCCGCGGGTCGTCGACGGAACTGCCGCCGCAAACCCTGGTCCTTGGCCTTCGCTCCGGGGAAGTCGCTAAGGCTTACCCCTTGCGTCTGATCGCTTATCACCACCAAGTGCAAGACGTGTTCGCGGGTGAGCCAATCTGGGTAACCTACTGCTCGATGTGTCGAACCGGCAAGATCTTTCGCCCGGTGGTTCAAGGGCAATCCACGTCTTTCGACCTGATCGGCGCGATTCGCTATAACTCGGTCTACCGCGACCAGGCAACCGGCAGTTTCTGGTATCAAGCCAATGGCAAGGCCGTGGCCGGCCCCCTTACCGGAACCACCCTGACGGAATTGCGCAGTGACCAGATGACGCTCGGAAAATGGTTGGAGCTCTTCCCAGACAGCGAAGTACTGCAGCCCGATCCCGCGTTTGCCGAGGGTTACCAGCTGTTCGGCTTTGCCGAGTTCGACGAAAAGCGGTCAGATCCCGAGGGTCCTCTCGGCTGGCAGTGGGTGGTCGGGGTGAGGCAGGGCGACCTCGTCCGCGGTTACCCCTGGTCGATGCTCGCCGACGATCGCTACTACGAAGATGAGCTGGGGGAGCTGCCGCTCGCAATCCACCTCCTGGCGGACGGCTTTTCCCATCGCGTATGGGACCGCCACTTGAACGGCCGCGTGCTGCATTTGCGCCGTGATCCCGCGAGCGACCGGTTGCTCGACGACGTTTCCGGGTCGTGGTTCGGTTTCGACGGCGTTGCCCAGGAAGGCGAGCTCGCCGGCTCCCGCTTGCAGCCAGTGCCTTCGACCGTTGAGTATCGCCATTCGTTCGAGTATTTTGCCGAGGCCGAGATCGTGACTCCGCCCACTTCGCCGGGAGAAAGTGAGGACGCAAAATGAAACCACTTGCCCAACTACCTGCCACAATACGTGTCATAGTCTCTGTCGTCGTCTTTTCCCTAGTTGCCGTCTTGCCTTCAGGCTGTGCGGCGGCCGAGACCGGATCAGGACCCAGAGCGGAAGGATGGAAGATGTTTACCAAACCGAGCGATGAAGAGCTAGAAACCCAGCTGACCCCTCTCCAGTACCGCGTCACCCAAGAGGATGCAACTGAGCCGCCGTTTCGCAACGAGTTCTGGGACAACAAAAAAGCCGGCATCTATGTGGATGTGGTCAGTGGCGAGCCGCTGTTCAGTTCGTTGGAAAAATTCGACTCCGGCACCGGCTGGCCGTCGTTTTACGCCCCCTTGATGGCGGAGAACATCGTCGAGCGGGAAGACCGCAAGTTCTTCGTGGTGCGTACGGAAGTGCGCTCTAAGCACGGCGACTCCCACCTCGGGCACGTCTTCCCCGATGGTCCACGGCCGACCGGCTTGCGCTACTGCATCAATTCCGCCAGCCTGCGCTTCATTCCGGTCGACAAGCTGGTCGAGGAGGGTTACGAGGAGTATCGGAAGTTGTTCCCTTAGGGCCGCCGCATCCATAACTTCCCATTCTGGCATCCCATCTTGAGGCCACCTGCGACCGATC
>CAZCOV010000131.1:0-15274 GCA_964499975.1 uncultured Thermoanaerobaculia bacterium
ACGGTAGCAGTAGCAGCAGCAGCAGCGGTCACGGTAGCGGTAGCGGTCACGGTAGCGGTAGCGCCTCTGCGACCGGCCAGGCTCCTCGCTTGCAGAGTTTGCCGAACCAGGTGCTCGCGCAGATCGCCTCGCACCTCGACAACCAAAGCGCCCTGAATTTAGCTGACACTTCGGTCAGTTTGCGCCGGGCTGCGGTGCAAGGCCAGGGTTTTGCTGGCCTCCAGGACCGCCAGCTGATCAACAACATCGTGAGCGCGGCACGCCGTTATTCGCCAGTAACCCTCAGCAGAACCCCGGCCAGCAGTTCCGCCACCAGTGCGACGGGCAGTGCCAGCGCTACAGGCTCTTCCAGCTCGTCGGCCAGCAGCGCTCCGCGCGTAGCCGCGAGCAACGCCCCACCGACGGTGAGTCTGCTGCCTGCCCTGACCTCTCCCTCGCCGCCGGCGCTGTCCACGGCGTCTCGCCCGAGCGTGGCCTCATCCACGTTATCCACGGGATCTGGTCTAAGCGGGGCTTTTTCACCCGCGTTATCCACGGGGCCCAGCCTGACGACAGCTTCCTCATCCGCGCTCACTTCGGGGCCTAGCCCGAGCTTGGCCTCGTCCGCGTTATCCACGGGGTCCAGCCCGAGCGTGGCCTCCTTACCCGCTTTATCCACGGGGTCCAGTCTGAGCGCAACTTCTTCACCCGCGCTGGCCACTGGATCCAGTCTGAGCGCAACTTCTTCACCCGCGCTGGCCACTGGGCCTAGCCTGAGCGCAACTTCTTCGCCCGCGCTGGCCACGGGGTCTGGCCTGACCATGGCTTCTTCACCCGCGCTGTCCACAGGGCCTGGCTTGCTTTCAGCATCGCTGCCTGCTTTAACCACCAGCATGGCTTTGAGCTCACCGTCGACCTTCGCTACGGGCGCTACGGGGTCCGGGGCGCACTTGACCTCGTCTTTGACCACCCCATTACCGCTCCACACCCCAAGCGACGCGGCCACTAGTTCGACTTCGAGAAAACGGAAAACCACCGAGCCTCAAAGCCCCCTGCCCTCGGGGAGACCGGCAAGCAGCTCGAGCAGTTCGTCCAGCAGTTCAGCGAACCGTGCGCGAGCCTCGAGCAGCTCAATGAGCAGTTCGAGCAGTTCGGGGAACCATGGGATGTCATCCCTGTCTCTGCCTTCGTTGAGCAGTGCCCCGCGCCCGCGCACCCTGCTCGAGCACAGTCAGGTTCCGGTCGGCGCGCACCAACGGAGCGGAAACGTCTACGGTCAGACGCTCGATGCCACGCTCTGGCGGGAATTCTTCTCACCCTTGGCCCGACCCCGGAGGCCAGATCAGGCGATCACGCTGCGCGGTCTGGCCCAGCAAGTTGACGCCGATTTCCAGGTCAACCAGGCGCTGCGCAACACTCCCAGCGCGACCATGCACCCGCGCCGCCGTTACACCGATCGCGATCGCTCGGCCAGCACGACAGGCTTGCTCACCGGCTTCGGCCAACACGTCCGCAACGTCAACGACATGCCGCAAATGCGGCGCCGCACCACGCTCAACCCGCTCGACCGACAAGCGTCCACGCTGGCGTCCTCAGGCAGCCGTTCGACCGGGCAGAACTTCGGGATCACCACCACAAGGCAAGGCCAGCGGCGGGCCTACACCAACAACGCCATCACCCCTCAAGACTTCACCGGTCGCACCCGTTCCCTCAGCGCCCCGGCACCGACCTACCAGAACCCGCCCAGCGTGCGCGCTCACTGGGGCCCGGAGCAGGGAGTGAACCGTGGTCCCTTCCCGATCCCCTTTCACCCGGAAATGCAGGCGCTGGAAGACTCGCGACCGTGGGAAGTGCAGCAAGCCGGAAATGAATTTTCCGCCTGCCCGCAATGCTTTACCGGCTACTATGCTTATGGCTTGGGCCACGAGACCTTTTCCGGCGGTACCCATGGCCGCAAGGTGGCTTCGATCATCCCCCGGGGCATCCGGCAGAACGCCCCTTACCTCCGCCGCTACCTCGGACCCTCTGCCTGGAACACCCTGCTCGGTCAGACGCCGGAGCAGGCGGGGTCCGCGCTCGACACTTTGGAACGGGAGACCCAGACCGAAACCGTGGGAACTGCCATCGCTCCGCCCAGCGGCTCGTCGTTCAACAGCTTGCTCCCCGCGCGCCACCCGGCGAGCACTTCGTTCAGTGCGCCAGCCACCAGCTCTGGCTCGTCGAGTTCGGCAAGTTCGTCCAGTTCGTCGAACTCTTCCAGTTCAGCAAACAGCAGCTTAAGCGCTGGCCACCTGAGTCGTCCTTCTCTGCTGCCGGCATCTCTGACCTCCCCCCCTCTCTTGGTTCCGTCTCAGCTGCCGTCGCTAGCCACGACCCATGCCCACTCGTCGCCTGCTTCAGCGGCAACCACTCTCGCCAGTGCGAGCCA
The DNA here is from genome assembly GCA_964499975.1 of uncultured Thermoanaerobaculia bacterium. Lineage (GTDB taxonomy): Bacteria > Acidobacteriota > Thermoanaerobaculia > Multivoradales > J023 > CAZCOV01. Next base: position 2,408 of record CAZCOV010000131.1, read on the forward strand.
ATCGAGCCACGGCCCCCTAACGACTCAGTCGCCCCCCAACAGCGCCAGCGCTTCCAGCACCGCGGCGGCGAGCTCAAGCTTGCAGCTACCCGAAGTGGACGAGGCGTGGTGGTCCCAGGTATTTGCGCAGCTTGACGCGCAACCGCAGCAGCAGCAGCAACAACAGCAGCAGCAGCAGCAACAGCAGCAGCCGAAAAAACCGCCCACTGACGAGAACAGCTGACCCCGACAACAACGGCCAACTCAGCCGTGGTCGATGAGCGCGCGCAGGATGCGGTCCTGGGTCAAGCGGGCCCCGCCGTTGGCTTTGTTACAGAGGATCGAAAAAGCGTAAACCTTACCCGAACGGGCTTTGGCGTACCCGGAAAGCGTGGACACACCGCTCAGCGAGCCGGTCTTGGCCAGCACGTTGCCGCGGTAGGGTGGGGTCGCCAAACGCTTTTCCCAGCGCAGGTCGGGTTCGCCGCTATAGGGAAGGCTGGCGAGGAACTCGGCACCCCAGCGGTGGGTGAACATGTGGCGCAGGAGCAAGATCAACTGGTGGGCTGAAAACCGGTTGTTGCGGCTCATGCCGGAGCCGTCCGCGAGCTGGTAGGTGCCCGCGGCAACACCGATTTCCGTCAAAAACTCCTCGACCGCTTGCCGTCCTTGCGACCAAGTGCCTTCACCACACAGCCGCGCCCCCAGGGTCTTGAACAGGCTCTCGGCGTAAAAATTCTGACTGCGCTTGTTGATCACTTCGAGGGTGGTCAAAAGGTCGCTGCGATAGGTTCCGAGCTGCCGCCACCCAGGGCCTTCCAAGCTGGTCACGGGACGGATCTGGCCCTCGACTACAACCCCTGCTTCGCGCAAACCTTGCGCCACGGCCGCGCCAAAATAACGAACCGGGTCCCCCACCGGCAACCACTTTTCGACCACTTCGGTGTGGCGAAAGATCTTGCCGCCGATGATCAACACCTCACCCTCGCCGTCCGGATTGAGCTGGCGGTCGATCCACACGCTGTGCTGCTTGGCATCAAGGGTGGTCACCACGTTGTTTTCGACCCGAAAGTAGGGCAGCGGCGGCACCACTTCGACGTCTCCCAGCCGTCCTGCCCGGGCGCCTGGGCGCACCTGCACCAAAACGCAGTTGTCATTGAAAGATAACGCTGTTACTGGCGCTTCATACCAGCTGTCGAGCTGATCGCGCGGCCAGTCCGGGTGGATCATGGTCGTGTCAAAGAAGCCCTCGACCAGCACCAAATCACGGGTGATGCGGTCGATCCCAAGGCGTTTCAAGGCCGCGCCCCACTCGCGAAAAGGCCGCAGCGAGTCACCGTTGTGCAGGCGTCCGGAAAGGTTGGGGTCACCGCCGCCGACCACTGCGAGATCGCCCGCGAGCACACCGTCTGCAACCTCACCGCGCAAGAGCAGCGGTGTCTCGAAGAAGAACCCGGGCCCTAGCCGGTCCAAGGCCGCGGCAGTGGTGAACAGCTTGGTATTGGAAGCGATGATGTAAGGGGTGTGCGCGTTTGCCGAAAAAATCACTTCGTCAGCCTCGAGATCGAGCACCTCGATCCCGACTTGCCCAGCAGCACGCCGGGCTGCTGTGGCTTCGCGTTGCAGCGACTGTTGAAGCAGCGTGCTCCCGGCCTCTGCCGACAACGCCAGGGTAGTGGTGAGCAGCAGGACAAGACCGCTGGAGCGAACGGTCGGCCAAACGTCGTGGGGCAGGTGACCCATCCTCAACATCGCGGCAGGAGGTTACCGAAAGGATCCCCGGTTTGGCAACGCTCAACCGTCCTGAGGTCCGGGCGATCGGGAACGGATCCTCAGCAGTCCAGGCGACACCACCGTGAAAGCCCGCTGCATTTTTGCCCCATGGCTCTGCAGTGCCACGGTGACCAGCTGAGCCTTGCTCTCCGGAGCGAGACCTGCAAGCCGAATCAAGAGGACGCCAGCAGTCGTGAGCTGGCGACGGAACACCAGCTCGCATTTCATGCTACTGGCAAGGGATAGACGACATCGGCACGGAGCGCCTTGGCGCCAAAGTCGAGCGCGGCGAGAATGGCTTCCCGGGTGAGACGGGGGTGGTCGGTGAGCAGTTGCTCGGTGCTTTCACCTGCCCCCAGCTTCTCGAGGATCAGCTCGACGGTGATCCGCGTCCCCCGGACGACGGGCTTGCCCATCATCACGCTGGGATTGACTTCGATCAACTCGTTCATGTTTTCGCTCCCTTGCTGTCCGGCGACAAGACCGTCTATGTTCACCATTTTATCACCCGTTGATCAGGCGCCGTTCCTTGAAGTCTGACCTTGCTCGCGGCTGGCAAACACGCATGGCCGAACGACTGAGCGAGGTTCGTTGAAAAAAGCCGCCTTTTCCAGATCTGCCAGCACCTCCATCGGCAGCCCTACAGGGTCAACCGCGGCTCTTGGGCCGGGAGCGCTCTGGCCCCCTACGTTGACCTGGCTGCTCCTTCACGAGTCTGGGTTCGAGGTCGACCGCCAGCCGGTGGCTCTTCGTTTCACGTTCCTTGGCATCAAGGTACAAGGCGCGAATGTCAAACCCAAACCGTTCTGCATACGCCGCGCGGATCGCTCGTACCTCACGGATGATCTCGTCTTCTATCACTTCAATCCTCCAGAAGCTCTTCGGGCGTACAGATGATACAAGGCTCGTAGCAAATTGAGCGACAAACCTCGTCGATCCTGCCACTCGACAGCGTCGTAGAGTTTGCTCAGGAGCTCTTCGAACGTATCACCCGGGGTGGCGCAGCCAGGAATGGAAGGGACCTCGGCCCAGCATCCACCTTCTTCCGCGTCGTGGACGATGACCCTGATCTTCATCGGAATCACCGCTCGTCTCGGTATTGTGTGGTCGGGAAGCTCGCGCCCGACGCGACCGGTTCCCAATCCTACCAGCGCTCAACACCGGCCACCGTGGGGGCTACTGGAAGGAACGCGGCTGGAAATCCTGGGGGACGTCGAGCTCGAAAGTGTCGCCCGAGATCCGCGCGAGATAGATGCCCTGGGCCAGCACCTTCGCAGCCAAGTCCTCAGGAACGGTCACTGCCGCGAGAACCCCGTACAGCTTCTTGTCTCGGTGCTCGGGAAAGAACTCCGAGAACTTGTTCAAGGTCTTGAGCAGCTGCTGCAACCCTTCCTCCCGCAGATGGCTCTTCACCTCCACCACGTAAGCCGTGTTCTTGTCACTGTTGGTGTAGGCCAAAACGTCGAGTTCCATCGACTCACCTTGCTTGCGCCGCAAGCTGTAGTTGGTCACAAAGGTGGCACCCAAGCGCTCGATGAGCAGCTTTTTCATCGACGGCCAGGCCATCCCTTCGGTGAAGCTGCCGAACTTCTCTCCCAGCCCACCGATCTGCTTGCGCAGCTCCCGCGTCTCACGGTCGTTCTCTTGCTTGCTCAAGCGCAGCTGCTCGGCGGTCTGTTGCAGCGCGCGGTCCGTCTCTTCCTTGCTCAAGCGCAGCTGCTCGGCAGTCTGTTGCAGGACCCGCTCGGTTTCAGCATGGGACCTGGCCAGCTGGGCTACCAGGTCGCGGAGCTCCTGATCGGTCACGCTCATGTGGTTACCTTGCATGCGGTTACCTTGCCTTCTGGTTGGTCATCGTCGCCCACTACCCCTATCTTACGTTGCTTCGATCCTGGATGACACTTTTATGCCAATTTTTGCGATCCACAGCGGATCACAACCAGAATTTTCGTCAACTGTGCAGAAGACCGCGATCAGCAACGGCAGCGTGTGCGCGGGGCGCTGGCCGCTTTTGCGGTGAGTGGCGCCTTCCCCATCCGCTGTCGTTGTGCGCTTTGCCCAAGTTCGATCGTTTACCCCGGTGAACGGTGCCACTGGCGACTAGCCCCGGACGCGGGGGTTTTGGTCCGCAGCTGGCCCTGACTTATGACTCGGACGCGGGCAACGGACCTTATGGTCTGGGTTGGACCTTGCCGCTGCTGGCGTCACACACCGATTGCTATCGTGGGATGATCGGCCGAAGCCGCACGTGAACCGATACCGGGCTGCCCAACCGACGGGCTGGACAGCCATCGCCTGCTACTGCGACTCAGAGTTCACATTCGCAACAGCCACCAGCACACCAGTACTGACTGAATCCCAGATCTTGACAGAAAGCGCGGCACTGCGCATTCGAAGTACAAGACTTTGAAAAAGGTGGTTCACAGACTACCGGGCAGGCCGGACAATAGGTTGTCGTGCTCCCGCACTGGACGTAACCCTGCTGGCCGGCCGAGCAGTTGGCATTAATGCCTGTACAGGGACCTCCCGAGCCGCTGATGCTGCAGAAGCGGGTTGTGCCATCGTTGCAAGTGGCCGTAGCCGTGCAAGACAGCAGGACCGGAGGCGGAGCGATCCCCGGCACTTCTGTTGACTGCGCGAGCTCACTGCTGCATTCAGGGGACCCTGAGAGCGCTGACTGATTCGCGGGCTCAAACACCAACTCCTCGGCGAACAGAACCAACGTTGCCAGCGACAGCACGATGGTCAAGAGACAAACTCGGCGGGCTTTCGTTGCCATTTCTACCTCCTCCAGTCGTTAGGTGTCGAAGGTCTACGTTGCACAATGCTTGATACCTTCGGCTTGCTGATCCTACTACTTCGCCGTACGGTGGTTCTTCTCAGAAAACAATCAAGGTAAAAGATCAGTTACTGACTTTGTATTCAGGTTGTGCAGTTCTAGCAGGATCTCCCTTTCAAGAAGATTCTCATGGCTTCTACTGGTTGAGGTTGAGCGGTCGAGCCGGAAGGGACCTCGGCCCAGCATCCACCTTCTTCCGCGTCGTGGACGATGACCCTGATCTTCATCGGAATCACCGCTCGTCTCGGTATTGTGTGGTCGGGAAGCTCGCGCCCGACGCGACCGGTTCCCAATCCTACCAGCGCTCAACACCGGCCACTGTGAGGACTACTGGAAGGAACGCGGCTGGAAGTCTTCGGGAACCGTGTCGTCCGAGATCCACGCGAGGTAGATGCCCTGGGGACCGCGATCAGCAACGGCAGCGCAGCACTTGTGGCCCATCAGTTTTTGTAGATTCACTAGAATGTCGCGCGGGAGTCTAGCAAACACCGGATCAGCGAGCACCCCACTCCACTTGGCCGACTTGGCCGCTCCTTCGCGAAAGGCTTCGTTTCAGGCGGGTTTGCCTCACGGCTACTGGAAAGAATGCGGCTGGAAGTCGTCAGGGACTGCGAGTTCGAAGCTGTCGCCGGACATCCTAGCAAGGTATATGCCGTGATCGAGCACTTTTTTTGCCAGGTCCTCGGGCATCGCCACCGCCGCCAGGATGCCGTAAAGCTTCTTGTCCCGGTGTTCGGGGAAAAACTCCGGAAATTGCGCCAAAGTGTTGAGTAGCTGCACGATCCCTTCCTCCCGCAGATGGCTCTTCACCTCCACCACGTAAGCTTCGTTCTTGTCGGTGTTGGCGTAGCCAAAAACGTCGATCTCGAGCGATTTCCCTTCGCGCCGACGCTTCACCGCAGACGAGGAGACATACGTGGCGCCGAAGTTCCGAGTGAGGATCTGCTTCAGCGAAGGGTAGGCCATGCCTTCGGTGAAGCTACCGAACTTTTCCCCCAACCCTCCGATCTGCTTGCCCAGCTCGCGCAACTGACGGTCAGTCTCTTCCTTGCTCAAGCGCAGCTGCACAGCGGTTTGCTGCAACACCCGCTCGGTTTCGCCGTGCTCGACTGCGGTCCGTTGCAGGACCCGCTCGGTCTCTTCTTGGCTCAAGCGCATCTGCTCGGCAGTCTGTTGCAAGACACGCTCGGTCTCTTCTTGGCTCAAACGCATCTGCTCGGCTGTTTGCTGTAATACACGCTCGGTTTCGACGTGCGATCTGGCCAGCTGAGCCACCAGGTCGCGCAGTTCTTGATCGGTCACACTCATGTTTACCTCATTCCTCGCGATGATCGTCGGCGGTGATCGTCGCCTCACGACCCTATCTTACACGGTTGCTTCGACCCTGGATGACGCTTTTATTGCTAATTTTTGCGATTCACAGGCGACCCACAGCGGATCACAACCAGAATTTTCGTCAACAGTGCAGGAGACCGCGAGCAGCAACGGTAGCGTGTGCATGGGGCGCTGGCCGCTTTTGCGGTGAGCGGCGCCTTCCCCATCCGCTGCCGTTGTGCGCTTTGCCCAGGTTCCATCGTTTACCCCGGTGAACGAGGAGTACGGACGGTCCGGTCGACAGTCCCAAAACCAACCCCTGCACGCAGTTGCAGGACTACGAACGATCAAGATGGGAAGAACCATGCGTTCTTTACAGGGAATCTCTACGCCACCCAACGCATCCACCGCGGGCAACCTGGCTGCAGGCACGTCGCCGACGCCAGCACCAGCATCCAGCTTGGGGCAAGCACCCAAGCTGCCGCAAGTGCAAGCACCCGCGCTCGAGCTGCCCAAAGGCGGCGGGGCCATCCACAGTATCGGCGAGAAATTCAATGCCAACCCAGCCACCGGCACAGGGTCTTGGACGGTGCCGCTGGCGACTAGCCCCGGACGCGGGGGTTTCGGTCCGCAGCTGGCCCTGGCTTATGACTCGGGCGCGGGCAACGGGCCTTATGGTCTGGGTTGGACCTTGCCGCTGCCCGCCATCACCCGGCGAACCGATCGCGGCTTGCCGCGCTACCTCGACGCCTTGGACAGCGACACTTATCTGGCAGGCGGGGAAGACCTGGTCCCCGCTTTGGTCGAAGACCCGAACGGCGAACTGGTGGTGGATCAGCGCACCGTCGAGGAGAACGGGCAGAGCTTTCACGTGCGGCGCTACCGGCCGCGGATCGAGGGCGGTTTCCAGCGGCTCGAACGGTGGCAAAACAGTACGCCGGGGGATCCGTTGCAGGGTGACGTCCACTGGCGACTGTCCACCGCGGACAACTTGCAGCACCGCTTTGGCACCACCGCGCAAACGCGGGTGTTCGACCCAAACGACCCGCGCAAAGTCTTCAGCTGGTTACTCGATGCGAGCTTTGACGACCATGGGCAGCGGCTGCGCTACCTCTACAAACGGGAAGACGGCGTCGAGGTGCCAGCCGCTTTGCACGAGACCACCCAACTCGCTGGCGGGGGGTTTGCGGCGCTTTACCCCAAGCGCATCCTCTACGGCAACCAAACGCCGTTTGTCGAGGGCGACTGGCTGTTCGAAGTGGTCTTCGACTACGGTGAGCATGACGTCACCACTCCCACGCCGGCAGAAGTCCACCCCTGGGCCGTGCGCCAGGACCCCTTTTCGAGCTTTCGCTCCGGATTTGAGCTACGCACCTTCCGGCTGTGCCGCCGGGTGCTGATGTTCCACCACTTTCCCGAGTTGGGGCCTGACCCCTGCCTGGTCGCGGCCACTGAGCTCACCTACGCCGAGGGCGCGGACGTGTCCCAACTGGTGCAAGTGGTCCAGCGCGGCTTCATCCGACAAACGGGTGGCACCTATACGAGCGAGGCTTTGCCCCCGCTCACCTTCGAGTACAGCCCGATTGATTTCTCGACCGCGGTCCAGTTTCTCGGGGGGCAAGAGCTCGAACACTTGAGCCAGGGCTTCGACCCCAAACGTTGGCGCTGGCTTGACCTCGACGGCGAAGGCGTGCAAGGACTTTTGGGTGAAACGCAGGGCGGGCTGGTCTACCAGCGCAACCTCGGCAAGGGTCGGCTGGCACCTCCTACACTTGTGGCAGCCCAGCCCTCGACCTTGCAGCTCGCCCGTCAGCAATTCCTCGATCTGGAAGGCGCCGGACGCTTGGCCGTAGTCGACGTGGCGCCGCCGGCCGCGGGGTTTAGCGAACGGGTGGCACCTGAGACCTGGACGCCCTTCGCGCCTTTTCGCTCCCAGCCCAACCTGGACTGGAGCGACCCCAACTTGCGCTGGATCGACTTGACCGGCGATGGACGCGCCGACCTCCTGCTCGCGGAAGACGAGGTCTTGGTCTGGTATCCCGGGCTGGGCAAGGAAGGGTTCGGACCCGCAGAAGAGGTGCGCCAGCTGCTCGACGAAACGTTGGGGCCGCGCGTCCTCGGCACCGGACGCGGTGAGCTCTTGGCGCTGGCGGACTTGAACGGGGACGGGCTGACCGACTTGGTGCGGATCAGGAATGGCGAGGTGTGCTATTGGCCCAACCGCGGGTATGGCCGCTTCGGCGCCAAAGTGACCTTGAGCCAGGCGCCGCAATTCGATCATCCCGACCGCTTCGACCCGCAGCTGGTCCGCCTGGCCGACCTCGACGGGTCAGGTCCGGCCGACCTTTTCTACCTGGGCAGCGACGGTGTGCGCTGCTGGCGCAACCTCGCCGGCAATCGGCTGGCACCTCCATTCCTGGTGTCGGAGCTACCCGCGCTCGACTCCGCCGCCGAGTTCGAAGTCTTGGACCTGCTTGGGCAAGGCACCGCTTGCCTGTTGTGGACCACCTCGCTACCCCACAGCCAACTGCGCTACGTCGATTTGTTGGGCGGCGTGAAACCGCATTTGCTGGTGGCGGTGCGCAACCAGCTGGGCGCGGAAACCCGGCTCGCGTACCAGTCGTCCACCCATTTTTATTTGGCTGACCGGGCGGCTGGTCGTCCTTGGCTGACCCGCCTGCCCTTCCCGGTGCAGGTGGTGGAACGGGTCGAGACTTACGACGCGATCTCGGGGACCAAGCTGGTCCAGCGCTTTGCCTATCACCACGGTTATTTCGACGCGGCGGAGCGGGAGTTTCGCGGCTTTGGGATGGTCGAGCAATGGGACACCGAGACGTTTGCGGCCTTCGTGGGACAGGGGTTGTTCGACGAAGTTCCGATGAATGCAGATGGAGCACTGTTCAGCCCTCCGATTTATAAGAAATCCTGGTTTCACACTGGCGCTTTCCAAGACGGAATCGCTTTGGCTGCAGGCTATGCCGCGGAATATTGGGACGGCGATCCCGAGGCCCTGCAACTCCAGCCGCCGACGGTGCCAGCCGACTTGCCGCCCGAAGAAGAGCGGGAAGCCTGGCGCGCTCTGCGCGGGCGTCTGCTGCGTCAGGAGATCTACGCTGAGGATAACAGCGCGGCCAGCGCGCGGCCCTACCAAGTGAGCGCAGCGCGCGACGAAGTCCTGCAGGTGCAGCCGCGCCACGCCTCACGCCATGCGGTCTTCCAGGTAATCGGCCGCGAAACTCTGACCTCGAGCGATGAGCGGTCACCACTGCCCGACCCGCGGGTCAGCCACTCTCTCACCCTCGAAGTTGACCCTTTCGGCTTTGTGGCGCGGGCAGCGTCCGTCGCCTATCGCCGACGCCAGCCGGCTTTTCCGGAACAGGCTGAGACCTTCGTCTACGTCAGCGAAAACCGTTACACCCACCAACTCAGCGCAGACGGCCCTTACCGGCTGGGAGTGGCCGTCGAAAGCAAGACCTATCAGGCACGCGGCCTGGGCGATGGACCTTTTGCGCTCGAAAACTTGCGCCAGGACGTGGCAACGGCCAGCCGGCACGCGGGTCCAGGTCCAGCGCCGGGGTCGGGCGAAGTGGTGCTCGAACTGCTCGGCATCGTCCGCCACCTCTTCCTCGCCGACGACTCAGAGACGCCTTTGCCGCTCGGACAAGTGGGGACTCGCGCGCTCCCCGCGCGCTCCTTCGCTGCGGCCTTCACCGCTGAACAAACGGCTGGCACCTACAGCCCGCGCGTTGATCCAGCCACCCTGCCGGGGTTGTTGATCGATGCCGGCTACCTCGAGCTGGCAGAGCTCCTGGCCGGAGGACTGTTCCCACTGCCCACGGCAACCGACGAAGCCGCGCTTTTGTGGTGGACCCCGTCCGGACGGCAAAGCGTTGATCCCGCGCACTTTTACTTGCCGATAACGGTCAGCGATCCCTTCGGCAACACCACCACCTTAAGCTACGACGCTTACCACCTCCTCTTGACCGCGGTCGAAGATGCGCTGGGCAACCAGGCCGTGGCGCAAAACCACTACCGCACGCTCGCGCCTTGGCTGCTCACCGATGCCAACGGCAACCGTAGCGGAGTGCGCAGCGATGCCTTGGGCCGCGTGGTGGCCACTGCTGTCTTGGGCAAAACCGGCGCCGGCGAAGGCGATTTCCTCGACTTGAGCAGCCCCGAAGCCATGCCCACCGACGACCCCACCACCCGCTTGACCTTTCACCTCGAAGAGTTCTGGCAACATGGTCGGCCGAGCTTCGTCCACTTGCAAGCCCGCGAGCAGCACGGCGCAGCCAATCCTCGCTGGCAGGAGTCCTACACCTACAGCGACGGACTGGGACGGACCATCCTGACCAAGGTCCAAGCCGAGCCTGGCGAAGCCCCGCTGCGCGATGCCCAAGGCCAATTGCTCAAAGACGCCCAAGGCAACTTGGTGCTCGGGCAGGTAGCCAACCGCTGGGTGGGCAACGGACGCACCGTCTTCGACAACAAAGGACAGCCGGTCAAGCGCTACGAGCCCTTCTTCAGCTCCACTGCGGCTTTCGAGGGCGAAGACGAGTTGGTCGCCTGGGGACTGACCGCCGTGCTGCACTACGACCCCCTGGGCCGCGCCGTGCGCACCGACGCCCCCGACGGCACCTACGCCCGCGTCGAGATCGAACCTTGGCGGACCCGCAGCTTCGACCCCAACGACACCACGGCCGACAGCTTGTGGCAGGCCGCGCGTGCCAGCTTGCCCCTCAACGACCCCGAGCGGCGCGCGGCCGTGCTCGCGCTCGAGCACGCAGACACCCCGAACGTTACCCACAGCGATGCTTTGGGCCGCACTTTCCGCAGCGAAAGCGACCTCGGGGGCGGCACCGTCATCGTCTCCCGCCAAGTCTTTACTGGACGCAGCGCCGTGCTCGAAGTCTGGGATCCGCGCGGACTGCTCGCTTGGAGCAACACTTACGACCTGCTCGGCCGCAACCTCCACCATGAGTCTCAGGACGCTGGCGCGCGCTGGGTCTTGCCCGACGTGCTCGATCGGCCGTTCCGCGCCTGGGACGACCGCGGACACACCTTGCGCTGGCAGCACGACGCCTTGAGTCGGATCACCCACCTGTTCGTCCAGGCCGCGGGACAGCCCGAAGTCTTGCGTGAACGCAGCATTTATGGCGAGTCCTTGCCCCTCGCGGACGCTTTGGCCCACAACCTGCTCACCCGCTTGTGGGCGCGCTACGACGCGCTTGGGGTCGAGCGCCACGACCATTTCGACTTCGGGGGCTACCTCGAAATCGGCAGCCGGCAGCTGGCCCTGGCCTACCAGACCCAGCCCGACTGGTCCCTGCTAGCTCCTGAACTCGACGCCGCGTCCCTCGCCGCGTTGGCGGCTCCCCTGCTCGAAAGCGAAGTCTTCACCACCGCCTCCCAGTTTGACGCCCTGGGCCGCGCGACCTTGCAGACCGCACCCGATGGTTCCCAGCTCCAGCCGACTTACAACCCAGCCAACTTGCTCGAACATGTCGCCGTGCGTTTGCCGGGCGGGGCCTGGACCACCTACGTCGCCGACATCGACTACGACGCGCGCGGGCAACGCGTACGCCAGGAACTCGGCAATGGGGTGGTGGCAGAATTTGCCTACGATCCCTTGAACTTCCGCTTGCGCCAGGTGCTGACCACCCGCTCAAGCGACAACGCCAAGCTGCAAGACCTCCACTATGCCTACGATCCCGTGGGCAATGTGGTCGAAACGCGCGATCAAGCCCAATCCACGGTGTTTTTCCAAAACTCCGTGGTGTCTGCCACTGCGCGCTTTCGCTACGACGCGGTCTACCGTCTGATCGAAGCGAGCGGGCGCGAGCACGGCGGCCAAGGCGGCGGCCAGCCGAGCGCGAGCGACTTGCCGCGCATGCCCTTGCCCCATATGAATGACGCGCAAGCGCTGCGGCTTTACACCCAAAACTACCAGTACGACCTGGCCTCAAACCTCGAACAGATCGTCCACAGCGCGGGCTTGGGTTCGTGGACCAAGACTTTCGCCATCGCCAGCTCCTCCAACCGCCTGCTCGCAGCGAGCCAGCCCGGAGACTTGCCCGGGCAGCTGTCCGACCTCTTCAGCTACGACCCGCACGGCAACCTGGCGGCCATGAGCCACTTGCCGACCCTCACTTGGGATTCCGCCGATCACCTCATCCACGCAGATTTGCAAGGCGGCGGAAACGTCTTTTTCGTCTACTCCGGCGATGGCGCGCGCGGACGCAAGGTCTGGCACAAAGCGCCGGGCTTGGTCGAAGAACGGCTTTATATCGGCGGCTTCGAGGTTTTCAGACGCCGCGTCTCTGGCGCCCTCGAACGCGAACGCACGACCCTGCACGTCCGCGACGGTGCCCGACGGATCGCGCTGGTTGAGACCCAGACGGTTGAAAGCGGGGTGCCAGCCACCCCTGCGCCAGTGGTCCGCTTCCAGCTCGACAACCACTTGGGCTCGGCCACCCTCGAACTCGATACTGCGGGCGCGGTCTTGAGCTACGAGGAATACCACCCCTACGGTACGACCGCTTACCACGCAGCGACCAGCGTGGCCGAAGTGAGCCTCAAGCGCTACCGCTTCAGCGGCAAGGAGCGCGACGAAGAAACCGGGCTCGACTACTTCGGCGCGCGCTACTACGCCCCCTGGCTCGGCCGCTGGACGGCCACCGATCCATCCGGCATGGTCGACGGACCCAACCTCTACGCCTACGTCAGCGGCAACCCCGTCACCCTGGTCGACCCAGACGGACGGCAGGGCAACGACCCCAAGATCCAGGCCATGCTCGGCTTGCATTTGGGGGAGGCCGTGCGGCAGTTCCAGAGCGTGGCGGCACAGCCCCTCACCACGCCTCCGCCGTCGCTCTTGCCACCCCCAAAAATCATCCTCAGTTCCTCTCAGCTGACGCTGCAAGTGCTGAACGGCAACAGCGCGCCGGTCGCGCAGCAGGTCG
>CAZCOV010000132.1:0-4873 GCA_964499975.1 uncultured Thermoanaerobaculia bacterium
TCTTCGCTCTCCCTCTCAGGCGGCCGAACGTTGGCCATCAGCCGCGCGCCGTTTTTGGGGGCGGCGGCTGCATTGCCGGGTTCGGCGACCTGCGCTTCCTAGAAGGCCTCGCCGCCTCCGCCGTATCGACGAGCAGGCGAAGGGCCCGGTTCACCGACTCGGCATCCGGAAAGACCTCGGCCAACTCAGGCTCGATCAACACGAGGTTCGTTCCAGCGGTGGCTTGCTGGTGGTACTTGCCGCGAACGCCGCCCTTCAGCTTCGAAAGGTCATACTCGGCCCGAAGCTCATCTCGATCCCTGCTCGCCGATGCCTTGCTCATGTTGTCGACGCTCCTTGGGCGTCACCGGTCGCGCGCTGATGAGGCGAACCCGCTCGTTGCGTAGCGCGCCACGAACAGGAGCCGCCCACTGGTAGCATAGCCGATCGTGATCTCCCGGTCCTCCTCCTCCGAGTCCTCCGAGTGATCCGGGTCGGGATACGTGGTCGCGAGAGGGTCGAGGAGGACGGTCGCAGCCTCTTCGAACGAGACGCCGTGGTAACGCCGATTCTGAGTCGCCTTGCGCGCATCCCACTCGTAGGTCACCGCCTCAGTCTACCGCAACTCGCTCACCGCAGAACGGTCTGGCGGTGAGCGGCGGGAACCGCGCCTTTGCGGTTTCCGTCCGCTCGACTGCCCGGGTCGCCTAACGTTCCTGGAGTTGAGCGGCGGCTTCAGCCGTCCGCTCGAACGACTTGTTCGGCGTCTCGCGCCCGGATCTGGTGGCTGAAGAGGGCCGACAGTGGGCTCGCCGCAGCCTTTCGCCGGATGTAAAGGATCCGCTCCTGAGGAGACATCTGCGCCATCTCCTCACTCAGTTGATCGCGCAGCCTCCTCATCAACTGGACGGAATCAAATTCCTTGACCTTCTGATTCATCCTGTAGTACCTCCTGAGGACTCCGAATCTCCAGCAGAGCGTAACCCTCCCGGAGATTGACGGAATTATATCTGTGAATACGGTCGAGGTTCACGATGTGTTTGAAGTTCCAACTCACAAGGACGTCCACCTGAGCAACTGTCGCAATGGCAATGTGCTGAGCGTCTGCAAACATGCGAGGCGACAGCGCTCCCTGCCGCACATACTCTTCGGCGAGTCGCGCCGCTTCGTCATCCAGCGCCACATACTCTACGTTGGCCGGGGCTACATCTCGCAAAACAGCCTGCACCTGATCTGGTGCCCCTACCAACTCGGCAATCATCACGTCGGAGACTACCAGGCTCGCCTGTCCGGAAATAAACCTCTGCATGAGTCGAGTCGATGGCCCCTTGAACTCATCGTCTCCACAGCCACCGATCACGGAAGTGTCGACGTAAACACGTAGTCGCTTACCGCTCATGCTTGAACCCTATACTCGCCCGAAATGGCGGTTCCTCACATGCCTTGATCCAACCTCGTCGAAAACCACTTTCTCCTCCGTTGACGCCGAACGTCGTTGGCGGTGAGCGGCGGAACCGCGCTTTTGCGGTTTCCGTCCGCTCGACCGCCCGGGTTAGCCGAATTCCACTTTGCGGCATGCTGATCTAGCTAGAGCGTTAATCACCTTTCCTTTTACTCCTCACGCTGTGTTGGAGTGCCTTCGATATTCGACGTTCCGCCTGAGTTGCCCGTTGTCGGACGCGTTCGTCTGGATGTTTCATAAAATCGCGGATCACATCTAACGCTTCCTCAGACTGGGCGCCTGCGGCTTCGAGGACCTCAAGTGTGCGCTGGAAGTCGTACTGTAAAGCGCTGGCACGTCGCTGTATGGAGGGATCGTCTGATTTTTCTAGATTGCTATCGAACCCTTTCACGCTGTCGCGAAGCATGGTCAGTAGCAAAGGCATGATTGTGGGTACTGTATCGGGATCGGCTGTCGCAAGCTGCCAGATTTGCTGCGTCGCATAGAGCGGTGAGACTTTGCCGGACAAGTACGGCTCGAGTTCCTTGATAGCAGCACTCGAGTAAATGGCTTGCCACCGTTTGAGAGCCTTGGCGACGAGCTCTCGGGTAACGGCCACTGATGCTCTCTCCTTGCTTTTCTTCTCGTAAACATCCTCGATTGCTATAAAATCGATACGCTTCAGCGCTTGGCCAAGATTATTGCGTATGTCGGCGCTGGGAGAAGCCGTGATAACCTGAACGAGCATGTGTATACCAGGATCAACAACAAGAGTGAGCGCTTCCACCGCTGGCTGAACGAACACTGACCTAGCTGCTGTGTCGGAGAGCGACTGCAAGCTGTCAATCGGTTCTGACCAACTCCAGTCATTAGCTACAAATACCAAGAGGGGTATGGAATCAACGAGGAGGTCTGCTGCTTCTATAGTTTGGCGCGATGCCTGTTCGGTGATGGCATTCGGGCCAGCGGCCCGCATGAGCACAGTGACCACCTCGCTTAAGTTGTAGCCGCGCATCAATACAACAGACTTTGAACCAAGATGATCAATGACTAGCTCTTCATTGACGATGATTGACGTACCAGTTGTTTGGACGTCAAAGCTATCCGCAGCTAGCGACGCAGCCGCAGTGACACATACATGAGCGCGAGTAGAGAAAGTAACCGCGGTGAATGATCGATAAGAGGTCGCATGCTACGGTACCTCCATGAATTGGTCAGGCGACGAACTCGGCTAACGGTATGCCCCTCAGCGGACCCGGAAAGCGAAGCGCGCCCGGGGTCCGCTGCAGCAGGGGGTTCTGCGGAATTTTGGGACAGACTGCCTCATGCCTTTCTTCTCCGGTTCGATCGTCTGATCTGACGATAGTCCAACTGAGACCGCATGAATAAGCCCCGGCTTTGCGAAATTCACCAACGCGGCGCTTCGTTCAACCGACCCAAGCCCCTGGAAGTGTGGCATCAAGTGCATTCACAGCAACCCAGAACGCACCAGCCCAACACTCCGTCGTAGGGATACTGTTGTTGGCACCAAGTCCTGCATGCAGGGCCGGAGGTGCATGGGGTTGTAGGGCACTCGGCTTGACAAGCTGGACACCAAGTGACCGTGCCAGCGCACGAAACGTAGCCTTGTTCGCTAGGGCAGTTAGCATTGACCGCGGTGCAAGTGCCAGTTCCACTGAGGCTGCAGGATTTTGTTGAGCCATCCTCGCAAGTAGCCTGAGCCGAGCAAGCCAAGAGAATAGGTGCAGGTGGTGAATTCTCTATTCCCTCGATTCCCCCGACAAAGGAAACCTGGGCGAGAGTGCATTCGGGCGGGGTCAAATTTGCGTTGATGTTTGAGATGTTGGAGCTAGATTCAGTTGCGTTCACGCAAGGTGCGATGCACAGAATCACTGCGAAACCGAGAATGCGAGTTGACATTGCAAGTCTCCTTCGTGGATTGATAGTTGTTATAGTTCGTTTTATTATAGTTAGACAAGTTAGGCATGTTGTTTGCTTTGCCGCAGAACCTATGATTCTGCGTCAGACAAATCTCTCGACAAACAGGTATATCCGACAACCTGCCGACGCATAAGCACCCTTGAGTCTTCCCCCCGGTCGACCCTACTCCCTGCTGCGTGAAAGACTTAGCCACGGTAGCGCAAGTTCTTCTGGCGTGTCAAGCGGCATTTCGGTGTCGTCGGTGTCGCATAAGGCGCCAAGTTCAGGAGACGGTGCGGCAGGGGCTTGGGCGACAAGGCTGAGTGCGCATATGTCTCTTGTGCTCCAGCCCAAACTATTGAACATACTTGGGTTAGCTGGAGATCGCTGAAGTTTAGCCGCAGCTGTCGGTGTCGGCGAAACGGCGGGAAAAGGGGCTTCTCCGCTCTTGCGACGTCGCCGTCGCATAAGTGCAGAGATCATCCCCCTTTCCCTTGAAAACACTGGAGTTAGACGCTCTTACCAAGGATTTGGGCGACCCAGATGCGGTCGCATAGGCCTTCTCCTGATCAAAGGGCGTCGAGCGGGCTGCGAACTCCTTTGCCGCCACGGAAAAAGACGTGCGTGTAGATCATGGTGGTCTTGACGTCTTTGTGGCCTAGCAGCTCTTGTACGGTCCGAATGTCGGAACCGGTAGCCAAAAGGTGGGTGGCAAAACTGTGGCGCAGACAGTGGCACGTCGCGGGCTTGCCCAACCCAGCTCGGCGAACGGCTTGCTTGAAGGCGCGCTGCACCCCGCGCTCGTGGAGATGATGACGATGGATCTGACCCGTCCGTGGATCGCGGCTGAGCTTTTCTGCAGGAAAGACGTACTGCCAGGGCCACTCGCTGGGAGCAGCAGGATATTTCCTGGCCAGCGCGTGCGGCAAGAGGACTCTCAAGATGGGATGCCAGAATGGGAAGTTATTGCTGCGTCGACCCTAAAGCCCGGTTTGGCTTTGCCGACGGAGCTTGGCCGCACGGCGACGCGCGGCTGGCGCAGGAAAGCCAGCGCTGCCCCTGCCAGCAGGACGCACAAGCTCACCAGGCCATAAGTCGAGAGCGTCGGGATGCCCACCACCGGCAGGTCTTCGCGCAGCCCTGCATCGAGGTCGGTGCGGCTCTGTCCCGCGGTCAAAGCAAAGGGTGTGCTCTGGGTGGCCGGATCGACGTCGCTGTCGAGCTCGCGGTCCGCTCCTTGGCCCGGCGGGGTGAAGTCCAACCCTGCGGGCGCCGCGAACTCCAAGCGATAGGTTCCCGGCGTGAGTCCGGCAAAACCGTAGAAGCCGCCGCTCGCGGTGGTGGTGGCAGCCACCTCTTGGCCTGCGGCCGAAAGGAGCCGCACCTCGACTTGATCGAGCCCTGGCTCGTCGACCTGTTGGATGCCATCGCCGTTCAGGTCTTGCCACACGAAGTCACCCACCGCTGCGGTGCCAACGAGTCCGGCATCGAGATCGCTGCGGTTCTCGCCAGCGGCCAGGGAGAAGGCTGCGG
>CAZCOV010000132.1:4973-12782 GCA_964499975.1 uncultured Thermoanaerobaculia bacterium
TGGCATCTTGCTGACCGTCTGCATCCGTGTCGGTCCACACCCGATTGCCCACCGCGGCCAGCTGGAACAGTCCGGCATCGAGATCGCTGCGGTTCTCGCCAGCGGCCAGGGAGAAGGCTGCGGTGCGTCCATTGGCCAGAGCATCGCTGTCTTGGCTGGGATCTCCGCCTTGAAGCGCTGGGCTGAAGACCCAACCGCTGGGGCGGACGAACTCCAGCTGGTAGGTGCCAGGCGCCAGGTTGGCGAAGGTGTAAAGCCCAGCGTTCGCTGTGGATTGGGTCGCAAGTTCCTGACCTAGCGAGTCGAGCAGGCGGACGGTGACCCCATCTAGCCCAAGCTCGCCGCTCTCTTGGATGCCGTCCGCATCGAGGTCTTGCCACACCCGATCGCCTACCGAAGCGACCAGACCGCTGCTGTCATCTGCGACCAGACCCGCGTCGACGTCTTCGCGCGCTGCGCCCGAAGCGAGCACCACGACACCCGTGGTGCCGTCTTGTTCGCTCGCGTCGCTGTCGCTTTCGTCGCTCCCCTGATCGGGGGGGCTGAAATGAAAGCCTGTCGGGGCATGGAAACGCACGCGGTGAGCGCCCGGCAAGAGCTGTGCGAAATGGTAAGTGCCGTCGGTTGCAGTAACGGTCGTGGCCACGGGAACGCTGGTGGCGTCGAGCAGCTCGACCACCACGCCCGGGTGACCGTTTTCGTTGGCATCTTGCTGACCGTCTGCATCCGTGTCGGTCCACACCCGATTGCCCACCGCAGCCAGCTGGAACAGCCCGGCATCGAGGTCCGCGCGCGACTGCCCCGAGAGCAAGGAAACCACGGCGGTTTCTCCGTCAGCGCTCACGTCGCTGTCTTGGCTGGGATCCCCGCCTTGCTGCGCCGGGCTGAACTGGAAGCCCGCGGGTGCGGAAAGCGCGACGCGGTAACTCCTGGGGACCAGGCTGCTAAAGCCATATTGGCCGGTTGCGGAAGTGAGCGTGGTCGCCACCACGGCACCTGCAGCGTCGAGTAGGCGGACGGTGACCCCATCAAGCCCAGGCTCACCCCCATCCTGGATGCCATCAGCGTCCTGGTCGTGCCACACCCGGTCGCCCAGCGTGACCGGCAAGAAGACCCCGGCATCGAGCGCCCTTCGCGCCTCCCCCGAAATCAACTGGATGCTCGCGGTGAGACCGCTCAACGGATCTGCGTCGCTGTCGGCACCATCGTCCCCGCCCTGGTTTGCCGGACTGAACTGGAAGCCTTGGGGCAGGGCGAAACGTACTTGATAAGTTCCCGGATAGACCCCCGAAAACAAGTACAAGCCAGCATGGGTCGTGGTGGTGGCTACAACCGTGCCGCCCGCGTCCAGCAACTCCACCACGACGCCGTCCAGACCGGGCTCGTCGGGGTCGCGGACCCCGTCCGCGTCGAGGTCATGCCACACCCAATCGCCCAGCGCCGCCAAGCGGAACAGCCCGGCGTCGAACTCCAAGCGCGAATCGCCGGTCACCAGGGTGAAAGGTGGCGTGCGGCCATCGGCTCCTGCATCGCTGTCTTGGCTGGGATCTGTGCCTTGCGACTGCGGGCTGAGCAAGAAACCCGGTGGCACGTCGAACTGCACGCGAAAGCCCCCCGGCGCCTGACCGGTGAAGCGATACAGACCGCTGGTCGAGAGCGCGGACGCGATCTCGCGGCCGAGCCCATTGAGCAACCGAACCGTGACGCTGTCCAGGCCGGGCTCGCCCGGCTCTTGGATCCCGTCCGCGTCGAGGTCCTCCCACACCCGATCCCCCACCGTGGCGATGGCTGGCGCGGTCAGGCAGTCCAGCGCTTCGTACTCCTCACCGATGCTGAAAAAAGCGCCCAGGGCGGCCACACCCGTGGACTTGTCGATCAAGAACAGGCGGTTGCTGTCGCTGCCGGCCAACCGTCCGGTGCTCCCGAACAGCTGGCCATCGTTGAAGAACGCCAACCCTTCGACGTCGACTACCCCCATCGCTCCGATCACTTCGGCCGCACCGCTTTCGGGGTCGATGCGCACCAGCTGGCTGGCACCGCCGTTTTGGTTGGCGCTGCCGTAGAGCAGTCCGGTGGTGGGATCGCTGGCGATGTCGTCGATGTCGTCGGAAGGCAAGGTGGGACCCGTGATCGGGACGTAGTCCACGCCAGGGCCAAAGGCATCGGGGATCAACCCTCCGGTCTGCGGATCAATCTGGAACAACACATCCGCGCCCAGGCGACGGTTGGCACCGTAGAGGACGCCATTCAGCGTGTCGAAGGTCAGGCCATCCGCATCGCTCAGGTTCACCGCGCCGAAAGCACCGCGGCCGGAGCCAAAAGTGCCCACCGGGGCTGCCCGTCCGGTGGCGAGGTCGAGGATCACCAGCCGGCCGCCATCTGCCCCGTAAAGCCGCTGGCCGCCGAGCTCGAAAGCCATGCTCTCGACGTCGAAGGTGCCGGTCAACCCGATCAGGGTGGTTTCACCCGAAATCACGTCGAGCTGCACCAAGGTGTCTTCGGTCGCCGCATTGTTGGTGCCGTCGGCTACCCCGAAGCACAGTTGCGCGCCGGTCTGATCGACCAGCGCGAGGTCGAGCGCGAGGTCATCGCTGGTGTTGCGGATTTGATGCACTTCAACCGCGAGCACGTTGTTGCCAGCGACGAGCCCACTCGGATCGACGGGAAAAGCAACGAAAACTTGCTCGAATTCGTTGTTGACGGCCGTTGCCGCCCGGGTACGATAATTGACCGATCCGGTCGGCATGTTGCTGCGCGCGATTTCCTGCCCGTTCAAATAAACGATCGCGCCATCATCGCGCAGCAGGCGGAGCTGCAGGGTGCCGAAGACCGATGGATCCGTGACGGTGAAATGATGGCGAAAGTAGGTCGTCAGGTAACGGGTGGCGGGCGATGGGCCAAAGCCGACCGTGGTCACTTCTCCGTCGCCGCCATAACCCAACCGCGCCGGGCCGCTCGCCCAGCTGCTGTCGTTGAATCCTGGCGTGGTCCAGGTTGTGCCTTGGTCAGAGCCGTTGTCGAGATAACGCCAGACCGCACCTTGCGGCACGACAACTTCTGCTCCCTGCCCAGGCAAGCGTCTGGCCAGACCTCCACGCGCCGCCAAAAACGCCGCCAAGAGCCCGATCAGCAATAAACCACCTGCGAACAGCTTGCCCCAACTCCGCTTGCGCGGCAAACCCGATAAACCCGATTTTCGTCCTGGCAACTCCATGACAGATCCCTCACCACAGCTGAAATAATGTGAGTTAACAAGTAACTCGGTAACGATATGCGCGCGGCGAAATCGCTTCCCGCGTCTTTACCAGCTTCGCAGCAGAAGCGGTTCTAAGGCCATCAGAGAGGTTCGTAACTCGGGCCGGAAAGATGCGGCAAGAGGGGTCAGCAGCAACAACGCCAGCGGGTCGGCTTTTTTCTGACCCGACTTCGTCGGGCGTCCTTGCAACCCGCGTGGCGTGGGTTAGGAAGCAGGGTTTAAGTTTCGTCGTCGAGGTCGTCGTCGGTGAGTCCGTACTGGCGCATCTTGTTGAAGAGGGTCTTGCGGCTGATGCCGAGGCTCTTGGCAGTGGCTGTGCGGTTGCTCTTCAACGCGGCAAGGCGCGACAAGATCATGCGCTTTTCCAGCCGCTCGGTGGCTTCGGCCACGGCATCGGTCAAGGTCATTTGATCGAGATCGGACGGGGGGAACGCTGCCTTGCCCTCAGCGGTTTCGCCGCGCAAACGGTCCGGCAAGTCAGCCGGGCTCAAGACCTCGCCCTCACAGAGGATCATCGAACGGCAGAGGGCGTTTTCAAGCTCCCGCACATTGCCCGGCCAGGGATAGTCGACCAGCAGCTGACGAGCTTCGGGTGAAATGCGGTGAACCGCCAGGCCCAGCTCGCGGTTGAGCCGGCCGATGAAGTGGTCGAGTAACAGCGGCAAGTCTTGCTTGCGTTGCCGTAGGGCGGGCAGCTCGATCGTGACCACGTTCAAACGCCAGAACAAGTCCTCGCGGAAACGGCCCTCGGCCACTTCATGCTCCAGGTTCTTGTTGGTGGCGGCAATGACCCGCACGTCGACCGGTCGCGGGTTCTGCGACCCGAGCCGCACGATCTGCTTCTCTTGGAGCACGCGCAGCAGCTTGGCTTGCGCGTCGAGCGCCAGGTCGCCGGCTTCGTCGAGGAAAAGGGTGCCCGAGTCCGCTTGCTCGAACTTACCCGGACGCGCCTGGTGGGCGTCGGTGAAGGCTCCGCGCTCATGGCCAAAAAACTCGGCTTCGACCAGAGTTTGGGGAATGGCACTGCAATTGACCGCGACAAAAGGACGCTGGGCGCGCCGGCTCTTGCGATGGATGGCGCGTGCCACCAGCTCCTTGCCCGTGCCGGATTCGCCGGTAACCAACACCGTGGCATCGACCCGCGCAACCTTGGCCATGGTGCGAAAAATGGCTTGGATTTCCGGGCTGACCCCGATGATTTCCGTAAAACCGTAACGGGTTTCGAGGTCGTCGCGCAGGGACTCGACTTCGATTGCCAGTTGGCGCTGCTGCAGCACGCGGTCGACGACCAGCAACAGTTCGTCGTTGTCGAAGGGTTTGGTCAGGTAATCGCAAGCTCCCCGCCGCATGGCTTCGACCGCAGTCCCGATCGTGCCAAAGGCGGTCATCATGATCACCTCGAGATGGGCCGCCCGCTCGCGCAGCTGGCGCAAAGTCTCGAGACCATCGATGCCCGGCAGTTTGAGGTCGAGCAGCGCCAGGTCGGGGGAAAACTCACCCGCTTTATCGAGCCCCTCCTCGCCGGACTCGGCTTCCACCACCCGATGTCCGTGGTCGCGCAGCATCAGCGCCAAAATGCGGCGGATTCTTGCCTCGTCGTCGACGATCAGAATTTTGGCCATGTCGGCTGGATCTTACTCCATGTGCGCGCTCGGTGGGAGTCCGTCGGGGCCACCGTGCCGCGCGCGCCCTTCACCCCGCGGGACGCAAAGGCAGCAGGACGGTCACGGTGGTGCCCTGGCCTGGGGTGCTGTCGATCAACAGCGTGCCAGCGTGACGCTCGACGATGTTCTGGCAGATCGCGAGACCCAGCCCCGTCCCCTCGCGTTTGGTGGTGTAGAAGGGATCGCGGACCTTGGACAGCTGTTCGGGTGGGATACCCGGCCCTTGGTCGGTCACCTCGACGCGGGTCATCGGAGCGTCGCTGCCTACGGTTACCTCCTGAACGATCCGGAGCCGGATATGCCCGCCTTCAGGCATGGCTTGGAGGGCGTTGAGGATCAGGTTGAGCAAGACTTGCTTGAGCTTTTGTGCATCAGCCCGGACCCACAGCGGCTGTGCAGCAAAGGCAAGTTCAATCTCGACCCCTTGTTGCCGGGCCTGGATCGCGATCAAGTGGGCGGTCTGGCGCACCAGCTCGACGAGGTCGAGCGAGGTTGGCTGGAGCTCGCCGGAGCGGGTCAGGCTCAAGAGGTCGGTGATCGTGCGGTCGATGCGGTCCACCTCGGCGAGCAATTCGCTGACCATTTCGTGCTTACCATCGTTTTCTGGGAAGCTTTTGCCCAGGTACTGCATGGTCGAGCGGATCGCGGTCAAGGGGTTGCGCACCTCGTGCGCGACGCCAGCGGCGAGCTGGCCGATCGCGGCGAGGCGATCCGCGCGGTGGAGGCGGTCGAGCCGGTCTTGCTGCTCACGGTACAGCGCGGCATTGTGAAAGGCGAGACTGGCTTGCTCGGCGAGCGTGAGGAGAAGTTCGGCATCCGCGCGGGTCAGTTGCCGTCCAGCCCGGCGGGAACCCAAAAGCAGCATCCCGATCAAGTGGTTCTGAGTAATCAGCGGCGCACCCAGCTGGATCCCGAGTTCTTGCCAGGCCGTGCGTTCTTCGGGATCGAGGTAGGCGAGCACGCCGAGATCGCGGGGCAAGAGCAGGCAGGACTGGTTGACGACGAACCAGCGCGCCAAGCGACCGTGCGCGGGAAAAGAAGTGCTGGGTGGGGGATCACCATAGCCCGAACTCAAGCTGAGACGAAACTTGGCAGCTTGCGGGTCGAGGTGGAGGATGGCCAGGCAATCGGGGTCGAAGATTTCTTTGAGCCGGGATGAGACACTGGCTTCCAGTGAGGGCAAGTCGACGATCAACGCGAGCGAGCGCCTGAACTCCTGCACGGCCCTGCGGCGCGCCCGGCCATGACGTAAGCGGTAAAGTCCATTGCGGAAGCGGGTAAGCGGGTCCATGATCCCAGCGCGATCCTATCGCGCTTCGGGGCAGCGGGACTAGCGCGATCATTCATTTCGCGCGTTCGCTTGCGGCAAGTCCCATCCCGGTTGACCGAGTGAGCCAAGCGGAGAGCACCATCCCCAACTGTTCCCGCGAAAAAGGCTTGGGCAAGTAATCATCCATGCCTGCCTGCAAGCACAAGTCGCGGTCGCCTTGCATCGCGAGCGCGGTCAAAGCGATGATCGGACACCGCCTTTGCCCAGGGGTTGACGCTTCGCGTTGACGGATCCAGCGGGTGGCAGCGAATCCGTCCAGCTCGGGCATCTGGCAGTCCATCAAGATCAAGTCGAACGTTTCGGCCGCAGCCACGTCACAAGCCTGCCGTCCGTTGGCCACAACATGCACTTCAAGGCCCAGTGCGCGCAACATGGCACTGGCCACGGTTTGATTGACCAGGCTGTCCTCGGCGAGCAGGATGCGCCCCTTGAAGCGAAGCTCCGGAGCAGCCTCCAAGGGTTCCACCGACGGCTGTGGCGTGGGCTGCTGCCCCACCGCGTGCAGCAGAGCCCGATGCAACTCAGCCCGCCGAGACGGCTTGGTCAGGCTGGCGACAAAGTTGAGCGTTTGCTTTTCCGACGGTGTCAAGTGGATTCCCACCGAGGTGAGCAGGATCAAGGGGATCCCGGCGATCTGCGGATCTGCCCGGATCGCCCGGGCCAAATCAATCCCGGTCATTCCAGGCATCGTCATGTCGAGCAGCGCAACTTCGAAAGGCTGTTGCCGGGCGCTGGCCTCCTTGAGCGCGGTCAAAGCCAGCGGTCCGGATTCGCGCGCTGAAACCCGGCATCCCCACTGGCTCAAGTGATGCCAGAGGATCTCCCGGTTGGTGGCGTTGTCGTCGACGATCAGCACACGGCGATCGTGCAACTGGGCCTGGGGGGCTGGGGTTGGGAGCTCGACCGGCTCCCCTTTTTCAACCGGAATCGCAAACCAAAAGCACGAGCCCCGCCCCAAGGTAGATTCGCAGCCGATCTGCCCATGCATGAGCTCGACCAGCTGCTTGCTGATCGCCAACCCCAGGCCGGTGCCGCCGAAACGCCGCGCCATCGAGCCGTCAGCTTGGATGAACGAGTCGAAAATGCGCGCTTGCGCTTCCGGAGCAATGCCGATCCCGGTATCCGTCACCGCGAAGAGCAACGTGCAGTGCGACTCGTCAAGGTCAGAACCTTCTGCGGGCGGGGCCAGACTCAGGCGAACCACCACTTCCCCCTGGTGAGTGAATTTGATCGCATTGCTGATCAGGTTGGTCAAGATCTGACGCAAGCGAGTTGGGTCGGCGATGACCCGCGCTGGAACTTCGCGCGGAATGAAGCAGATCAGCTCCAGATCCTTGTTTTCCGCATGGCTCGAGAGCACCGCCGAAACTTCTTCCGTGAGCGCCCTGGGGTCGAGCTCGACGGGTTCGAGTTCGAGCTTGCCCGCTTCGATTTTCGAGAAATCGAGGATGTCATTGAGGATCGAAAGCAAGCCGACAGCAGAGTTGCGCGCAGTGGTGAGAAAGTAGTGCTGCTCAGCGTCGAGCTTGGTGTGGTCGAGCAAATCGAGCATGCCCATG
>CAZCOV010000132.1:12792-15171 GCA_964499975.1 uncultured Thermoanaerobaculia bacterium
TCATCGGGGTGCGGATTTCGTGGCTCATGTTGGCGAGAAACTCGGATTTGAGTCGCGCCCCCTCGATCGCTTGATCGCGCGCGAAGGCGAGTTCGTGCAAGAAGCGTTCGCGTTCGCGCGCGCTGGCGATCATCTGCCGATAGATCCGATGGCCATAAACACAAGCCCCCACCACCATCACCAGGATGAACAGCGCAATGATGCGTTCATAGCGCTCTAGGGCGACGGCAGCATCGCGTTGTTGGCGCAAGTTCTCCGCTTGCAAGGCGCGGATCGCCTCTTCGAGCTGGGCAAAAGCTGCATGCACCTGGGCATACTTGCGATCCATGGTGGCCATGCGCTCCCCTGCCCGCTCCGGTTGTTGTTGGGCAAACCACAGAAAAATCTGCGACGCTTCTTTGACCATTTCGCTCATCGCGGTTTCGATCTGGCGCGTGCCCGCGAGCAGCTCATCCCCTTGCGGGGGGATGGGTGGGCGCGTCAAGTCAGCGCGGATTTCGGTCAAGCGTTCGGTGAAAAGCTTGCTTGCGGCCTGCATGCGATCGCTTTCGACCACCACATTGCGGCTGTCGAAGACGTCGTTGCCCGGGGCGTTGACCGCGCCTGCCAACTGCCGCAGCTCCGCGAGCTTGGCCAAGCGTTCGGCCCACAGACTGTTGACTGCGACCGAGTCGGCGTAACGCTGCCGGATGTTGTGATTGAGGTAAAGGCTGGCTGAAACGGTGAGGATGTCAAAAGCTGCGAGCAGAAAGTAGGCGAGATACCAGCGGGGTACCCGGGGCTGCGCATGTGATTCACTCAAGCGAGACCTCCCATGACTCCTTGATTCCGCCGGAGAGAGCCCCGAGCGGTGCCCTGCTGAGTTTAAACCAGCACGGCGAGGATCAGAGCAGAGAAGCAGCGCCAGCAGGTCTGTAGGCCAGTGATCAAGAGCTGCGCCCGGCCGCATAACGTTCGTCACCCCTGTGACGGGGCTCCGGTTTCGCGGGCACAGCTTCGAGATTCAGGACCCCGACTTGCAGGGAGTAGGGTCGCGACCTTGAGCACGGCGCGGTCCCGCGCGGCGTCGAGGACGACGCGCTGCAATCGCGGCGACGCATGGTGTAGAGTTCAGGAATACCCATGAGCACGCAAAAACAGCGCACGCACGGAGATCAAGCCCTGGCGGGTCAGCCACGCGTTCGTCATCCCGGTTTGCCTAGCCAGGGTCTTCGCAAGGTGTCAGTAGCTCTTGAGAGTGGTCCACGGCACTAATGAGTGCAATGCCTAGCTAGACCCTTGACTTCGTAGACGAGAGGAGATCTGACAATGTCCCAAAAGCAAGCGAACAAATTTATCGAGAAAACCGAGAACGATGTGAGCCTTCAAGCCAAGATAAAGGGGGTCAATAAAGGTGATTGGGAAGCCTTTAGCAGAATTGCGAACGAAGCCGGCTTTAATTTTACGGCTGAAGATTTTTATGCTGTTCTGGGAGAATACAAAAAAAGAAAGCCTGGCATGATCGAGGCCAACTTCGGAACAATGGAGGTCGATATGCCAAAGGGCAAGGCAAGCAGATAGGACAATCTGTAGCCCGGACCCAACGCAGACTAACTGACCGTTTTCGAGCTCGCCCGGACACCGGATGCACTTTGAATGGGATCCAGCAAAAGCGAGTACACGCCCAACCAAGCTTTCACACGGGCGCGCAAAGGCTGCGCGCGCCGATTGACGGAGCGTAAGCCCCCACAACAAGCACCCACTGCCACTATTGAGATGACGATATGAGGGTTGAAACCCAAATCCGCGAGATCGCCACGCTCACTCACGGCCGTTATTTGCTGAGCGGTCCTGACGAACCCGAGACCCCCTTGCTGGTCGGCTTTCACGGCTATGCGGAGAGTGCCGCAATCCACCTCGAAAGTCTGCAGCGGATCCCGGGCGCAAACCGCTGGCAGTTGTGTGCGGTTGAAGGGCTACACCGCTTTTACAACACCCGCACGGGTGATGTGGTGGCCAGCTGGATGACCAAGCAGGGTCGCGAACAAGCGATCGAAGACAACATCCGCTATGTGGCGGGCGTGATCGCTGCGGTCCGGCGCGAGCGAAAAACCGCGGACACCTTGGTTTTCGCCGGTTTCTCCCAGGGCGTGGCCATGGCCTACCGCGCGGCGGCGCGCTGTGGTTTTCCCTGCCACGGTCTGATCATCCTCGCTGGGGATGTCCCGCCTGAGTTGCACTCCGCCAGCAAGCCCATTCCAGAAGTCTTGCTCGGTCGCGGCAACCAGGACCTGCGCTACCCGGAAGAACAATTTGCGCGCGACCACGCCACCTTGAACCACCTCGGGGTCACCGTGACCCCCTGCGTTTTTCCCGGCGGACACGAGTTTCACCCCGAGT
>CAZCOV010000133.1:0-15156 GCA_964499975.1 uncultured Thermoanaerobaculia bacterium
AGCGCACGCCTGATAAGCGTGAGGTCGGTAGTTCGAGTCTACCCAGGCCCACCATGTTTATCGCGGGGTGGAGCAGCCAGGTAGCTCGTTGGGCTCATAACCCAAAGGTCACAGGTTCAAATCCTGTCCCCGCAACCAAATTCTTTGGAAAGGTCGTCGGTGTCGGCGACCTTTTCGCTTTTTCGCTCGCCGGTTGGGTTGCTGGTTTGCTTTTGTCCACGCTCCGTGTCTAACCGGGTGCTATGCGATGGAATCCACTCCAGACCCACAGTGCCCTCAATCCTCCACGCGAAGCGGGTGTCTTTGGCACCCCCTCGGCAAGACGAGTCAGGGAACCAGCGATGACCCCTGGTGCTAGCGAAGAATCCCATTGGTGGCAAGCCTTCGCTGCTGGCGACCGGCGGACAGCCGAACAACTGGTCGATCGCACCTACCGACAAGTCTATGCCGCGCTGTTCAAGCTGACCGGCGGCGACGCCGATCTCGCCACCGACTTGACCCAGGAAACTTACCGCAGGGCCTGGCAGTCCCTGCACCAGTTCCGTCACCAAGCGCAGCTGGGAACCTGGCTCTATCGGGTGGCCTACAACACCTTCCTCAACCATATCCGCCGCCCCCAGCCACTGCAGCCGCTGGCAGACGCGGAGGCGTGTGCGCTGCGCGACCCCGAGCCCGATCAAGAAGAGCTGATCAGCCGGCGGGAGGTCAGGGAGCGCCTGCGGCGGGCCGTCATCGGCCTGCCCGACGAGCTGCGCTTCACCGTCACCGCCCGTTTCTGGGGGGATCTTTCGGTCGACGAAATCGCCAGCCTCGAAGCAGTCACGGGAGCTGCTGTCCGCAAACGATTGAAAAAAGCGCTCGGCTGCTTGCGCACGGCGCTCGCGGAGGACGCAAAATGAAACCGCTCAGCGAAAAAGACATCATCGATCTGCTCAGCGAGTCGGATCGTTCGGAACCGTCGGCGGAACTCGCCGCCCAGCTCAAGGCAGAAATTCCAGCCACGTGGGCTTACCCAGCACCGCCTTGTGACAACCTACCTACGCGCAACCATCCGCCCGGGCGTCCGTCCTGGTTGCTTGCTGCGGGTTTGGCCGCCGCGATCTTGGGCGGCTCTTTCCTCACCTTCAAACTGCGCCAAGCCGAGGAGGCCGCATCCCAACGGACGGAGCCGGTAGCTTCCTCTTCCTCAGCCGACCGCGATCTCCGTGCTTCAACAGTTGGATCACCCGAACCGAAGCAAGACGTTGGGCAGCGGGCGGATGCGGCGCAAAATAGGACGGAAGCTGCACAGCGTCAACCCGTTCCCCCTGCCCACCGGCTTCTTATCCCCCAATCCTCCCAGGCTCTCGCGGACAAAAAAGAAAAAGAAGCCAGAAGCCGCGAGATGGACCTGGTGTCGCCCCAAGAGCTGACCGTCATCGACGAAGCCTTGAATGTGGGTGAGGAAGTCCCCCTGGGAGAAACCAGCGCTGCGGCTGGCGGGGTCCTGAGCTCAGTCGCAGAATCTGCGCCGAAACCCGCACCAGCCCCAGCTGCCGAGGCTCCCGCATCACCCCAGCGGATCGTCGCGCCAGAACCTGGAATCTCTTATGCGCTCGCCCCAGATCAAGAACAATTCCGCCGGGCTCAAAAAGAAGCCAAGGGTCTTGAAGCAGAACTGAAAAAGCTGCGGACAGAGCCAGCGCGCGAAGGGGAGCCGAAGAAGTCCATCCCTCAGGCGCAGGTGGCGCCGCCTTCGACCGGCGGAACGGCCGAGCCCAATGACGCACCCTATGGCGATGTGTTCTTCCGGAGCTATGGCACCAACCCGATGATCGACACCGAAGACGACCGGCTCTCGACCTTCGGGCTCGACGTCGACACCGGCTCCTACACGGTCGTGCGCCGTTTTCTCACCGACGGCCATTTGCCTCCGCCCGCAGCCGTGCGGGTCGAAGAGTTCATCAACTACTTCCACTACGGCGACCAGCCGCCGCAGCAAAGTGAGTTTGCCATCCATGCCGAAGGCGCGCCTTCGCGCTTTGGTGAGGGCGAACGCTACTACCTGCTGCGCTTCAACCTGCGCGGACGGGAGCTGCAAACGCCCGCCCGCCGTCCTGCGCAGTTGACCTTCGTGGTCGATGTCTCGGGCTCTATGGCGCAGGAGAATCGGCTCCACTTGGTGCAACGCGCGTTGGGTTTACTGCTCGACGCGCTGCGGCCCGAGGATCGGGTGGCACTGGTCGTTTACGGCTCGATCGGCCGCGTCCTGCTCCCTCCCACGGCGGACAAGGGAGCCATCCGGCAAGCCATTGCCGCGCTCGTTCCCGAAGGAGCCACCAACGCAGAAGAAGGCTTGCGCCTGGCTTATGACCTCGCGATGCGACAACGTCTCCCCGGGGCGATCAACCGGGTCATCCTCTGCTCCGACGGCGTGGCCAACGTCGGGGCCACGGGTCCGGAGTCGATCCTGGCGCGGATCCGCCATGCCGCCAATCAGGGGATCGAGTTGACCACGGTCGGCTTTGGCATGGGCAACTACAACGACGTTTTGATGGAACAGCTGGCGGATCAAGGCAATGGCCGTTATGCCTACGTCGATACCCTCGAAGAAGCCCAGCGACTTTTCGTCGAGGACTTGACGGGAACGCTCCAGACGTTGGCGGCCGAAGCTCGGGTTCAAGTGGAGTTCAACCCGCAAACCGTGCTCCGCTACCGCCTCCTCGGCTACGAAAACCGTGACGTGGCTGACCATCGTTTCCGCGACGACACCGTCGATGCCGGAGAGATCGGGGTTGGCCACAGCGTGACCGCGCTTTATGAACTGAAGCTCCAAGCGAAGCCGCGCCCGGAGGATTGGATCGCGACCTTGCGTCTGCGCTACGGCGCGGTCGATCGCGGCGAGATGGTCGAGCTCGAGCAGCAGGTCAAGGGGGCGGATTTCGCAGCGAGCTGGGACAGCGCGTCTACGGCCTTGCGGTTGACCTCGTTGGTCGCCGAGTTTGCGGAGATTTTGCAAGCGACTTACTGGGCCAAAGCGGGCGATCTTGAAACGGTGTTCCGGCTGGCCCAGCGTCTCTCTGCGGACTTCGCCGGTGACCGCGATGTCGCTGATTTTGTGAGTTTAGTCGGCCGGGCCGCTGCCTTGAGCAAAGAACCGCGTCGGTAAAGGCAATCACCTCTTGTGAGAGGCTGCGCTGCCCTGGGCGCAGCCTCTCAGCGTCCGCGAGGGGTGCCTCCGCTGGGGATACCCGCAGCAGCGATACTGGCTGGCCTTCCCGGATTGTGACAAAGGGATGGAGAGGATGGTAGCGCATACGGGATTCGAACCCGTGTTACCGACGTGAGAGGCCGGCGTCCTAGACCCCTAGACGAATGCGCCATGGGCCCTCCGCAGAGGGGTCCTTAGTTTAGTGACAGCCCCACTTCAATTGCCACCCCTTGCCCCCGCACACCCCGCACACCCCGCACAATCGAACCGCAGCTCCGCAGCCATCGCTGATTGCAGCAACGGCAGTGGTAAAATAGCCCGGTGGGAGTCCACCCTGAAATCGAGTCCGCCGGGGTCGACGGCTGCTCGCACCCCGTCAGCGCTCCGTCCAGGCAGACCCAAACGCGGCACTGGCGCGGCTTCCGCTTGGCCTTAGCCGGGCTGCTGGCCTTGACCGCTTGCTGGGAGCGCCCGCCGCAAGAAGCGGTCCACCCCACTTGCTCAACCGTCACCGCCGCAGTCGCCCAGCTGGCCTTGCCCGAAATCGCCTGGACTGCCCCTGGGGTGACGCCGAGTAACTTGCGCACTTGGGTCGAACGGCTGAGCGCGCGAGAAAACCGCGGACGACGGGCCGCCAGCCCAGAGGCGCAGGCGGTGGCTGCGTGGCTGGCGGACCACTTGGCGCGTTGCAGCTGGACCGCTCCTTGGCCAGCGGGGAATTACTGTCAGCCTTTCACCGTGCTCGAAACGCAAGACCATAACGTGGTCGGACACCGTTTCCGCTGGCCGGACGCTGACTCGGCGGTCCGCGCTGAACGCGACCGCCCGGTGGTCTTGATCGGCGCTCACTACGACGGCCAGGGCATGCATCCCGCAGGTCTGCCTTTCCCTAGCGCGGATGACAACGCCTCAGGAGTGGCGGCTTGGCTTGAAATCGCCCGACTGGTCAGCCGCAAACCTGCGGATTGGGGCCCCGACGTGGTGCTGATCGCTTTTGGCGCGGAAGAGATCGGTTTGCTCGGTTCGGCGGCCTACCTGAATGCGCCCACGGTGCCCGTGGACCGCCAACGGCTGATGATCAACCTCGACATGGTGGGACGCCCTTTCCCGCAAGGAAACCCGTCGACCATCGGCTTCGAGATCCTGGGACCGCAGCCAGAGGCCACGCTGCAGCTGCTGGAGCGAGCGAGCCAGCAGGCGGGGGTCGCGATCCAGCCGCTGCACACCCTTAAGACGCTGGCTCCGTCGCGTTCCGACGGCTCGACGTTCAGCCCGGTCGCACCCACGCTCTTTCTTTCGACCGGCCTCCACGCAGACCACCACGCGCGGACCGACACTGCCGCCAAGGTGGACTTCGGGCAAATCGCGCGCACGGTCAACCTGGTTTTGACGATCCTCGAGCTGCTGGCAGGGTAGCAGCGCAGCCAGCGGCACGGGTCAGGGCTCAAGCGGGCTGGGGAGCGGGGGGCGGGGGAACCGCGTCCCAACCATAGTCGACATAGCGCCAGCTCACTTGGTCGCCCCGGAACTCGAGCACGGCATAGCCCTCTTCGAAGCCGTCGCGGGGACCATCCCACCAGTTGCCGGAAACCGCACCCACGTTGACGAACTCGATCCCTTTGTAGCGGAAAACTTCGTTGACATGGAGGTGTCCGGCGAGCACCAGCTTGACCGGATACTGAACCAGCACCTTGGCCACCTGGTGGCAGTTCACCACGCTCAAGACGTCGGGAATGCCGGCGCTTGTCCCGCGTTGCCACTCGATGTAGTTGCTGAACAGCGGAATGTGGCCCACGACCACGGTGGGCTTGGCCGCTGCGGCGAGATCGCGTTCAAGCCAGACCAGCTGTTCTTCGTCGACCCAGCCGCGGTAGGTGTTCCCTTCGATGCCGATCGTGTCGAGGATCACGAAGTGCCAGCCCGCATGGTCAAAGGACCGGTAGGTGCGTTCGAGCCCCAGGCGCTTGAGGAAGTATTGCTTGCCGTACAGCGGATCGCTGGGGGCCACGCCGCTTTGGGGGTAGAGGCCATAAACGTCATGATTGCCCAGCGTGTGGTGGATCGGCACTGTGACTTGGGCGAGGCTTTTTGTGAGGAGGTCCAACTGCGCATCCGCGTTTTCGCGGCCGACCGCCAAGAGGTCGAAAGCCAGATCCCCGCCGGTGATCACCAGGTCGGGACGGCGAGGTTGGGCCATGGCATGGGCAAAAGCGCGGGTGGTACCTAGAGGCGCGCTTTTTTGCTCATAGATGTGGGGATCGGTCAAAAAAGCCACGGTGAAGTCAGGGACGGCTGCCGTTGGGGGGACGGGGCCTGGACGGCTGCAGGCCAGGCCAGCAGCGCTCGCCAGGGTCCCGCCGGAAAAGAGGCGGATCAACTCACGTCGGCTCAGATTCCATGGGGGCATGTCGAGACTCCCAAGTAAGTCAGTTCGAGCGAAGACTCTACCAGACTCAACCCGCCCTGTTATGATCCCCCGATGCGACGCGGTTTCACTTTGGCCGTCTTGGGGCTGTGGACGACGACTGCTGGACTGGCGGTTGCCCCAGATCCTCCTGACCGCGTGACCCTCGCGACCAACTGGAAAGCTGAGGCCGAGCACGGGGGGTTTTATCAAGCGGTGGCGGCCGGCATTTATGCGCGCCATGGGCTCGCGGTCACGATTCGCATGGGCGGACCCCAGGTCAACAACCCGCAGTTGATCGCAGCGGGTGCGGTCGATTTCAACATCGGTTCGAGCTCCTTTGCCGCGCTCAACTACGTCAAAGCCAAAGTGCCGGTCTTGACCGTGGCAGCCCTGTTCCAAAAAGACCCGCAAGTCCTGATCGCTCACCCCGGCCAAGGGCATGACTCCCTGGCCGCGCTCCAGGGCAAGCCGATCATGATCGCGCCCGCCGCGCGTTTCACGTTCTGGCAATTCCTCAAGATCCGCTTTGGCTACCGCGACGAGCAGATCCGGCCTTACACCTTCAACCTGGCACCGTTTCTCGCGGACAAGTCGGCGATCCAGGAAGGGTACCTGACGAGCGAGCCCTATTCGCTGGAAAAGGCCGGGGTTCATCCCGTGGTCCACATCCTCGCAGATCACGGGTTCGACAGCTACTCGACTACGATCGAAACTACTTGGGAGCTGGTGCGCACCCGTCCTGACCTGGTACAGCGTTTCGTCAACGCCTCGATTGAAGGCTGGTACAGCTACCTCTATGGCGATCCACAACCCGCGAACGCCCTGATCCGCAAAGACAATCCGGACATGCCCGACGATCTGCTCGCGTTCGGCCGCCGCGCGTTGCTCGAGCACGGGGTGATCGACTCCGGTGACGCTTCAAACCTCGGGATCGGAGCCATGACCGACGCCCGCTGGCAAGCCTTTGCCACGACCATGATCGCGGCCGGACTCTACCCGGCCGACCTCGATTGGCGTCAGGCTTACACCCTGCGCTTCGTCAACCAGCAAGTCGGCATGGACCTCAAGCGCGCGGCCCGCGAAAGCACACCGCTTGCCCAAAAACCTTGACCTCGAAGTCGCCCTCTGCGGCGTGACCAAGACCTACGCGCGCGGCATCACCGCGCTCGCTGGAGTGAACCTGGAGATCCGGCGTGGGGAGTGGGTCAGCTTGCTCGGCCCTTCGGGCTGTGGCAAGAGCACGGTCCTGCGCCTGATCGCCGGCTTGAGCGCGCCCTCTCAGGGCACGGTTCTCGGCGGGCTAGAGCCGGGGGCTGCTGATCGCCGCCTCGGCTTGGTGTTCCAAGAGCCCACGCTGATGCCCTGGGCGACGGTCCGCGGCAACGTGATGATCCCGCTCCGGCTGCTCGGCGTACCGTCCCGCGAAGCCCGGGCTCGGGGGCAAGAAGTCCTCGCCCAAGTCGGCCTCGAAGGCTTTGCTGACGCGTACCCGCGCGAGCTTTCCGGGGGCATGAAGATGCGGGTCGCGCTGGCCCGCGCACTGGTCGCGCGACCGCAGCTGCTGCTCCTCGATGAACCCTTTGCCGCGCTCGACGAAATCACCCGCGGCAAGCTCAACGACGACCTTCTCACGCTGTGGCAAGCCCAGGGCCTGACCGTGGTCTTCGTCACCCACAGCGTGTTCGAGTCGGTCTACTTGTCGACCCGCATTGCGGTGTTCTCGCCGCGTCCGGGTCGGGTGGTGGCGGAATTCCCGATCGACGCGCCTTTCCCGCGCGGACCCGCCTTCCGCTTGTCCGCCGACTACCAGCGCCGCTGCCAGGCGGTTTCGGCGCAGTTGGCCGCAGCCATGGAGGGTGATCCCCGATGACCCCGATGAGCCCGATGACCCCGATGACCCCGGGCCGCCGGTCAAACCGCAGCTGGCCCACCTGGCTGCAGAGCGCCTGGCTGCAGGGCGCCTTGCCGCCGGTCGTGACCGCATTTTTCGCCCTGGCGCTGTGGGAGTTGGTGGTGCGCTGGCGCGAATTCCCCGAGTACATCTTGCCCGGACCACTGCGCATTGCTGCGGCTTTGCGTGCCGACTGGACCCTGCTGTGGGGTTCGCTCCTCGTCACCTTGCAAATCACCGGGGCGGCCCTCTTGCTCGCGACCGTGGCCGGGGTGACCCTGGCGCTGTTTTTCACCGGGTCCAAGTGGGTTGAGCGCAGCTTTTTCCCCTTCGCAGTCATCTTGCAAGTGACGCCGATCGTGGCGATTGCCCCGCTGATCTTGATCTGGGCAAAAAATACCCAGCTCGCCCTGCTGATCTGTGCGGCGATTGCTGCGTTTTTTCCGGTCGTCGCCAACACGGCTTTGGGGCTCAACAGCACCGACCACCGCCTGCTCGACTTGTTCCGGCTCTATGGTGCCAAACCCTGGCACGTCCTCTTCTACCTTCGCTTGCCGAGCGCTCTCCCCTACTTCTTCGGTGGCCTCAAGATCAGCGGTGGCCTGGCTTTGATCGGAGCGGTTGTGGCCGAGTTCGTGGCCGGCACCGGCGGGATCCAGTCGGGCCTTGCCTACCGCATCCTCGAAGCGGGCTACACCCTGCAAATTCCCCGCATGTTCGCTGCCCTCGCCCTCCTCGCAGCCGCTGGCACCGCCATTTTCGCCCTGCTCTCTGCGCTTGCCCACCTCACCCTGCGACGCTGGCACGACAGCGCGCGCGAACGGGAAAGGTGAGGTGCTGGCGCCGACCGAGGATCGCCGAGGATCGACTATTGCCGATAGTGGGGAATGCCTTCGAGGTCGTAGTGCTTGACCTTGCGCTGGAGGGTCCGCGGGCTGATGCCGAGTTGCCGGGCGGCTGCGGCTTTGTCGCCTTGAGCGAGGAGCAGGGCCTGGCGGATTTCCGCGCGTTCGTCCGAGCGCGCAGGGGTGGGCAGTAGCGGCTGCAAGTCGGTCGCGCTGAGGCGCTGGCCTGCCCCGAGGATGACCGCGCGTTCGAGCACGTTGGCCAGCTGGCGGACGTTGCCCGGCCAGGGGGTTTGCGCGAGCACGTCGCCCGCCGTGCGGTCGAATTCCGGCGCTTTCAGGCGTAGTCGACGGGCGATTTCGGCGGTGAGGTGGCTCACCAGCAGCGGGATGTCGCTGGCGCGCTCGCGCAACGGCGGCAGCGCGATCGGAAAAACGTCCAGGCGAAAGTAGAGATCGCTGCGAAACGTCCCCGCTGCCACCATCTGCGCCAAGTCCCGGTTGGTGGCTGCCACCAGCCGGACATCGACGCGCTGAAGACGGCCGCTGCCCACCCGCTCAAAAGTCCGCTCTTCGAGCGCCCGCAGGACCTTGCTCTGCACGGCAAACTCCAGCTCGCCGATCTCATCGAGAAAGAGTGTCCCGCGGTCGGCCAGTTCGAAGCGTCCGATCTGACGCTTCGAAGCACCGGTGAAGGCGCCCTTCTCATGGCCAAAGAGCTCGTTTTCCATCAGCGATGCCGGAATCGCCGCACAGTTGACCGCAACCAGTGGTCCGCCGGCGCGGGAGGACAGCGCGTGCAGGGCCTGGGCAAATAGCTCCTTGCCGGTCCCGCTTTCGCCGGTCAACAGCACCGTGCTTTCGGTCGGTGCGACTTTTTCGAGCAAGCGCAGGGCCGCGCGCAGCTTGGGATGACGTCCGACGATCGGGGGGCTGCCCGGCGGCTGGAACACGGTCTCGGCAGTCCCGTCGGCCTGCCCCGCGAGCGCCCGCGCCAGGGAAACCAGATCGTCGATTTCGAGCGGCTTCTCCAAGAAGTCGAGTGCCCCGAGCTTCATGGCTTCGACCGCGGTCTTGACCGTGCCGAACGCGGTGAGCACGACCACCGGCACCCCGGGCTGCTGCTCGCGGCAAGCGCGCACCACCTCGAGGCCAGAGGCGCCCGGCAGCTTGAGGTCGGTCAAGATCAGGGCAAAGCGCTCGGCGGCGATGCGTTCAAGCGCGGCTTGACCGTCGGCGACGCTCGCGACAGCAAAGCCGGCCTGCTCCAAGGCGCGGTGCATCAGCTTGCGCAGCGCGTCGCGGTCCTCGACCACCAGAACCTTGGACGCCAAGGAGGCCGAAGCGCGGGGGGCTGACGGGTTGGATGGCACGGTGTTGGCTGCTTCAGGTTGGCTTGGACCCTGGTGGGACCTGTTCCGTATAATCGCTGCAGAGAGACGTTCTACTTGCGCTTGGCCCCAGAAAGCCAGGGGTGAACGCAACGACGAACAGGTGCATGTTACCAGTGGGTCGGTTCGAAGTCAGCAACATGGGATGACGGCCATGGCCAGTTTCAACGCGCGCAGCTCGACGCTATCCAAGCCGGTTTTAGCCAGCAAGCCCTCAACGGACGCGTCCTCGCGGACCGCAGACAGCAGTGACCCCAGAGCCGCGGCCAGGGCTCCGGGGAAAAAAGACGGCCTCGAATCTCAACTCAACCAGCTGGCCACCACCATCCAGAAGTTTCGCGTCGACGTCCAGCGCTTCCTGGCTGGAGACTTGCACTTGCCTCCCGATGAACTGCGCGCGGAAATCCTCGCGAACTTTCGCCAGCTGCGCAGTGCGGCGCTCAAAGGGGTGGCGGAGAACTTCCGGTTGAATTCGCTCGAAGCGCAGTTCAACAGTTACAGCGAGCAGTTCGGCCGGCGGTTGCGGGAAGTTGAAACCGCCGCCCATGCCCGCAAAGAATCCGCTCGCCACCTGGACCCTGGCCGCGGGGTGGTGATCGATGCCCGGCTCGATCCAGCCGCGGTCAATGCCCTCTATCAGGGGCTGTATCTGCAACCGGAAGCGCGCAACCCCTCGGTCGATCTCGAACGCTTTCGCACGATGATCGAACGCCAGGCGGCGGAAATCCGCCACAAGACCGGGTGTCAGGAAATCAGCTTTCGCGTGGTGACCGAAGAGGGCAAGCTGAAGCTCAAAGCCAAGCCCGTTCGCTAGCGGGAAACCGCGTCAGATGGATCACTGCTAGCTCGCGTCTGCAGAAAATCGCCAGCACCTCGACCCCGATTTGACGGC
Organism: uncultured Thermoanaerobaculia bacterium; assembly: GCA_964499975.1. Taxonomy (GTDB): domain Bacteria; phylum Acidobacteriota; class Thermoanaerobaculia; order Multivoradales; family J023; genus CAZCOV01. The sequence continues at coordinate 10,617 of CAZCOV010000133.1, forward strand.
GAGGCTTGTTGCCGGAAGGAGAAATTTGTGACCAGATCCTCGCTTTGGATCCTCAGCCTGTTGATGTTAGCGCTGACCACCTCGGCCAGCACCCCGCTCAACGTGCGCAAGGCGCTCGAACGGCAGCGGTTGCTGGTGGCGGAATACCCCAATGACAGCGGTGTCTATAACGACTTGGGCAATTTGCTCTCACTGGCCGGCCAGGAAAACGCAGCTGAGGAGGCTTATCGCAAAGCCATCGAGCTCGACCCGGAAAGCCAGGGAGCCCGCTTCAACCTCGCTTTGATGCTGCAACAGAACGGGGATACCGGCCGGGCGCTCAGAGAATACCGTCAGTTGCTCAAAGTCGACCGGCAGCATGCTTGGGCGCATTATCAGAGCGGGGTCATCTATGAGTCGCGCCACGACCGCCAGCAAGCGATCGAGTCTTACGCCCGGGCTTTTGCCCTGGATCCCAACCTCGCTTTCGTCGGCTACAACCCGCACATCATCGAAAACCAGCTGGCCACCGAAGCCTTGCTGCGGTCGCGGCGCTATCGCCAGACCTCGACCGCGAACGTCCCCCGGCATTACGACGATCCCGAACGCATTGCCAGCTTGATGCTCGACCTCGAACCCCCGGCGCCTGCGGTTCTGGCCAACCCAGAGCGGGTAGCGCGCGCCCAAAGGCTCCCCGCACCGGGAGCTGACGAGGACGGGGACGACCCCGAGGCGGCTGCTGACGGCACCACCGCGGCCGAGCAGGACGGCCAGGTTGCAGAGGCGGCGGCGACGCCCACCGCGGTTGCCAGCAGCCCGAGCACCACCCCGACCGACCCGGCGTCGCGCTCGCGGATCGTCACTCCGGGCAGCCGCACCCCGAGCGAGGCAGCGTCCTTACGGTCGCAGCCGAACGCACAACCGAACGGCCTCAATGCTCCGGGCACGGTCGGCGGCGTCTTGATTCAAGCCGACCCGCGGTTTCGGCCGTCCCCGCTGTCGACCGGACGGCTGGAGCTAAAACTTCTCCCCGCGCCCAGCGCGCCCAGCACGACCGCCGGCTGACCCCCCCCGCAGACATCAACCCTCGCTGCATTCCAGGCGGACGCGGCGCTGCTCAGCTTGGTGCTCGGCCACGGCGAGTTCGCGCAGTGCCGGAAACGACGCGGGTTCGATGTAGCGCTGCTTGAGCGCGAGATGACGCTCGACGCGGAGCCGGTGGTGCTCCGGGTCGGGCGTGATCTGCTGACGGAAAGTGCCCACCGGGTTGTCGACCTCGACCACACTCGCCTTGCCCAAACAGAAATCCTGCGGCAAGTTGATCTGCCAGATCATGTCCGCACTGCTCGCGGTGAGCACGATCGGCTCCTCACGCTCGCGCAAGAGGCGCGGCTCTGGGGTCAAGCGCAGGCCAGCTAGTCGCAAGGACGGCGTCGCGCTGTCCAGCCCCTGGACCCATCCGCCGAGCTGGACGCTGGCGACCATTTCGAGCGCCGGAAGGGTCGGGTCCGGAGCAACGGTCCACCCGGTTTTTCCCAGGTCGACGCCGGGCAACAGGTGCGCGAAGATCGCGCGCAGGTCCTCTTCCGTGCGTTCGGGCGGAGCGCTTTCCACCTGATCGATGAAGCGTTGCGCGCGCACGCCACGGAGTTCGAGCGCCGCTCCGCCCGCCGCATGTCCAGCTGCGGAAACGCTGAGGTTGACGAACCAACGGCGGTGCTCGAACTGCGGTCGCATCGGGGTACGGACCAACATCGCGCCGGACGGCTGGATGACCAAAGCATCTTGGTCTTGGTCCATCGGATGGAGCCAACGCACAGCGCCCCGCGTCTGGGTCGGGTCGACGAACAGATAACCGTCGGCCACGGGATCCTCGGCTGTGGTTAGAAGGCCCGCGGTCGGCACCGCCACGATCAAGTGGTTGAACTGGTCGGGGGAGGGAAACTGTGGGTCAATGCGGTCGTCCTCGGCCAAGATCAGGGCGGGATAAGCTGCGATCCCCGCTTCCCGGAGCAACTCGATGAGGAGCAAGGCTTTGTCCTTGCAGTCGCCCCACCGCCGTGCGAGCACGGTCGCGGGCGGATGCGGACGGTAGCCGCCGATCCCCACCTCGACCGCCACGTAGCGGATCTGCTGGCGGAGGAAAGCGACCAGGGCTTCGAGGCGTTGCCGCGGCGCCTCGTGGTCTTTGAGCAAGGCGCGCGCTTGCGCACTCACACTGGGGTCGTTTTGCGGCAAGTCGGCCAATAGCTGGTGGTACCAGCGTCCCAGGCCCTGCCAGGTGGGATCCTCACCCCAAGCGAAGCGGAGGGCCGAGAAATGCCCCTGCCGCGGCGCCCCTTCTGGCGGCTCGATCGTGACCAGGTTGCTGCCGCGGAGGCGCAACCCGCCCGGCTGCGCGGTGAGCTCGAGCCCGGCGCTCTTGCCGGTGAGCAAATGGCGGAATTGCGGTCCACCGCCGACGATCTCGACGTCTAAAGCGGTGATCGGCTCGTCCGCTTGCAGCAGGAGCCAACTGGCTGGGTAATAAGGGGCGGTTGCCAGCAGATAGTCGATGATCAGCTCAGCCCCCACCCGGAGCCCAGCAAATTCAAGGACTTCGTAGCGTTCGGAGGCATGGAAGGTGCTGGCATCAGGGAGCGTGACCGTGTCCTGCTGCTTACGCTTGACTTCGCGGCGGTCGCCCTCGGGGTAAAGCGCATGGGCAGCCAGCGAACGCAACAGTCGGTGGTCGTCGACGGCGATCGGATAGTTGGCATACCGTTCGACGTCCGCCGCGGTCTCGATGCGAATCCGCAGATGGTGCTTTTCGAGCGCCCGCGCCGGGAGCTCGATCTGGACGCGGATATTGTGCTCGAGCAGCGTGGCGGCGTCCGCGGCGCCGACGCCCCCAAGGCCAGCGCTAGCGAGCCACCAAAACCAGGTTTTCCGCATCGCTTTTCTCCACCGTCGCGTACAAGTCGCGCAACGCCTGATAACTCGGGCCGACGCTGACTTCGCGCTGGGCGATGTCAAACCGCCGGCTGAAGCGCAGGGTGCGATTGGCCTCGTCGAGCGTCACTTCGCTGTGGAAAGCACCCGCTTCATTTTGCATTTCCCGCGCATTCGGCGCGGTTGCGGCCGTAAAGCCGGGTGGCCAGCTGAGCTCGACGATCAACTCATCGCGATCAGCAAACGTGAGCTGGACCGGGGTCAAGCGTTGGTCCAGCGGCAAAGCAAAAGGCTGGCGCACCGGTCCCAACGGACGGCTCAGCACGAGGCTGACCTCGTCACCCAGCACGTCTTCTGGATGCTGTTTGAGCCCCCAATCCACGCGAATCCGTCCTTCGTCGACGGACTCCTCGACCTTGACCTCACTCACCTCGTAGCCCGGAAATTGCTCCTTCAGCCACTCTTCCCAATCGGTGCGGGTTTTCTCGGGATCGTCCCGCCGGCTCATGTTGCCCCACGCATGGTGGCCGCTCAAACGGAGCGAGCCGCCGCCGCTCACCCGTCCGTCGGCTTCGACGGCGAGCTGGATTTCGGCACGGCGCACGCTGTCCGCAAAACCGGTCAGCGGCAGGGTCACGATCTGGGGATTGCGGCGGTCGAAGAGCAGTGCCGGCGTGCCTTCGAGCTCGGGTGAGAGGCGGCCGACCGCGAGGTTGGCATCGCTCGGATCGAGAAATAGCGGCTGTCCGTCGAGCTCGAGGCGCAGCAGAGCGCGATCGAACCACCCCGGATTGGCCAGCTCTGCATCGATTTGACCATCGAACCGGCTGGCTGCCCAAACCAGCTGGGGCTTGATCTTGAGCACCGCGAGCATGGCCTTGAGCAGCAAGGCTTTCTCTACCGGTGAGCCTTCCGCGCTGCTGAGCACGCCATCGGCCCCGCGCTCATCCGCCCAAACCGATCCCCGGCTCTCGGTGCGGATCTGGTCGCGGACAAACTGGTAAAGCGCCGCGATTTGCGCCTGACGGCTCGCTCGGTCCGCGGTCAGTTCGAGGGCCTTCTTTTGTGCCTTGGTGTCTTTGCGTTCGAATTCCTTATACCGCTCATCGAAGATTTCGCAGGTGGTTTTCCAGCTCTCGAGCAAGGGGTAGGGCAAGCCATCCACGAACACTGCGGTCGGCACAATCATGATCCGGCTCGAGAGGTCGACCGCGGGATACGTGGCGGGTTCCGCGGGCAAGGGAGGCAAGTTGTCGATCCACACCCGCAGCGCCCGGCCGCCCTTGCGCGCGGTGGTTTCGCTCTGCATCTGCTGCTTCGTGGTCTGGCGGCCCCAGGTCTTGACCCGAATGTCGCCGGGAATGTCGTAGGTCACTTCGGAGTGCAGCGTCGGAACCCTTTCGTGAAAGCGCCAGGGTTCGGTAAACAAGATGTCATCCCAGCGCAAGGTGTACTGGTAGTCGAGGATCGCGCCGATCTCGACCCCGGGAAAAGCGACCTTGGTGCGGTAGATCTTTTGCGAGCGCGAGGTCGTGTCGGCAAAAATCGCGCTTTTCTCCACCGGCAGGATGCGACCATCGGGCAGGACCGTGCGCGCGTCCAAGGTCTGCAGGCGCAGATACCGGCTATG
>CAZCOV010000134.1:0-15106 GCA_964499975.1 uncultured Thermoanaerobaculia bacterium
GCGCGATCCTTGAGCCACTCGGGCACGTCACCGCGCACGATGCGCTGCGCTAAACCCTCGACGATCGCGGTCTTGCCCACGCCGGGTTCACCGATCAAAACCGGGTTGTTCTTGGTCTTGCGCGACAGAATGCGCACCACCCGCCGGATTTCGGTGTCGCGGCCGATCACCGGGTCGAGCTTGCCGCGCCGGGCTTGGGCCACGAGGTCGATGCCGTACTTCTCCAGGGCCTCGTAAGCCGCTTCAGGATGGGCGCTGGTCACCCGCTGATGCCCGCGCACACTTTGCAGCGCTTGCAGGAACTTGTTGCGGTCGATCCCGAACTGCCGGAGCAGCCGGCCCGCGGCCGTGGCTTTGCCCTCTTCGACCAAAGCGAGCACCAGGTGCTCTACCGAAACATATTCGTCTTTGAGCCGGCGGGCTTCGTCCTCGGCTTGGAGCAGCAGCTGCTGAAAGCGTTGCGTCACGTAGACCTTGCCCGGCTCAGCACCGGGACCCGAAACCTGCGGACGCTTCTCCAACTCCTGCTGCAGGGCTTGGCGAAAACCCGGCAATCCCACGTCCATTTTCTCGAACAGGCGGGGGATGAGGCCTTCCTCTTCGAGCAGGGCGAGGAGCACGTGCTCGCCGTCCACTTCTTGGTGCTTGTAGCGGACCGCGAGGGTCTGGGCTTGTTGCACCGCAGCTTGGGACTTTTGGGTCAATTTGTTGAGATCCATCTTTTCACCTCACGATTTTATTTCCGCGGGAACTGGCTACAGGTCGGTTAGCGGGGGCGGAAGCTCGAAACTCGCGCCAGTTCCTCATAAAGCTCCTGTTCACGCACCGAAACCTTCTTCGGGATCACGATCTGGACTTCGGCATAAAGGTCCCCATCCGTGCCTTTGGGATCGGGGAAGCCGCGTCCACGCAAACGGATCTTGCGGCCGCTCGAAGTGCCAGGCGGAATGCGCACGGTCACGGCGCCGTCCAAGGTCAAGACTTCGACTAAGCAGCCGAGCGCGGCTTCCCACGGGCTGATCGGCAGCGGGCAGTAGAGGTCGCGGCCTTCCAGACGAAAGCGCGGGTGGGCCAGGAGTTCGACCCGCAGCAGCACGTCCCCGGCACCGCCTCGCCCGGGCAGGCGGATCTTCTGTCCGGGCTTGACCCCACGCGGCAAGTTGATCGAGTAGGTCTTGCTGCGGCCGGTTCCCGGGTCGGTCAAGGTGACGTCGCGCGAACCGCCGGCAAACGCTTCTTCCAAGCTCAACTCGATCGTGGCTTCTTGCGGTTCCGGCTCCCACTGCGGCGCCCCAGCCCCGAAGCCGCCAAAACCGCCCTGCCCAAAAGGTTGTCCGCCGCCGAACAAGGTTTCGAAAAACGAGCTGAAACCTTTGCCGCCAAAGTTCGCACCGCCGCGGCCCGTGCCGAAGTCGAACTGGAAGTCTTGGAACCCGCGCGGACCACCTCCGCCAGCCCCGCCCTGCTTAAAGGCCGAACCAAAGCGGTCATAAGTGGTGCGCTTTTCCGGGTCCTTCAGCACTTCATAGGCTTCGGTGATCTCTTTGAAGCGATCCTCGGCTTTGGGGTCGCTGTTGACGTCGGGATGGTATTTCCGCGCCAGTTTGCGGTAAGCGCGGTGAATATCTTCGGGAGTTGCCTTCTTGTCGACTCCCAGCGACCCGTAGTAGTCCTTGAATTCCAAGGCTATTCCTCCTCCGTCAGGCGGTTGGCATCAACCCACCGAGTGCGGCAAAACCGCGTTCTCGGGAGGGATCCCAAAGCGCGAGGGCTGATAATGTCCGTATCAAGATCATGGTGCAAGATCTTAGTCGAAAACCCTCAGGTTTTTCAACAACCGAGAGCCGTCCGGCATTCCCTCGACCACAGGATCGGCAGTAGATCGGCGCGGCTTTGGCGGTGGCTTGCGATCGGGCAGAGCTGGATGTGCTGGCGGTGCTGATGGTGCTGGTTCCTGAACTCACCGCGGCTGACGCGGGGCTTTGGCGGCGTGCGCTAAGGTCAGGAGGGTGGTTGCGACCCGACGGCCAGCGTGACCGTCGAGCGCGGCACCGAAGGTCTGGGTGAGCAGTGCGCGCCGCTGGTCGCGGTCAGCAGCAGGGTCGGTCAGGCCGCGCTTTAGCATGGAACGCAGGTCAGCGGACGAGCGCGCGACCATGACCGCACCGCTTTGCGCGATGGGCCAGTAGTGGTCGAAGCGGATGTGCCGACGGTAGCCGAGGCAGGCGGGGAGGTTGGCCTCCGGCGGATCAAAGTCGAGGTTGATCACCGGATGGTCGAAGAGCAGGAGTTCGAGCGAGACGGTCGAGGCCGCGTTGATGCCCAAGGCAGCGTGGCGCAGCAGGTTGGTGTAAAGGCGCAAGTCTTCGGGCAGCGGGGTTTGCCAGCGGCTCTCCCAGCGCACCGGCGGGAAGATCACGTCGGGTCCAGCGGCGCGCGCGGCCAGGGCGAGCATTTCCGGGCTGGTGCCTTTGACGTAAGTGCGGACCACCAGCTGCGGTTTGGGCTCAAGCCCGAGCTCGGAGAGATACTGGATCACCGCGGCAACGTGCAAGTGCTCGGCAAAAAAATGGTTGGCGATGCCGGTGGTGTAAAGCACATAAGGACGTGCTGGGTCGAGTCCGACGGCAGCACAGAGCTCCGCGCGCGACCAGGCAAAGCGCGGGTCGCAGTGGAAGTCGAACTGGGGGGTGCCGGTGACCGCGACTTGGGCGGGCTTAAGGCGCGGGTAGATGCGGAGCAGCTGTGCCTTCATGTTTTCGTGCCACACCAGGTAGTGGTCGTATGGCACGAAAATGCGGCTGCGCGAGGTCAAGTTGTCCCACGAAAAAATAAAACCCGCAGTCGGGATTCCCAGGCGCGCCGCGACCCGCAAGGGCAGTTCGCCCGCAAGACCATGGATGTGCGAACCATTGAACACCAAGTCGGGTTCAAGCTGGGCAAACAGCGCGTCGAACTCGCGGGTGGGACGCAGGCGGTGGTGGAGCGCTTGCTCCCAGCGGGTGAGCGCAGCGAGCACGGGCTCGTGGGCGAGCAGGCGCGCGCTGAGTTTGACCAGCTGCCGCCGTGCGCGGGCGCTCCAACCCCGCTCGCTTGCGCGCAAGTCGCGCAGCTGCCAGTGGTTTTGCGCCACCGCGCTCCACAGCCAGCGGTCGTGCGCGTTTTCGATCAAGGTGCGCAAATAAGCCGCTGGACGTGGCGGGGGAAACTCGGGCAAGGGCAAGATCTCGGCGTAGGGGCGCGTCCCCGCCAGGATCGCGTCGTCTTGGACCACCGAGAGGACGGTTACCCGCGCGGCTTTGGCGAGTTCGGGCAAGGTGTCGGAGTAAAGAAAGTTGCGCACGGCTTCGCCGCGCGGGACCACGACCACGACGTGCGGTCGTACCGCGGCTGCGCGCTCGCGGTCGTCTGCAGGGGGCACGTCAGAGCACTCCAAAGCGGCGCAGACGGTGGAGCGCTTCGACAAAGCCGGCGCCGTGGTGGAGGTGACCGCTCCAAATTTCGGGAACCCAAGTGAAGTCCTGGTGGGCAAAAAGCGCCAGTACTTCGTCCCAGTCGATCACCCCTTCGCCGATTTGCAAGCCCTCGCCGTCAATGCCGCTGGCGTCTGCGAGGTGGAGGTGGCGGACGTGGGGCAAGCAGCAGCGCACGAAGTCGGTCAGCTGCAGGCCAGCGAGGTTGCAGTAGAGCTGAGCGTGCGACAGGTCAAGGGTCATGCCCAGACCGAGTTCCTGGCAGAACTCAACCATCTCTTCTGCCCGGATGAACACGTTCTGGACCCACTGACCGCCAAAGTACCAGGGCCGGGGCGGCAAGTTCTCCGGCAGGAGCAGCACTCCGCGGGTTTCAAGCCGGCGAAAAGCTTCGGCTGCCCGCCGCAGCAAGCGCGCGGGGTTGCGGACCTTTTCGTCCATGCTCATGCCACCGACGTGGACGACCACGCCCACTTTGCCGGTGAATTGCGGCGCGAGCTGGGCGCCCAGGTCGATCGTGCGCTGGAGCACTTGAATCGCCCGCTCCCACACGGCGTCGTCCGCAGCGCAGAGGTCGAGCAGGCGGTTTTCGGTAAATTCCGGGGCATGGAGAAAGAGCTGTTGGGGATAGGGCGTTGCCGTGAGCTCAACCGGGTGATCGAGGTCCGCAGTGCTCAGGTGCAGCTCGACGAGGCGCGGTTTTTTCTCCAGGATCTCGTCGAGGTCGTGAAAGCGCGCTTTGAAACCCCATGACCGCCGCAGTCCGCTGGTCTCGAGCGGTCGATTGACTCCGGTTTGCAGATCCCCTTCGGTGAAGTAGGCATCTTCGGGCACGTCGCGCTCCAGCGTCGCGCCGACCAACTCGTCAATGCGTTGCGGCGACAGCCCCTTGCCCGGTCCCTTGACCCGCACATCCGCGCGGGTGACGCAGGTGCCAGCCGACAAAAAACGGCTGGCGACTAGGCTCTTGCGCAACACCTGACGGTTGAGCATCTCCATCGCGAGCAGTTGCTTGTGCTCGCTGCCGAGGGCAGCTTCAGTGTGGCGGATGTCGCGCACCAGCTTGCCCAGACCCGCGGGTTCGAGGCTTGCGGGGTGGTCCGGACCGGGCAAAGTGCGGTCGAGGGTGATGTGCTTTTCGATGATCGTGGCCCCAAGCGCCACCGCGACCGCCGGGATCGCGATTCCGCGCTCATGCCCGCTGTAGCCCACGGGCACGCCAAAGCGGGTTAACGTGGTCAGGAAGCGCAAGTTGAGCCCTTCGAACGGGGCTGGATAGGTGCTGACGCAGTGGAGCAGGGCAAAGGCCGCCCCGCGTTCTTGCAGGAAAGCCACGGTGCGTTCGATTTCGGCCAGGGTCGCCATGCCGGTCGACAGGATCAGCGGTTTGCCGGTGGCCACCAGGCGTTCGAGCAAGGGGAAGTTGACCAGGTCCGCGGACGCCACCTTGTAGAGCTCGACCTGCAGCTCTTCGAGCAGCAACAAGCTGGCCTCGTCCCACGGCGTACACAAGAAGCGGATGCCGCGCTGGTCGCAGTGCTGTTTGAGCTGGTGGAAGTCGTGGTCGCTGAGCTCGAATTCCTGGAGGATCGGCACCAAGTACTGAAACGCCCACTCCGCCGAGTTGGGGTTTTGCAGGAGCGAACGCGGGTACAGGCTTTCGAGATGCCGCTTCTGAAATTTGACCGCATCAACCCCGGCTTGCGCGGCGATGTCGATCAAGCGCATCGCCATGGCCAGGTCGCCGTTGTGGTTCATTCCCACTTCCGCGATGATGAAACAAGGTTCCCCCGGACCGATCCGCCGCGCGCCGACCTGCAAGTGGCTCACCATCGTCGAAATCACCCCGTTTGCGGCGAACTGGCCGGCCCAGCTGCCGACGGCTGGCCCAGCGCAGCGCGCGCCTCATGTCGGTGCCAGAGCCACTCGCAGAGCAAGAGGTCTTCTGGCGCGTCGATGTCGACGCCACTCCAAGCGTCCATGGGAAAAAGCGCGATTTGACCGCCAAGACGGCAGTCGAGCTGGTGCAGCACCCACGGCCGAAAAACATAGATTGAGCCGTTTTCGCGGAACTCGGGCGGGCGGTCCTGACGGCGCGGGCGGTGGCGAAAGTCGTAGTTCAAAGCGACGGGGCGCCCCTCGGTCAAGCCCCAGAGAAAGCCGTGGAAAGGCACGACCGAAAGCAGCGAATCCGCGCCGGCTGCGCGCAAGTGGTCGATCGCCGCATCGATGTCGTGGGGACGGCGGAGGGGTGCGGTACATTGGAGGAACACCACCAGCTCGGGAGCGTAGCCTTCGCTCGTTTCGAGCTGGTCGAGGGCATGGCGTAGCGCGGACTCAGACGTCGCTGTGTCACCGCTCAGCGCTTCCGGCCGGGCGATCACTTGCGCGCCATGGCCGCGGGCGAGCGCCGCGATTTCCGGGTCATCGGTCGAGACCACGACGCGGTTGACTTGCCGGGCAGCGCACGCCTGTTCAAGGGTGTGGACCAGCAGGGGCTTGCCGGCGAGCAGCTGCAAGTTTTTGCGCGGGATGCCTTTAGAGCCGCCCCGCGCGGGGATGATCGCGAGAATCTCAGACATCGGTTCCATCCTTCTGGACCGCCCGCGAGGTTACCATGTTCACGAGCCCGACGAGACCGGGCACCGCCAGGAAAATCAACCACGGCATCAGCGGGACGCGGAAGCGATAACCCGCTTCGGGTCCGCCGGACAGAACCAGCAAATAGACCACGATCAGGCTTGCCAGAACGATGCGCGCGCGGGTCGCAGCCGCTTGCGGCGGACGCTGCCAGGCCCCCACGCCAACCCCGAAGTAAACCGTCCCTAAGTGGACCAGGGCCCAGAAGAAAAGCAGCAGTTCGAGCGGCCGTTTGCCCCAGCGCGACCAGTAGGCAGTGGGGGAGAGCTGCAAGAGATCGCCGAGCGGACCGTCGATGCCGACGGGAAACCCGAGCAGCCGGGTGAGGCTGCCGTCGCCCGGCGCTGCGAGCAGCTGGAGCATGCCCTGCACCTCGACTTGCAGGAAGAGCCAAGGGTGCTGCCGGATCAAGCTCCAGCCCTGGGCAGCGAAGCGGACGCTCAGCTGTTCGGGTGACAGGCTGCGGGTCTCGGGATGGAGCTCCGCGTCATGGTCCTGGCTGAGGCGCTGCCGGGCTGCCGCCAAAGAGATGTTGTCGCGTCGAGCCACGATCGCAGCGCCGCGGAAAAACAGCAGGTTGATGCCCTCGACTTGGCAGAGGATCGGTTCGCCGGTGAGCTGGAGGTTGCGCAACTGCCAGCCGCCCACGAGCAGGACAGTGGGCAACAGGAACAGCCCGACAGCGCTCAGGGCGCGGCGCCAGGAAGACGTCCGCGTGGTCCACAGCAAAAAACCGGCCACCCCGAGTGGCAGATAGTAGGCGATCGGTCGCACCAAGATGGCCACCGCCAGAAGCGAGCCAGCAACCCAGAAGCGGACCTGACTTCTCGGGTTGGTCTGCCCAGAGGTCAAGACCACGACCATCGCCGCCAGTAGGAAAGTGAACAGCGTCTCGGTCAAGAGCAAGAGGGTGTGGCTGAGCGAGATGAGGTCGAGGGCGAGCCAGACCCCGGCCCACCGCGCGGCCGGCTCGCCCCAGGACTGCGCGACGAGGTGGAAGAGCAGCCCGAGCGTCCCCAGGCTGATCAGGATCTGGACTGCGAGGACCGCAGCCGGTCGGGTGCCAGCCGCCTGGTAAATCAAGGCCAGGAAAGCAGGGTAGCCCGGCGTGCGCAAGGTGGCGGACGCTGCGGCTGGGTCAGCACTGGGCGCCTCGACCCAGGCCAGGGCTGGTTCGTTGTAGGTGGTCGAGTCGTGCGTGAAGGAGCGGGCGGGGTCGGTTGTGCTGATCCACCCGAGCAGTACCAGCTTAAGCAGCGCGGACACCGCCAGGATCGCGATCAGGGAACGGCTCTTCACCGCTCATCCCCGTCCGGCCAGCTGGACGACGGACGGGATAGGGGCTGCGTTGGCGACAAACCAGGCGTAGGTTTGCGCGATGCCCTCGGTGAGGGCAACCTGGTGCCGCCAGCCGAGGGCGTGGATGCGGCTGACGTCGAGCAGCTTGCGCGGAGTGCCGTCGGGCTTGGTCGGGTCGAACACAATCTCGGCAGCTGGATAGACCACGCTTGCGATCATCTCGGCCAGTTCACGGATGCTGAGATCTTCGCCGGTGCCGAGGTTCAAGTGGATCTCATCGTCGTAGTGTTCCATCAAGAACAGACAAGCTGAAGCCAGGTCGTCGACGTGGAGAAACTCGCGCCGGGGCGTGCCCGTGCCCCACACCACGATCTCGCGCCGTCCCTCCTTCTTGGCTTCGTGGAATTTGCGGATCAGCGCCGGAATCACGTGCGAACTGGTGAGATTAAAGTTGTCCTGGGGACCATAAAGATTGGTCGGCATGGCCGCGATGAAGTTGCAACCGTACTGGCGGCGGTAGGACTGGCACAGCTTGATGCCAGCGATCTTCGCCAGGGCATAGGGTTCGTTGGTCGGCTCGAGCGGCCCGGTGAGCAAGTATTCCTCGCGGATCGGCTGCGGGCACTCACGGGGGTAAATACAAGAGCTGCCGAGGTAGAGCAGCTTGCGCACGCCGTAGAGGTGGGCTGCATGCACCACCGTCCCATGGATCATCATGTTGTCGTAAATGAACTCTGCGGGGCGGGTGGAGTTGGCGAAAATGCCGCCCACGGTGCCAGCCACCAAAAACACAAACTGCGGACGATGAGCGCGGAACCAGGTATCGACCGCAGCTTGATCGCGCAGGTCGAGCTCGTTCCGGGTGGCGGTCAAGAGGTGCTCAAACCCACGCCCGCGGAGCAGGCGGAGGATCGCTGAGCCGACCAGCCCGCGGTGTCCGGCGACGTAGATCCTGGCGTCTTGCGGGAGAACCGTACCGCTCATATTGCCACTGCTGCCGCGGTCACTTTTGGCCGAGGATCTTGTCGATGTAAGTCTTGACAAAAAGCGTCTTCTGAATGCGATCTTGGCACCAGCGCAAGAGCTCGGCCGCGCGCGCTGACTCCCCCGTCTCGTAGAGGGCGACCGCGTAAAAGAACAGCAGCTGGGGTGCGTCCAGATCGAGGTTGCCACTGCGCTCGAAATAGAAGACTGCTTCCTCCCAGCGGCGCAAGCGGACGGCAAATTGAGCGGTGAGAAGTTGCGCCTCACGGTTGTGGGGCGCGGCATCCGCAATCCCCCTGGCCAGTTCCATCCCACGCTTGACTTCTTCGAAGGATTCTGCGGCGAGCAGGCGTTGGGCTTCCTCCAGCGCTGCGGGCTCCCGGCCAGGCGGGGGAGCTGACGTTGCTGGGGCAGGATCTGGTGCCGGAACGCTGGGAGTCGGTGGTTCGGCTGCGATCGCATCCTCGGTGGGCAAGGGAGCCGGCGGCAGGAGCTCCGCTGCGGGCGGCGGTGGGGGAGAGGGCGCTATTTTCGCGCCTTGGCGGAGTTCGCGGGCCAGCCGCTTGAAGGGAGAACTCTGCTGCACGTCAGGGGGCAGCTGGGCGAGAAAGGCCGTGGCCTGGGACCATCCCGCGCGGGCGATCCAGCAGCGGATCGCCGACTCCGCCAGCGCCGGACTGAGCCGATAAGCCGCGCAGGCTGACAGTTCAGAAACCGCTTCTGAGCAACGCCCGAGCCCGATTTGCGCCAAGCTGCGAAGACAGCGTCCGTGCGGATCGGTGGGAGCAACTGCCAGGCCTGCTGTCGCAGCCTCCAAAGCGGCTTCCGGCTGACCGGTTGCCAGCCGTTGTTCGGCCAGCAGCCAGTTCCAGGCCGGATCTTGCGGCTCAGCAGCAGCCCAGAAAGCGAGCTGGTCTTCCTGCTCCGCGCTGGGCAAGCTGGTGAGACGCGCGAGCAACTGCCGCTTGGCCACGTGGCGGAAAGCGGTGGACTTGCGCAAGCTGTCATAGGGAATCAAGCGCTCAACTTGGGCTTCGAAGTTCTGCCGCAACTCAGGTGCGAGCGCAGCTTGCGTGTAGCCGTTGAGGCGTTCTTCGACCTCGTCGAGACGATGGAAAGTGGAGCTGAAAGCGGTCTCGTCGGACAGCGCAGCCTGGGCCAGTGCCAGGTGGGTGAGGCCCTCGGCCAGGAGGTCCGGGGCTTCGAGCAAGCCAAAGCACGCGAGGCGCAGCGTTTGAATCGCTTCCTGATGACGTCCTTGGGCGTGGGCTTCAACCCCGGCGCGCAGCAAGCCCTGGTAGAACGGGTCGACCGGGGCTGCCGCTGGCGCGGGACCACTCAACAGCGCGAAGAGCGCAGAAACCCCCAGCAAGAGACCCGGCCAGCGAGTTGGCGGATGACGTCGACCCCACATGGTGCTTATCTTAGTCCGGGGAGTTCGCAGTCGGAAAGCACGGCTTGCGGGTGAGTGACCAGCAAGCGCGTTGCTCGTTGGGTTCCCCACAGTTTTTCGACGGTCTGGAAAGCTAGTTTGAGCCCCGGTGGGCGCCGAGTGCTGCGGTGCGCGTCGCTGGCGATGAAGTCGACGAGGTCCAAGTCGAGCATCTTGACCGTTGCATCTTGCACTGGGCGGCCGAACTGGCCAGTCAAGCTCATGGCAGTGATCTGCAAGTAGGCGCCCTCTTGTTTGAGTTCCTGCAGCAAGCCCAGGTCATTGGCCAGCCAGGCCAGCCGTTCGGGATGGGCGAGGATGGGGAACAGTCCGGCGACCACCAGTTCGTGAACCAATTCCCGGGGGTCGGGACCCAAGCCCCGGCGGTCGAGTTCGAGCAACACGTAGCGGGACCCGGCCAGGGTCAAGAGCTTCCCGCCAGGAAGTGTCGCGAGCTCGGCATAACTCTCCGAATGGACAGCGATTTCACCGCCGAGGCGGAGCTCGATTTGGCTGGCTACAGTCTGCCGCAAATCGCGAAACACCTTCTCGATCCGCAAGCGGTCATCGTTCCAGAAGAGCTCGTGGCGCAAGTGGGGAGTGGCCACGAGTGTCGAGCAGCCATCCGCAACCGCGAGCTGGCACATCGCGAGGGCTTCGCGCAGGTCTTGCGCTCCGTCATCAATGCCCGGCAGAAGGTGACAGTGGATGTCGATCATCGCATCCGCGAGCAGCGTCCTCTCGGCTGGGAGGGGCCCGTTGGCCGGCTCATGCCGCGCTGTTTTGCGTTTCCGCCGTGCCGACTTCCTCGGAGCCGTAGTAACGGTACCGCTTGGCGTAGCGGCCAGGGGTGACCCGGTGGCGATTCAGGACCGCGCCCAACAAGCGCAGTTCGGAGTAGCGCAAACGTTCGCGGCAAGCCCGTGCGTCGTCGCGTAAGAGCGCTCCAGCCCGCGCGCAAATCACCACGCCGTCGGCCAGCGCGCCGAGGATCAGCCCATCCGCAACCGGTAGCATCGGCGGCGTATCGATCAAGATGTAGTGAAAGCGCGTGCGCGCGGCGTTGAGGAAAGCGCGCATCCGCTCGGC
The DNA here is from genome assembly GCA_964499975.1 of uncultured Thermoanaerobaculia bacterium. Lineage (GTDB taxonomy): Bacteria > Acidobacteriota > Thermoanaerobaculia > Multivoradales > J023 > CAZCOV01. The sequence continues at coordinate 10,918 of CAZCOV010000134.1, forward strand.
GGCCAGCAGCTCGGAGGGATTGGGCGGGATCGGACCCGAAGGGCAAACCAGCAAGTTGGGGACTTCCGTCGGCAAACCAACGCGTTCCAGCTCGACCCCGGAGGTCAGGGAATTGACCAGCCCGACCCGGTTCGAGACCTTGAAGATCTTGTGAATGCGCGGACGGCGCAAGTCGCCGTCGATGATCAGAACCTTGCGTCCGAGCTGGGCGAGCACCACGGCCAAATTGACCGTGGTGGCGGTCTTGCCTTCGCTAGGTTCGGCCGAAGTCAAGGCGATCACTCGGAGTTCCTCGGCCGAGGACAAGAGCAGGGCTGTGCGCAGCGATCGGTAGGCCTCGCAGACCGCCAGCCGAGGGTTGCGGTGCGGCAACAGCTCGATCGAGTTGTCGGACGCCACGCCAGCGTCCTCAGCAGCTGATGCCGTGCGGGAGAACAGCCGGCGCGCGCTCGCGCGCGCGGGACCGCCGTAGCCGTAACCATACCCATAGCCATAGGCTTGACCCGATCCCAGACGCGAGGCGCGTTTGGGGTCGAGATCTGGGACCACGGCCAGGGTGGGAATGCGGAGCAGAGCTTCGAGCTCTTCAGGCGTTTTGACCGTGCGGTCCAGGTACTCGAACAGCAAGATCGCTGCCAGACCGAGCATCAGCCCGACGAGCAAGCCCCGCCACAAATCCTGATCGAGCGAAGGCCTAAAGGGGTGGGCTGGCACCACGGCTGAGTCTACTACCCGGACATTTGACTCTTGTTGACTCTGCAGGCGCGAGGCCACGTCGGTTTCCGACTGACGTTTTTGCAGGTCCGCGAGCAGCGATTTGCGGGTTTCGATGTTGGTCAGCAAATTGTTGTACTCGAGCGAACTCGAATTGAGTTGCCGCGCCTCGTCTGCCAGCTTGCGCAGCTCTCCTTCCAGACCGACTTCTTCGCGCTGGGCTTTCTGGTAGGCCGCAGCTGCAGTCTCGCGCATCTCATCCGCGGTGACCTCGGTCAGCCGCTGGAGCTGCTCCCGCTTTTCGTCGATTTTAGTTTTGAGATCAACCATCGCCGGCCACTCCGGCGTGTAGGTCTTGAGTTTGAACTCGTAGTCGTTTTCGAGCTGGAAGAGCTCTGTGCGCAGCAGGTTGATGCGGTCGCCAGCCAAACTGCTGGCCAGCGAATCCGAACTCTGCTTGAGCAGTTCGCGATAGGTCGCTTCCTTGCCGATTCGCTCACCGACCACCTTGTTGTACTGCTGTTCCAGGGTCCGGCGCCGTTCGAGCAGGGCCTCACCCGCCGGATCGAGCGCGGCCTTGCTGTCGGCAGCGAAGGTGTTGAGCTGCTTTTGCCGGTCTTCGATTTCCCGCCGCAGGGTTTCAATCTGCGAACCCAGGAACCCCGAAGCGCCGCGGACGGTTTCCGTCCGGGTTTGGATGCCCCACTGGATGAAAGCGTCGGCATAGCCGTTGGCGATCCGGGCGGCCAGTTCGGGCGACGGGGAAACGAAGGACAGCTCGACCAGTTGAGTGTCTTTGATTGGATTGACGGTCAAGCCGCCCTGCACTTGCGACGCCAGGCGCGCGAGTTGGGCTGCGTCTTCGGCACTGGAAAGTGGCACCTCCGCGCTGCTGCCGACCAGCCCTCCGGGTTTGCCGACGAACTCTGGATCTTCTTGCAGGCGCAAGTTGAGCACCACCCGTTCGGCCATGCCGCGACTGCGCAACAAGCGGTACTGGGTTGGGTAATACTCGACGTTCCACCAATCTTCGATCAGTCCGGCTTGGCCCAAAGCGAACAGCGACATGCGCTTGCGCTCGATCTGGATGGTGGTGGTGGCGCGGTATTCCTTGGTGGTCAACGAATACTTGATCAGGGCAAAGGTGACCGCGACCAGAGAGCAAACCAGCAGCAAAGGCCAGCGCCGCCGCAGGGCGTGCAGGTACTTGGCGAGCTCGTGAAATTCGTCGGCATGGGGCGGCGGCTCCGACAGCGGGAGCGGGTGGAACCCTTCTTGAGACGAGTCCTTGGCAGGGGGGCTGAGCATGTTAGAAGAACGCTTCCTTGACGATGATGAGGTCGCCGTTTTCCAGTTGCGGATCCGGCGCTTTCCCGCTCAAAACTTGGCGATAGTCGACCACGATCTCAGGGGTCCCCGCGGGCGCACCATGCCGGCGGATGCGGATTTTGTTGGTGGCGTTGCTGGTCAGACCACCCACCCGGGCGATCGCTGTGAGCAAGGTGACTTGGTCAGTGCTGCGAAAGGTCAAGGTGCCGGGGTTCTTGACCTCGCCGAGAAAGTGGATCTGAACCTCGCTGGTGACTGGGACGTGGATCACGTCGCCAGCAAAGATCGGGATGTTGACCGCGGGATTGCCGTCGCGGATCAGTTCGTCGACGCTGATTTGGATTTGGTCGGACAGCCCGTTTTCCGCCCGCCGACGCACTTGGATGAACTGGCCATGATCTTCGCGCAGTCCGCCCACCTCGAGCAGCAGCTCGAGCAGGGTGATACGGGCGGGGACGGCCCTGTTGCCCGGCGTCCCGACCGCCCCCAGGAGCGAAACCGGACGCGACCGGTAGCTCAAGACTTTGACTGTCACTGTGGCCCGGCGCAAGCCTTCGGTCTCGAGCCGCTGGGCGATGGCGCGACTCAGTTCGCGCTCGTCGAGACCTTGCGCCCGCACGCTGCCGATCACCGGCAAAGAGATCGTGCCGTCGTCGGCGACGTCGTGGTCGCCGGTCAAGGTGGGTTGCTCTTCAACCGTGATCGCGATCTTGTCACGCGGGCCGATACGCAACCCCGGCCCGTCTTGCGCGCGAGCCGGTGCGAGCGGGACCGCGGTCAAAACGGCCACAATCAGGGCAGCCGAGCAGAAAGACCGTTTCATCGAGATTGCCTTTGCTTTGCGCACTAGGTTCACAGGTTCACCGCGTCCAGGGGGGTCCAGGGGGGAGCCAATTAGCAGATTCGCAGACCGCTGACCCCAGCTGCACTTACATTACACTATTCCCATCTGGCGAAGCATCTGACGCCCGGCATTTTCGTGGTCCGCTCCCCCCACCGCCTGCCTGATAATTGTCGCGCGCGGAAAGCGCTCGGAAGTCTACGGCCAGATCAAAAGCTCCAGCTCAAGGCCGTGCAGTCGGCGGGAAGCTCACCTGCAGAGCGCGGGATCAGCTCAAAGAAGCAGCCAAATTCGGCGCCATGGCTGACGTTGATGATGCCGCTCGCGTCGTGTGAACCGATGCGCAGAAAGCTGCCGCCAAAGCGTTCACCGAAACTGAACAAACCCCAATTCACTTCCGTCAAGTCCATTCCGTAGTCCCCGCGCTGGAGCAAGTGCGGGCGAGGAATGGCATATTCTTGGGCGATGTCGCAGGACCCATCTGCCAGGGCCAGGTCGACGATTTCTTGCCACTCTTCTGTGGAGATGAACTTGCCAACATAGACCCATTGACCGCGGTTAATTTGGGCTGCTTTGATCACCATGCTTTCACGATGTTGCAGCAAAACATCTCTCAACTCACGGAATTCACCTCGGTACTTGACCTTGCCAGGCTTGCACAGTCGAGTCCAGGGAATGTAGCGCTGCACCATGTCGATCTCTTCATCCCCAAGCTCCATTGCCGCGGAAGGCTCGTCGGCACTTGTGGAAAGGAGTGCCAGATTGCGCTTGTCGCGGTAAATCCAGCTCAAAGGTCCGGGATAGAGATCGATCACACCGGCAAACCAGGCTTCGATCAAGGGAGGGGTTGGTGAATTGAGGAATTCACCAACATATTGCATGACCACTTGAATTGCAGCACTGCCCAGCCGCACCCCGCCGGGCGATATTTGCAGCTGCGCTTCGTGGCAGAAAAAAACCTCTCCCCGAGAGCCTGGGGCAAGGTGAGCGAGCACTTCTTGATAAGGTGATTCGAGCAGCGCGCGCAGTTGGGCAGCCCGGCCGTTAGCCCTATCTGTGAGCTGGAGAAAGTCCGGCACGATGATCGCTACATTCAAGGTTTCAGGTACCTGGACCTGATGTAGTGAACGAGAGATGGCGCGTTCGATGACCCAGGCCAGAAGTGTCCGCCAAGGATCTTGATAGCGCACGCGCACTTGTTGCTCGCGGAAAAATTGCTGCACAAGGGGATGAGCCATGTCGGTTAAAGCGACCGGAAAATGGTGCAGTCCACCCAGAATGACCATGGCGTAGACTTCGACGCAA
>CAZCOV010000135.1:0-15060 GCA_964499975.1 uncultured Thermoanaerobaculia bacterium
CGCCACTGAAGCGTTGCCCGCGACCAGCTCGAAGAGGACGATCCCGGCACCGATCGCGGCTTCGCCGAGCATGAACACCAGGGACCAGGCTGCTGCGGAACGAGCCGGGTGTCCCCGCAGGGTAGTGCGGAACACCCACACGCAGAGGATTACCGTCAAGACCAAAACCAGACCGCTGGTGATCCGGTGGGTCAACTCGATCAGCGTTTCGAGACTGGGCGACCGGGGCACGACCTCGCCGTTGCACAGCGGCCAGTGGCTGCCGCAGCCCGCGCCAGATCCGCTGGCGCGCACGAATGCACCCCACAAGATCACCACCAGGTTGGCGCCCAGAACCCACCAGGCGAAGCGCGCGAGCGACGACATGAGTCGGATTGGCCGCGCCTTATTTGGCCTGGTTGTAATTGAGCGAAATCTGCGTGGTGTCCGCTTCGCGGACGACCCCAACGTTCAAATTGCGGTTTGGCTCAGACGCGGTCGCGACGACGCCTGCGCTTTGCGCGCTGCCGCTGCTGAAACGGGTGACTTGCACCGCGAAACCGAGTTCCTTGAGTTTGGTCTCGTAGAACTCGACGACCGCTTCAGGGGAATCCGCGGTGCTGAGCGCGAGAATTCCGTTCGTCCCTTCCTGGGTGACTGCCGAGAACACCGATTGGGAAGCGCTCGCTCCTGGGTAAAGCGGGACCCAGTCAGGGGTCGCGGCAGTGCCGCCCAGCTGGACGTCGCCTTGCGAAGACGAGATCTTCATGCCTTCGCCGGTCGTCACTCCCGAAGCGTTGATGTCCACCTTGCCTTCAGGGGTCTCGAAGCTGAAGTTCCCATTCTGAATGTCGGCGATGTCAAAAGTCGCTTCCTCGCCGGTGGTCTTGTTGCGCACGGTCAGCTTGCCGTGATCCGGATCGCTGCTCACGAGTTCGAGGTCGGGATGGGCCCTGACCACCAACTCGGCAGCGGCTTGCGCTGGGTTGGCCTCGAAATCGGCAGCCACATCTTTGACTTTCTTGGCGACGAAAAGGCCGCCAGCAACCATCACCATGCCAACGACCAAAATCAGTCCGCCGCAGCCGATAGCGATCCAGGCGAGCGGTCCCAGACCTTTTCTAGGGGGGGGAGGTGGTTGAGCAAAGTCTGTCATTGTTTTCTCCTTGATAAGCCGGGGTTGCTCTCGCGTCAGTAATTCTAGGTGGATTCTACCGCGCCGTTGGGTCAGCTGGGTCAGCTATGGCTGCAGGCCGCTCAGCCGGATGCGGGCGCGGGGGGCAAGCCAAGGTCCGTCGTGGTGGAAAAGGCGGGCGCCGGGAGCAGCAGCAGCCCGGGTGAAGGCAGCCGCAGCTGGGGCCTCGAAGTTTGGACCGAGGGCCAAGAGCGCAACGCCTAACCAGTAGTCGACCGCAGGCTGGCCAAAACCTTGATCGACTTTGGGCGCGCGGATCCCCTGCAGCCGGCGCACGGCTTCTTCCCACTCGCCAGCTTGCATCAGAATCAAGGCAGAATTGAGCTGGAGCAACCAGAGGGTGTCGTCTTTGGCCGTTTCTTCAGCCAAACGCAAGTCGGTGTAGCGGACCGCACGCAGCTCACCTGGCGCTAGCTCGGGCCAGGCTAAGGGGCTGGTTTCGAGCTGCACCAGCACGGTTCGCGGTCCGCCAGGAGACTGCACTGCAAATTCGAGCGCTTCACCCACTTCGGCAGCCGCAAGACGCCCTTCGTAGTCGGCACTGCGCAAGACCGGGACTTGAGACACCGCCACGATTTGATCGCCCGCAGCCAAACCCGCAGCCGCAGCTGGGCTGCCGGGAGTGACGTCGACCACGGTCGGATGCGGCGTGTCACTGTCGACCAAAAGCGCCCCAACCCACGGACGGCGCCAGCTGAGCGGCTGATTGAACGCGGTTTTTAGCTGGTTGAAGTCCTTGAGTTCGCTCACTTGGACGCGGATCCGATCCGGTTCCCTGGGCCCTGGGCTCGCCGCCCAAATCCAGAGATCCGCCTCGGCCGCGAGGAGGTCGTCGGCCAAGACCGCGAGCACGTAGATCAGACCGGGGAGACGGGTACTCGTGGCTTTCTGCACCGCGGCCCAGTCGATTTTGGGGTCTTGGCTGGACCCGCGCGAATTGCGCAGGACCTGCGCGTCAAGGCCAAGCTCCGTCAGCAGGGGAGCCGCGATAGAGCTGTGATCGAGAAGCGCCCACTTGCCCGACTCTGCGAGCACCAGCTCCAGACTTTGCTGCAAATTCGCGGTCCGCTCACCATCCCCTCCGAGCACGCCGAGGAGGGCCAGTCCCGGTCGCAAGTGGACGTTGACTTCGATCGTCTGGCGGTCAGCCAGCCGCAGCTCGGTGGCAAACATTTTGGTGTTGCCTTGGGCGATGCGGACGTCATAGTTGCCAGGGGGCAAGGTGATCCGCGGCACTGGCGCGCTGGGGTCGTCCGGACGGCGGGCGACCCCGTTGATCGCGATGGCGACTTGCGCGGGCATGCCGCGCAACACCAAAACCCCGCGCTGCTCTTCGAGCACGACCGGCGGCATGGGATAGTCGAGCAATTCGTCGATGCGCAGTTCGTGGCGGTAAGGCCGAAACCCAGGCTTGCGGATTTCGAGCTGGCGTAATCCGAGCTCGACCGGTTCGATCACCAGCGGCTCGGAAAAACCTTGGTCAGGCTGGATGGTCGCCAACTCTTGGGACAGCGACGGCGCGGTAGCCTGGCCTGACGTGGTGCCGCGGAGCGTGCCGTCCAGCCAGACTTCGGCGCCAGCTGGGCGGGTCTGCACCCACACGACCGCGCTTTGCCGTTCCAGCTGGACCGTCAGCGGAGTGCTCTTGCCCGCGATGACTTGGACCTCACGCATCTGCGGAGCAAAGCCTGGCCGCACCGCCTCGACGGTGATTTTGCCCGCCAGGGTAGGGATTTTGCCGGTCGGTTGCTGGATGCGCCGTCCGCTGATCCGCAGCACTGTGTCTTGCGGGTCGGCAGTGACTGCCAACTCGCCCACCTTCTGACTGCGCAGCCGAGTGAACAACTCGCTGAGCGGCTCAGGGACGGCCTCGCTGGTCAGTTCGAATTCGGGCAGCACTGCGAAGATCCGCTCCAGATCGACGGCAGCGTGGTCGAGATCGCCGAGTTCGAGGCTGCTTTGCGCCCGCTTGAGCAGCGTTCGCGCAAGCAGCGGACGAATTTCGTCCCGTCCGGAACTGAGTTCGGGTTCCAGAATTTCGAGCAGTTGACCGAACAGCGGCAGGGCCGACGCTGGGTCCGGGGTGCGCAGCACCGTGTCGGCACGGTCGAACAAGGCTGCGAGTTCGCGCAAGTCGATCCAGGCTGCAGACGCGGTCGGGACTTCGAGTTCAGGAGTCGCGAGTTCCTCTTCCTGGATCTCTGGCAAGGTCGCCACGGTGTCGGGAGTCTGCGCCAAGCCCAAAACGGCGATGAGCCACCCGAAGCACACCCCAGTGAACACTCTGCGCCAGCTCGGGTGCGGCTGGCCAGAACGCTGTAAGGAGCGAACCGAACGGTAGTTCACCTTGGAGTTCACCTTGGAGTTCATCGGATTCCTTCCTGGGTACCCACGATCAATCCACGCGGATCACGAAAGGTAGCTTGCTGTCGACGATCCACAGCCGGCCACTGCCATCGACCGCCAAATCCTCAGGGCTGCGCAGCTCGATACCGCCGGCCAAGATCGGACCCAGGGTGGCCTGGCGCTCGCCTTGGGGGTTGTAGAGTTCGATCTGGCGTTCCGCGCGATCGAGCACGTAGAGGAAGCCGAGCGCATCTACGGCCAGGGCTGCGGGCTTCTTCCAAGTGCCGCGCACCACCACGTCGTAGCTGCGGTCCACGCCGATGCGAATCACCTGCGCGGTTTTGCGGTTGAGCGCGTAAAGCCGGCCGAACAGATCGCCGGCTAGGTCCACCAGTTCGGGTTCCTGATCCGCGAGGAGGTTGACCCACCCTTGCCGTCCGGCATCGAAGCGGAGCAGGCTCTTGAAACCTTTGGCCACTGCGAACCAGTCACCGAGAGGACCGGGCTCGGCCGCCAAAGTGCCTTTGAGCGGGCCGTCTTTGCCCGGACGCGGATCGCGGAAATCGACTTGTTCGCCGGAGAAAACCAGCCAAACTCCGGTGGGTGAAACCACGTAAGGTTTGCCTTCGCGGGAAAAACCCGGGCGTTCGACTTCTTCGAGCGCCCGGCTGGCCAGGACCTTGCCGCTTGCATCGAGATAGGCGACCAACGGCGCGCCGGGGTCGACGATCACCAGGTCGTTGTTGTCAGCAGCAGCGATTCCTGTCGGCGCCTTGAGGGACAAGCCCACCGGTTGGAAGCGGTCGGTCCTTTGCCAGTGTCCGCTGCCGACTTGCGGGCCGAGCAACCGGCGACGGATCAAGCTGAGCCGTCGACGGGCTTGCTCGCGGTCGGCGTCGGTGGCCGCATCCGGAGGAGCGGACTGGACCTGCTGGAGCAACTCGGCTGCACTTTTCCAGTCACCGCGGGCCAACCAAACCGTGGCGAGAGACAGCTGGGCTTGACCGATTGAGCGAACTTTTTCGTCTTCGATCACCGCCAGAAAGTCGCGTTCAGCAGCTGCGAAGTCGCCCAAGAGGAGGCTGATCTCACCGGCCCGCAACCAAGCCTGCGTGCGCGCTTCCAGCGACTTGAAACGCTCGCGACCGTAAAGCAGCGGGATCCGCCGCAGGGTGGCGCGCGCCTCTTCCAGCGCAGCGGGCGTCTGGGCGGCTTGCGCTTGCGCTTCCCCTTGGATCAGAAAAGCGGAAGCTGCCTCGGGCGACCGCGCAAAGTCATTGAGCAAGCGCTCGATCGCCCGCCGGGCGGAGGCTTCGTCACCGCGCGCGCGGTCGAGCCGGATCGTGGCCAAAAGGGCCCGCGGCGCTAAACGGTCGGTGGGGAATTGCTGCACCAAGAGCGCGTACTCGTCGCGCGCCGCAGGGTAATTCTGCGCCTTCTCGAGCCGTTCGGCTTCGGCGAGCAGGCGTTCGGCCGCAGGATCTTGCGCCCACGCTTCCCTTGCTGGTCCCAGGGCCAGACAGCTCGCGAGCCCCACCCACAGCAGCAGCTTGCCCCACGAGAGGAGCCAGTTAGAACGGTGGGGCGGGGTCGATGTCATCGGAAATTGGTATCAAACGCGAGCATTTTGCTCCGCCTGCGATTCCAGCTCTTCTTCAAGTGCAGATTGTTGCGCCGCAGCCTTGATCTGTTCGTGGCTCAGCCCCTTCCAACCGAGACCTTGGACGATCGGCGGCTGCCAAGTTTCCCGGATCTGGCCGATCGGCAGGTCTTGCCTGAGCACTAGCTCCAGGCCCCTGAGCATCAGTTCGGCTAGGGAAACTTCCCTGGCCGCGGCCAGCTGCTTCGCGCGAGCGTAGATTTCGTCAGGAAGTTGGCCCTGGGTTCGTACCATGACATCAGTACCATGACGTTAATTTTGCAGCCGCGCTCACCTTGGTTCCTAACCGGGCGATCTGCTGCAGTCCAATGCTACCATGGTCATTGAGGCTCTGGGTGCGAAGGCGGCAATAGGAGGAGGCCGGCCCGGCCCCCCTTCGCCGGCCCGGTGTGCTAGCCAGAGCGATTATCATTGCAGGAATCGAAGGAGTGCTGCAAGCGTGGCTGGATGACCGTTCAAGCCCGCAGTGGCTTGTAGGAAGAGTGCGGGTCATCCTTTTGAGCTTAGCGGAATGGTCCCCCGGGCTAGATTGCGCAGCAAGTTGGTGTGTTGCGGAACATGGTGAAGAAGTGGCTGAGAAAGTGGAACCAAAGAGCTCAAGAACTGTCTGAGGCTTTGTGGCTCAGGGGCAGAACCGAAAGTGATCAACGCGAAAGTTCGGGAGGTTCTCGAGGACCTCCCGCGCTGCGGGGCCCCCGCGAAATTCACCGCCGAGCAAGTGACCCGGCTGATCGCCCTAGCCTGTGAGAAGCCAGAGCATTGTGGCCGTCCGATCAGCCATTGGACGCCACGAGAGCTGGCTGAAGAGGCCGTTTCGCGAGGGATCTTCGTGCGGATTTCAACCACCTCGGTGCGGCGATTTTTGGCGGCAGCGGATCTCCAGCCCCATCGAATCCGCTACGGGTTGAACGCCTGCCCCAAAGACCGTGCGGCGTTCGCCGCAGAGGTGCAAGGGGTTTGCAGCCTCTATCTGAGCACCCCGACCCTGGCAGCAGCTTTAACGCATGTGGTCTTTAACGCATGTGGTCAGCGTGGACGAGTTGACCGAGAAGGTGGTGTGGGGGCCGGAGGCTAGTACCCCCCAGCTACCCGATATGGGCGTTTGCGAGAGCCAAATTCGAGTTGCACCCATCGCGGTCCGCAGTCGCGGAACTCAGGTTCGAAGCCGGCATAGCCAGTGTGGCCTTCACTATGTCTTTCAGCGTCTTATAAAATACGACGACACAAGCAATTGGCACGAGATACAGGAACCAAGTACCCATGCCCGCAAGAAGGGCGCAGGAAAAGATTCTTCGCGACTTGTGACGAAGCTCCTGAATCAGCGGATCTTGGGATGCATCCAAAGTCTGCACCCTCTTTTCTGTCTGAGTGGCAAGATGGCGGTTTGTACGAATGGCGTGACGCACCTCCGAGATTAAAAGATAGTCCGCAATAAAAACAGATCGGATCCCATTGTTGAGGGATTCCTGCAGCACCCGATACGCGCGTTCGTCTGTGATCTTCTTGTTGAGTTTGGCGTTGCGGAGTTCGTCACGGAGTTGGAAGAACTGATAAACGAACTGCAAACGCAAATCGGGGAGAATGCACGTCTCGTAAACGTAGTGGAGAACCGCTAGAATGCCAACGACGATAAAGAGATATTCGATCATGGCTCGCTGGATAGAGCGTCAGGTCCAAGCAACTTCTTGTGCAGGTCTGACTTTTCTTTGCCGATTCTTTTGACCTCGGCGACGTGGGTTTTTCGTGTTCGCTCGCTGATGAATGCCCAAGCGACCGTTGTGATAATCCATAAAAACCATCCCAATAGGTCTCCTTGAGCGAGCATGTCAACGACGCGCTGCAACAGGTCGCGAATGGCCTCCCAAGGCATTTTGGCCAAAGCCACCAAACCGATTGCTCCGGCGAGGGCCACCGGAAACTGTCCTTTGTTTATCGAGGTTACGAAAATATCCCGGACTGCGTGCCAAAATCCGATCTTGAGGTCGGTGTGCTTCGCTCTGGGCATGGATGGGTTTCGCCGACATACGGTCTTAGTCGGTCAAGTGCCGGTTGGCCGAAGAAACGACTAGTCCAGTATTCTGCTCTAACGCTCTGCGCCAGACAAATTTCAGATAAACATGCATATCCGGTACTCCTGAAGTCGTCCCCAGTCGACCCTACATTCCTACGGGTCCTACTGGCGAAAGACCGGGGTATCCTAGAGAAAATCTCCTGATATGTCAACGCGCATCTGGATGTCTGGATGTCTGGATGTCTGGCAGCAGGCCGGTGGTAGACTTGCCCCGCCATGCGCGTGCATTTCACCCATCTCGGCTGCAAGCTCAACCAGGCCGAAGTCGATCACCTGGCACGGCAGTTCGTGGCCGCCGGTCATGACCTGGTGGCCGAACTGCGCGATGCTGACTTGCACGTCATCAATTCCTGCACCGTGACCGAACAAGCCGCCCGCGATTCGCGCAAGGCCGCGCGGCGCGGCAGACGGCTCAACCCAACGCAAAAAACCGTGCTCACCGGCTGCCATGCCACGGCCGAGCCCCAAGCGGCACGGCAACTGCTGGGCGTTGATCTGGTGGTTGAGAATCGGCACAAGGCCGAACTCTTACCCTTGGTCCACGCAGCGTTTCCCCAGCTGGTGCCCACCGCCGATCCCTTGCCGGTACCCTATGTGCCGATCGAGTTCGGTCACACCCGCGGACTGGTCAAAGTCGAGGATGGCTGCAACATGCGCTGTGCCTTCTGCATCATCCCCCAAACCCGCGGACCGCAGCAGAGCCGTCCGCGCCAAGAGGTGGTGGCCGAAGTGCAGATGCTGGTTGCGAGCGGCTACCGCGAAGTGGTGGTCACCGGAGTGCAGATTTCAGAGTACCGGGACAACACCACCCGGCTCTATGACTTGGTGCAAGCGCTGCTCGCGGAAACCGCGGTCGAACGTTTGCGCTTGACCTCGATCGCACCGTGGCGCTTCGACGCCCGCCTGCTCACCTTGCTGGCAGATCCGCGGCTGTGCCGTCACTTCCACCTGTCGCTGCAAAGCGGGGCGGACGCAACGCTCCTGCGGATGCGGCGACCCTACACCACCGCGCAATTTCGCGCGCTGTGCGACCAGATCCGCACGGCCGTCCCCGGGGTGGCGATCACCACCGACGTGATCGTCGGGTTTCCGGGTGAGACCACCCAAGAATTTGCCACCAGCCTGGATTTTGTGACGGAGCTGCAACTCGCTCGCCCTCACGTTTTTGCTTTTTCCCCGCGTCCAGGCACCGCAGCGCACGCGCTGCCCGATCACGTCCCCAAGGCCGAGGTGCGGGCGCGCATGGCGGCCATGCTGGCGGTGGCTGCAGACAGCGAGCGTAGGTTCTGGTCGCACCAACTCGGGACCACGCTCGCAGTGTTGTGGGAAAGACAAAAGCGCGGGGAGTTCTGGAGCGGCCTGTCTGACAACTACGTCCGCGTGCTGACCCGCTCCGACCACGACCTCGGCGGGCGGCTGGCACCGGCACAACTGACGGCCCTCGGTCGCGCCGGCGTCTACGGCTCGGTGCCTCACCCCGAAGTTCCGGTGCTGCTGCCGACGGGGTCTGATCGCGCATTCGTGCACGGATAGCGACCCTGAACTAGCTCAAAAGTAGGATCCAAGATGCCACATGTCACTTTCATTCACGGCATGGCCAACAAGCCGCCCCAAGACCGTCTACTCGAGATCTGGCGGCGGGGGTTGCGCGAGGGCGGGCTCAATCTGGCGACCCGTGGGGTCAGCTCGTCCATGGTTTACTGGGCGGACGTGCTCTACCCGGAACCCGCAGAAGAGGAAGCCGCGCACGAAAGCACCGGGCAAGAGATCGTGACTTCGGCGGCTGACGAAGACTTGAGCTGGCGCGAGGATCTTGCCGGCGACGAGGCGGCATTCGTCGATCGGCTGGCGTCCCGGCTCAATTTCGACGCGCCTTCGCCTGAAGACGAAGACTTCACCCCGCCGGTGGCTGACACGTCGATCGCGTTCGAGCGCATCCCCCTGCCCTGGGCACTGAAGCGGCGGATTATGAAAACGCTGCTCCGCGACGTCCACCATTACCTGTTCAACTTGGAGCACAGCCCCAAGCCAGAGAAAACTTATCGGGTCCGCGACCGGCTGCGCGAGCTGCTGGTCCAGCAACTCGTTGAGGATCGTGCGGCCAATCGCGATGGCCCGCACGTTCTGGTCAGCCACAGCATGGGCACACTGATCGCGTATGACTGTTTGCTGCGGGTCCCTGGCTGTCCAGTAGTCGACGCGTTCATGACGATCGGCAGCCCGCTCGGCCTCGATGAGATCCAAGACCAGCTCAAACCCGAGTGGAGCCGGAATGACGGCTTTCCCAGCGCCAAGGTCAGTACGGGATCGTGGGTCAACCTCTACGACCGCCTCGATCCCGTTGCGGGATTCGACCCCAACTTCGCCAACGATTACCGTCAAGGCGGGGTGCGCAAAGTCGAAGACATCAACGAGCAGAACTGGGGCAGCTGGCGGCACGATATCGCCAAATACCTGCAAGGCCCCAAGCTGGTTGCTGCGCTGAAGCAGCAACTCGGGCTTGCACCATGAGCGCTCAGCACGAAGCCCAGGCAACCGAATTCGTTGCCGAGTTCCAGTCCGCAGTGGACCTCAATGATCGTCAACGGGCCAGCAAAATCTGCGCTCAGCTGGTCGCTTGGATCCGCCGCAGTGATGAGCCGTTGCCCCTGCCCGCGGCCAAGAAAATCCTGTTGCTCCTGCGCCGCGAGCGTTACTTCGACCTGGTGCAACAGGTCGCTGATGCCCTGATTCAAAGCGGCCTGTCCGAGCCGCAAATCCGCCGTCAATATGCTCAGGCCCTGCTCGATCAGGGCAGCTTGACCGCGGGAATCCTGGTGATTCGTCAGCTGGTCGACGCCACCGCTGCCCTCACTCCGCCGGAGAACAAAGAGGCGCGGGGACTTCTGGGACGTGCCTACAAACAAGTCTACGTCCAAAACACCGGAGCCATCAGTGAGCGAGACTGCGCCTGCTTGGAAACTGGCTTGCGGGCCTATTATGGGGTTTACCAGGAAGATCCCCAGCAGCTCTGGCACGGTATCAACAGCGTGGCCCTGCTCAGCCGGGCCGAGCGCGATCGGGTGAAATTGAGCGGCACCTACCCCGACCCGCGAGTGATTGCCCGGCAGGTCCTGGGGTTGATCGAAACCAAACAGCTGCTAGGACATTGTGAGATGTGGGACGAGGCGACCGCGGTCGAGGCCTGCGTGGCGCTCAACCGTCCGGCCTTGGCCATGCAATGGCTGGCTCGCTATCTCAATCGCAGCGAAGCGGATGCTTTCGAATTTGCGAGCACTTATCGCCAGCTGACCGAAGTCTGGCAGCTCGATTCCGCGGCGGGCCTCGGCAAGAAGATCTTGCCACCGCTGATGGCCCAGTTGCTCCAGCGGCAAGGCGGTCGCCTCGACATGTTTCCTGAGAGCATGGACTTGCGCCCGATGGTTGCCATGGCCGAAAACAAAGAGCTGGAAAAAGTCCTGGGCAATGACAGCTTCGTCAAACTCGGCTGGCTAACTACGGCGTTGCGGCGCGCCCAAGCCGTGGCCTTGGTGGAGAACCGGGACACCGGGGAAGGCGTGGGCACGGGCTTCCTCATTCGCGGCAGCGACCTCGCCGCCAAGTTCGACGGCGAACTCTTGCTCTTGACCAATGCCCACGTGTTGACCACCGATCCGCAGATCCGCGGAGCGCTCTTGCCCGAAAAGGCTGCGGTGAAGTTTGAGGCGCCCAAGCCAGCGCTGCCGGAGCGGAGCATTGCCGCAGTGCTCGCCACCTCACCGCCCCACGCGCTCGACTTCACCCTCGCGCGGCTCACCCCCACGGTGACCGAACTCGATCCTTGCCCGCTGACCCCGTACTTGCCGCTCAATGACCAGCAGCAGCGGGTCTACATCATCGGCCATCCCGCCGGGGGAAAGCTGTCGTTTTCGCTCCATGACAGCCTCCTCCTCGATTATGATGACCGGCTGCTGCACTACCGCACCCCGACGGAAGGGGGGAGTTCGGGCAGTCCGGTGTTCAACGACGAGTGGGACCTCGTCGGCTTACACCACGCGGGTGGGCTGAAAATCGCCAAACTCCAGGGGAAGCCGGGGTTTTATGCAGCCAACGAAGGGATCTGGATCGAAGCGATCCGCAAGGCGGTGTGAAAAGCCTGCGGCCAGATCCTGGTAAACGTCAACTCGCTTGAAGGAAGCTCTGGGGATGAAAGTTTTCCTGTCATTTTCGTTTCACGACGCGGAAAAGCCGCTGGTCGAGTTGGTCGAGCGGCTGTTTGTCAGCCATGACGTGCGGATGATCACCGGTAAAAACCTGGGCGGTGAAGCCTTGACCCCGGCTGTCATGGAGCGGATCAACGAAACGGATGCCCTGGTCGCACTGATGACCCGCCGCGAGGCCCTCCCCGGCGACAACCGCTACATGACCCACCCTTGGGTCCGCGACGAGATGAACCACGCCCGCTCCCAGCAAAAGCTGGCCATCGCTCTGGTCGAAAACGGGGTCGACCTCGCTGGCGCGTACAAGGAGAACGAATACATCCCGCTCCTGCGCGAGAATCCGACTGAGGCCATGGTGCGCTTGTCCGAGACCCTCGGGAGGTGGCGGGACCGACTCGGCCGGATGTTGCAGGTCAAGTTAAGCCCGGACGACTTGGCGGTGCGGGTCGCCAGGGATGACGGCCGCCTCCTGCGTTGCCGCTATCGGCTGAGCAGCGAGGGGGAGTTCAAGGACTGGCGCGAGGTGCGTCCAGTGCGCGAAGTGGGCGGCGTTTTCCTTTACCTCAAGGGCGTCGGCACGGACGATCTGGTCGAAGTCGAAGTGCAAGGGGCGGGGCAGACCTGGTCGTCGCCGGCCACCGGTCAGTGGGTGCACATCCAGCTCGAAGAACCCTTCCCGCCATCCCGTGGGGGCGGTCTGGGGTTTTCCGGTCATGGTTCAGAACCCACGGACATCCCGAAATGGCGCGGGAGTCCTCCCCCACCCCAGGTGACTCGTGGTGGACGGGATGCCGAATTCGGACGTGACAGCTTTGATTTGCCCGTCCGCGGGGATCGTGATTTGCCCGACCGTGCGCGCCCGCGGGTCTTTCTCACCGGCGGATTTGCCGACGCAGAGCTGGCCCAAGCGTTGCGGCGAGTCCTCAAGGACCGCGGACTCGACGCGGTTTTGACCGAAGACCTCGACCGCGGCGGCGAGATCGGTGCTGGGCTGGAAGCGGCTTTCCGCCAAGGTCCGGCCGCGCTGGTGGTGGTGCTGTCTTCGACCCTGGGTTCTTGGGTGCAAAAAGAACTCGAACTGGCCCGTAAACATCACTTGACAATCCTGCCCGTCTTTGTCGGGACAACCCCGGACCCGCTTCCCGCTTTGCTCCGCGGCATTGCGGGGGTCGTGGTCCGCAAGGCCGACGAGCTCGACGCGGTCGCGCGCGAGCTGGCCCGCCGGATTGCTTGACTTTTCAGCTGGAGCTCATTGAGTTCAAGTGGACTGAGGACGCAACATGGCAGCAGCAAATCGTTTGAATGACCTGCGGATCGATCGCGCCGAACCCGAAGCTGTGGGCTCGGGATCGCGGCCGGTGCTGTGGATCCTGGCCTCCCTGCTCTTTGTGCTCGCGGTGGGCCTGGGGTGGTTCTACTTGCGCTCCCAAGTGCCTGCCGTGCGAGTGGTGCCCGCAGCGCTGGTGTCTGCTGACGCGCGCCGCAGCGCGACCGTGCTCGATGCTTCCGGCTACGTGACCGCTCGGTTGCGGGCCACGGTCTCCTCGAAAATTACCGGCAAGATCATCGAGGTACGGATCGAAGAGGGCATGGCCGTGGACCAAGGCCAGATCCTGGCCCGACTCGACAACGCCACGCCAGCGCGCGAGCTGGCGCTGGTCGAAGCGCAGCTCCAGGCCGCGCGGAGCAATGTGGCGGAAACCGAAGTGCGGCTCGCCGAAGCGGAACTCCACTTGCGCCGCACTCGCAGCTTGGTGCAAGGCAGCGTCACCAGTCAGGACGCCCTCGATGCTGCCCAGGCCACGGTCGACGCGCTCAAAGCCCGCTTGGCCGTGGTCCGTGACGAAATCGTGGTCGTAGAACGGCAAGTGGCGCTGCGGCAGCAAGACCTCGAAGACACGGTGATCCGCGCTCCTTTTGCTGGCGTGGTGGTGACCAAGGACGCCCAGCCCGGCGAGATGATCTCTCCGGTCTCGGCCGGCGGCGGGTTTACCCGCACCGGGATCGGCACCCTGGTCGACATGAACTCACTCGAAATCGAAGTCGATGTCAACGAGGCTTACATCAATCGGGTCAAGCCCGGGCAAAAAGTCGAAGCCACGCTCGACGCTTACCCCGACTGGAAGATTCCTGCCACGGTGATCACTTCGGTGCCGACCGCGGACCGTCAGCGCGCCACCGTCCAAGTGCGCATCGCCTTTGCCCAATTGGATCCTCGCATCTTGCCCGACATGGGGGTCAAGGTCTCCTTTCTCGAAGATGCGAGCACTGAATCGATGGCTAGCGCGTCGTCCACCGTCGTCGGGGTGCCAGCCGCGGCAGTGCGGCAAGATGGTGGTCAAGACGTCGTGTTTGTGGTGGTCGGTGACCGCTTGGAACGGCGCGCCGTGCGGCTTGCGGGCAAGCCGGGAGAACGGGCTGAAATCGCCGCCGGGCTCAACCCGGGCGACTCCGTCGTGGTCGAAGGACCCGACAACCTGCAAGACGGCATCCGGGTGCGGGTCCAGTAGATCGCGGACTCACGGCGCTGCGTCGGCCCTTAGCTCAGCGCTTGACCAGCGGACCGCTGCGGATCGTGACCAGCGCGTTTTGCCGCTCAGAAGCTTGCCGTTCGGTCATTTCCCGTTTGGCGACTTCCAAAGCATCGTCCATTTCGCGGCGCAGGCTCTGCATCTGCTCCCGCATGTTGAGGATGACTTCGACTCCGGCAAGGTTGACCCCGAGCTCGCGGGTCAAGGTGAGGATGATTTCGAGCCGGCGCAGGGTTTCTTCGTCATAAAGGCGGGTGTTGCCGCTGCTGCGGACCGGCCGGAGCAAGCCCTCACGCTCATAGAGGCGGAGCGTCTGCGGGTGGATGTCGAAGCGCTCTGCCACCACGCTGATCATCACGTAGTTGCTCTTGTCCCGCCGCTGCCTGGCCATGACGCTTCTCCGGGTGGAAGGCGTGCAGCCCTGGGGAGAGCTGCACGCCTAGTTGTCCGCGCTTTCGAACCGGAACATTGCCGTACTTGGTTGTACGGGGCCGTACTTGACGCCTGACGCGTTACTTGCCCTTGTCGGCATCGACGTACTCGGCGTCGATCACGTCCTCGTCCTTGGCGCTGGCCGCTGCCCCAGGCTGGCGCGCCCCGGGACCACCGGCCTCTCCAGTCTGCTCCTTGTACATGATCTCAGCCAGTTTGTGCGATGCCTTGGTCAGCCGTTCGGACGCCTCCTCGATGGCTTTGACGTCGCCCGATTCGAGCGCGCTTTTGGCGGCCTCGAGCGCAGAGTCGATTTCGCCCTTTTCCGCCGCACCGAGCTTGTCCTTGTGCTCGTTCAAGCTCTTTTCCGTGCCGTAGATCAAGTTGTCGAGCTGGTTGCGCGCTTCGACCTTCTTGCGCCGTTCTTTGTCTTCGCCGGCGTGGAGATCGGCATCCTTGACCATGCGCTCGATTTCGCCTTCGTTGAGGCCGCTCGAAGCGGTGATCGTGATCTTCTGCTCTTTGCCCGTGCCGCGATCCTTGGCCGAGACATTGACGATGCCGTTCGCGTCGATGTCGAAAGTCACTTCGATTTGCGGCATGCCACGCGGCGCAGGCGGGATCCCAACCAGATGGAAACGGCCGAG
>CAZCOV010000136.1:0-14905 GCA_964499975.1 uncultured Thermoanaerobaculia bacterium
TTGGGTTGGGCTTGGGAATCCTTTCGCTCTCGCAGAAATCGCAGGATGGCGCGGACGTGGTCCCATCTCCCCCGCCTCCATCCCCACCGCTGCCTACGACCAAGTCACAAAGCATCGAGCTGCAAGGCGCTGGGCAGCAAGACCAGCCACGCAAGAAAGAAGTACCGCCAGCGCCGCCAGAGCAAGAAGAGCTCGCAGAACCCTCAACGTTGGATTTGCCCGACAGCGCGCCAGCAACCAAAGCAAAGGTCCGCCTGATTCTGCCGCCGACTCTGCAGACAGCTCAAATCTTCGTCGATGGCAAGCCAGCAGCCGTCGTTGCCCGGACCCCGACGATTGCTACGGTGGAACTGGCAATTCGCGAACAACCCTACGATTTTGTGCTTGAAGGAACTGATCGCCGCTGCAAGCAGACTCGTGTCATCAACCGGGAATCGCAGGTGAATTTTGATCCAAGCGTCACCACCTGCGAGGAGAAATCACCATGACTCGCTTCTTTCCACTCATTCTGTTGCCCTTGCTGGGTGCGCAGTTAAGTGCTGCTAGCCCCGGCGCTTCCGCTAGTCTTCCTCATGTTTATGTTTGGGATTTCGCGACCCGTGACCTCAAAAAAGATCACCTCACCGCAAAGTTCACCCATGACTTCGAGCTGGCGCTGGTCCAGTATGGGCAGAGCCGTTTCCGCGTCCTCGAACGGCGCAATCTTGCTGGATTGATCGCTCAGCGCGACAACGAACGAGCCGTCCACGATGTTCTTGGGATCTCCGC
This sequence comes from uncultured Thermoanaerobaculia bacterium, assembly GCA_964499975.1. Classification (GTDB taxonomy): domain Bacteria; phylum Acidobacteriota; class Thermoanaerobaculia; order Multivoradales; family J023; genus CAZCOV01. The sequence continues at coordinate 769 of CAZCOV010000136.1, forward strand.
TTCGACGCTCAGGAATCTCAAAGCCAGAGCGGCCGACCTGGTGATTTTCGGCGAAGTGTTCGATGACTTCGACAGCGGTGAAATCGTCGTCACGGTCACTTTCCAAGCTTTCGACGGCGCCAAAACCGCAATGGCCAGCACCAAGTTGTCGCGTGGTCTCGTCAACGACGCCACCAGCCGTATGGGGGCCATGAAGCGGCTGGTCGAGGGGTTACAATCCGGTGCCCCGCTGGGCAAGACGGCTCTGCCCTTGCCCAAGGACCCCTATGAAGAGACAACCACCGATCTCCCGGAGATCGATTGGGGGCCTTTGTTGCGCAGCTTCCGCATCACTCGAAAGCCTATAGCTGGGCCTTACAAAACGCGCGTCTCGGAGACCGAGCAAGCCCAATCGTATGGCATCACGCTCGAGGTCGAAGCCAAACAGAGCTTCTCCGTGACGACGCCTATCTACCCCGTCCGGCTGTATGACCAGCAGGGGCTCAAGTTGCGTTACGATTCCGTGCTAATAGTCGACCGATTGCAATGTCGGGCTGGTGAGAGGATGACCGCCTTTATCGATCTTTCGCGCCCTGTCTCCGAGCTCAGCAAGATCGTCGTCGAGGACGTTCCATCCGGTGGATTACCCTTTTAATTATAACAATCGCGAGAATAGTAAAATGAAAAGATATCTTTATGTCGCTTACGTCGTTTCGATCTATCTTTTCATGATCTTACCCCTCACCCAGGCTGCTCCGAGTGGACCGCCTGCGGTCTACGTTTGGGATTTCACGACCCGAGATCTGCGGGAAAACGGCGTCACCTCGAAGTTCACCTATGATTTCGAACTCGCTCTCGTGGAGAAAGGTCAAAGCAGCTTTCGCGTCCTGGAACGGCGCAACCTCGCTAGCCTCATCGCTCAAATCGACCATGAAAAAGCCATCCACGACGTGCTCGGAATTTCCGAGTCGACCCTGAAGAACCTCAAAGCTCAAGAAGCCACCCTGGTGATCTTCGGCCAGGTCTTCGACGATGTCGACAGCGGCGAAGTCCAGGTGACGGTTACCTTTCAGGCTTTCGACGGCACCAAAGTGCTGGTCAAGAGCGCTTCGCTCTCCCGCGGTCTGGTCAACGATGCCAAGAGCCGCAAGGCGGCGATGGAAGGCATGGTCGGCGAGTTGAGCACCAGGGCCGCACGTGTCGAACGCGAGCGAGCGTATGGCTTCACCTTCGAGCTCAAGGAGTGTTCAATTTTTGATCGGGCGGTGCAATGCGCCTTCACGATCACCAATAGCGGTGAGGACAGGTTGCTCAGGATATGCTTGGAGAGTGAGACTTACCCCTACTCTCTTTTCGGGCCCAACTGTGGTATTCGAGAGGCAAAATCTAGTAGGGTTTTTGATGATTTCAGTACGGAAGCTCGGGCGTCCAAAATCCGCCTGGCTAACAAGGAGACCGCCAGCGGTTATACGGAAAGCATGTTGATTGCAGGCCGGCCAGCCGAGGCAGCTGTCTATTTCACCGGAGTCTCAACGCAAGCCACGACCATCGCGCGGCTCGATCTTCTTTGCTGGGGTGGGGGAAGTGGTTTCACCGTAACCTTTCGCAACATTCCCCTGGTCAAGCAGTAGGCCGCCGCCGCTTCCCGTTGATGAGCTGAGCGACGAAGTCGCCGGCCGTCGGTTCGAGCGCCAACCCACAGGAACCTCGCTGCCCCCCTATGGCTCAAACTTCTTTGCCGGTATAAAGCGACCCTACCTGCTCGGCATAGCCGTTGTAAAGCAAGGTGTCGCGCGTCTCGCCGGTGCCGATGTCCTGCTCCCAACGCTGCGACCAGCGGGGATGCGGCTTGTCCGGCTCGACGTTGGAAAAAAAGCCGTACTCCCGTGGCTGCGCCTGGTGCCAGAAAGTCTCCGGCTGGTCTTTGGTGAACTCGATCTCGACGATGGATTTGGGGCTCTTGTAGCCGTACTTCCAAGGCAAGGCCAGACGCCAGGGAGCACCGTGTTGCATCGGCAGGGCGTGACCATAAACCCCGACCACGGCAAAGGCGAGTTCGTGCCGCGCTTCGTCGAGGCGCAGCGCCTCAAAGTAGGGCCAGGAGTAACGCTGGACGCGCTGGCCCGGCAGGCGTTCGGAGTTGAGGAAGCTCGTGAAGCGCACATAAGCCGCCCCAGGCAAGGGCTCGAGCGTGTCGATCAGGAGGCGCAGAGGAAAGCCCGTCCACGGCACCTGCATGGCCCAGCGCTCGACACAACGAAAACGGTAAAGCCGTTCTTCGAGCGGAAAGCGGGTGAAGAGGTCGTCGAGGTCGAGGGTTCGCGGCTGCTTGACCAGACCCTTGACCTTGATTTGCCAGGGGACTACGGGATAACCCTGAGCCAGCTCCCACACCCGGTCCTTGTCGATCGTAAATTCGTAGAAATTGTTGTACTGGGTAGAGATCGCTTCTGGGGTGAGCGGGCGATCGCCGAGGGTGTAGACCGCATTGCGCTTGGCGGGAAAGCGTTCGCCATAAAGCGCGCCGATTGCGGGTTGCACCATTTTGGCGCTGGCCTTCGGCGCAGCAGGCGGGTCAGGGGCAGCGCTAGCCAGCTGGGGCAAGGCCAGCGCCGCGGTCCCCAAACCCAAAGCGCGTAGCACGTCCCGTCGATGCCAAAACACGTTCTCCGGGGTGGTCAGACAGGAGGGTAGATGCCAGGACGGTACACAGCGGATGGTAACCATATGGGCTCTCTTCAAGTTTAGGTTTAGGGTCAGCTAGCGAGGGATTGGACGGCCGGTGCCGGAGCGAAGCACGGTGTAGACACGGAGCGGCAGGTCTTGCCATTCCTCGACCGCACCACCTAACCACTCGACCCGTACTTTCTCGATTTTCGTGGCCTGCCCCAGCCCGACCAAAACCCGCGGATCGTTGCTCGCGGCATAGCTGCCGTCGCTGCGCACCCGGCGCCACAGGGGCGGCTGGCCAGGGACAAAAACGCCGACGCGGGCGCCGAGCGCGGCGCGCCGCCGCGCTTCATCGCGCACTTCAAGGCCGATCCACGCCTGCTGGCTTCCAACCTCGTTGCGCAACACCCGGGCGGGCCCGCTGTTGTTGCAAATCACCACGTCGGTATCACCGTCGTTGTCGAGGTCGCCGAAAAGGGCGCCGCGGCTCACTTCCGCCAGCTGGAAAACCGCGCCAGCTTCGGCCGTGCGCTCGGCATAGCGGATCCCCCCCTGACCGCTGCCCAGGTGCTGGTAGAGCTGGTTGATCTGACGCAGCGGGTAAATGTCGCCTTGGCGGGCCAGGGCTTCGATGGTCTTGACCGCACCATTGGCGACCAAGAGGTCGAGCCAGCCGTCGTTGTCGTAGTCAAAAAAGCGGGTGCCAAAGCCGGTGTAAGGCCAGCTCGGGAGCGCAAGCCCAGTCGCGGGCGTGATGTCGCGGAAAAAGCCCTGGCCATCGTTTTGGTAAAGGACGTTGGTTTCACCGGTCAAGTTGGCGATGAACAGGTCTTCGTCACCGTCGCGATCGAAATCCGCGGCATCAACCCCCATGCTCGCTTCGGGCAGGCCCTCGCGATTGACCGCACTGCCGCCCAACAGGGCCAGGTCTTCAAAGGTGCCATCCCCACGGTTCATCCACTGCTGGTTCGGCGTCTGGTCATTGGCGACGTAGACGTCGAGCCAGCCATCGCCATTGAAGTCCGCTGCCACCACTCCCAAAGCGCCGCCGTCAGCGGCCTGGATTCCGGCTTTTCGCGACACCTCTTCAAAGGTGCCGTTGCCGCGGTTGTGGTAGAGGCGGTCGGGCTCGGGACGGTAGGCGTTGGGTCCGCAGTAGTCGCGGATGCCGCTCGGGCCAAAGCAGGGACGGTGGGTGGAGATCTTGAAGTCGAGGTAGCTGCCGACGAACAGGTCGAGCCAGCCGTCGCGGTCATAGTCGAAGAAGGTGGCGGACACGCTCCAGTCCCCGCGATCGACCAGCCCGCTTTCTGCGGTGACGTCTTCGAAGGTGCCATCCCCGCGGTTGCGCCACAGCTGGTCAGGGCCGAAGTGGGTGAGGTAGAGGTCGAGGTCGCCGTCGTTGTCGATGTCGCCGACCGTAGCTCCCATGCCGTAGCCCGGCGCACAGATCCCGCTTTGGGCGGTGACGTCGACGAAGCGCACCCGCGGGGTGCCAGCCGCCGGGCGTTCCAGGTCGTTGCGGTAGAGGCGATCGCAGAGCGGGAGGGTGCCGCGCGGCGGGATCAGGGCTTGGGCCGCGCTTTTGTCGCCGAGCATTTGTCCCTGGACGAGGTACAAGTCGAGGTCGCCGTCTTGGTCGTAATCGAACAGCGCCCCGCCCCCGCCAGGGGTTTCGGCAAAGTAGAACTCGCCCGACATTCCGTTGAAGTGGACGAAATCTAGGCCGGTTTCCGCGGTGGCGTCGACGAACAGCGGGGGCGGCGGGGGCGGGGCTTGGGCGCGCAGGGTCACCCCTCCCAGGCAGCAGGCGAGCGCCGGTGCCAGCCACCAGGCGAGGCGGCTGCGTCCGCACCCGGGGGGAAGGGGAGGGGCGGTCCTGGACGGAGGGACAGCGTTGGGACGGTGGGTCTTCTCACCGGTCATCTCAGTTGCCTCCGGAAGCCCCGGACCAGGGAGCTAGGGCGAGTTGGTTCTGCTGAAAGCGGGCGAGGTTGGCGGCGAGCCGGGTGCGCAGCGCGGACGCGGCATGGGCTTGCTCGGCTTGCGCCAGGAGCTGGCTTTGCCAGGACACCGCAGCGGCAAAGTCGCCGCTTGCCGCCAAAGCCATGGCCACGGTCTCGGCGTGCTCGGCCGTGGCCGCAGCCTGGAACGCCTGCTGCGCGAGCGCGAGGGCGCGCGCCCCCGCGGACGGCGGGCTGGTGGTCGCGAGCACGCGGGCGAGCAAGTGGGAGAGGCGCAAGTCGTCGGGGTTGGTGTGCAGGCCCGTTTCGAGGAGGTCACGCGCGGCAGGCTGATGGCCTTGGTGGAGGAGGGTCGTGGCCGCAAGAAAGCGCGCCTCAGCGTCTTGGGGGTCGAGTTCGAGGCAGCGCGCGAGGTGCTGGCTCGCAGCCGTCGGGTCGCCAGTGCGCAAGAGCAGCAGCGCGAAGTTGAAGTGGGCGTCGTGGAAGTCCGGGGCAGCCGCCACTGCCGCGGCAAAGTGCTCCCGCGCCTGCTGTTGTTCGCCTTGGGCTTGCAACAAGTTGGCGAGATTGAAACGGACCAGGGCCTGGGCTTTGGGCTCGGTCACGCGTTGACTGGCGGTGGTGAGCGCGCGGATCGCGGACGTAGGCTGGCCGCTCTGGGCGAGGAGCGCTGCGTAGTCGAGGGCGATGTCCACGTCGTCGGGCATTTCGGCAAAGAGCGCGGTGAGTTCGCGGAGGGCTTCCTGGGACTGGCCGCGTCGGCTCAAGAGTACCGCGTTGCCGCGGCGCACCCGTGGATCTTGCGGCGCGATCGCTTGCGCCGCGGCATAAGCAGCGGCGGCGCCCGCGAGGTCGCCCTCGGCGAGCAGGGCTTCTGCCAAGGACAAATGCGCGACGAGGAGCCGCGGCGCGAGTTCGATCGTGCGGCGGAATGCAGCGATCGCTGCAGGACGGTCAGCTGCTTGCTCGGCCAGGGTCTGCCCCAAGTCGAGGTGGAGGCGGGCACTGCCCGGCGCGAGCTCGCAAGCGCTGCGCAGCTCAGCCAAAGCGCCGGGACGGTCGCCCAACCGCTTCAAGGTCAAAGCCAGCTCGCGGCGGACCGTGGGGTTGTCGTCGTCGAGTTCGCGCGCCCTCAGGTGACGGGCGAGCGCGGTTTTGTAGTCGCCGTCGCGATAGGCGATGATGCCTTGCAGCATGTGGGCCAGCGCGCCTTCAGCGACCACGTTTTGCACCAGGGGATCGGGAAAACGCACCAGCCCTGAGCCGCTCGCCTGGAGGTGACGGCGGGCGGCGTCGAGGTCGCCGGCTTGGCGAAAGGCCATGCCCAGGGCCTGGTGGAGGGTCGAGGCTTGCGGCTGCAAGGCCAGGGCTTGTTCGAGGTGGGCGATCGCGCTCGGTGCGTCGTTTTGTTCGAGCGCGATCTGGCCCAGACCCTGATGCGCGGCCGCGGCCATTTCCGGCACGGCGAGGAGCTGACGAAAAAGCGCGGCAGCTGCTTCCAGTTCCCCCCGCGCTTGCTGTACCCGGGCCAGACGGAGCAAGGCTGGACGGTTTTTGGGGTCGAGTTCGAGGGTTTGTTGCAACGCGGTCAAGGCAGCGTCGAGCTGGCGCTCGTTTTGGCGCAGGACGCCCAGCAAGTAGGTCCAGCGGGCATCGGTGGGTGCCAGCCGCCGCGCGTTCTCAAAAGCGGCTTCGGCTGCATCGGTCAAGTGGAAAGCGAGGTAGACCTGGCCGAGCTCAACCAGTGCGTCGACCTGTTCGGGCGCTGGCGCGGCCTGCTGCTGCAGCAGTTCGTAGCGCTGACGCAACGCATTCAGCTGGTCGCGCACGATCGGCTCCATGCGCTCAACCGCGGGCTCCGGGATCGGCACCAGTTCAGGCAAGGCCGCTGGGGACCCGGCGCGCGGGAACGACCCGAGCAGCGCGAGCAGGGTGACCACCACGCAGCGCGCGCTGGGGCTCATGGGTGCGCACCCCCGCTGGGCTGGGCCAGGAGCGGGCGCCCACTGCCTTGGCGCAGCACGGTGTACTGGCGCAAGCGCGGGGCGTCCCAGACCTCGCTCTGTCCGCCTGGCCAGTCGACTTGGAGCCGTAACACGGTGGGATCGGTGCCAGGTCCCCCCGGGCCAAAGCCGAGGCCGATCGTGAGCCGGGGATCTTTGGCCGAGCCATAGCTGCCATCGCTCGCGACCCGTCGAACAAGGGGCGGACCGTTTTGCCGAACGACGGTGACCTGTGCGCCCAAAGCGTCGCGGCCATGGCTTTCGAGCAGCCGCAATCCCAGCCAGGGCGCGCGGCTGCCCACTTGGTTCAAGAGCACCCGCGCAGGACCATGGTTGTTGGCGATGACCACGTCCACGTCGCCGTCTTGGTCGAGGTCACCGCTGGCCACCCCGCGGCTCACTTCCGAGCGCTCGAAGGCGGGTCCGGCCGTGGCCGTGACTTCGTCGAAACGGCCATTGCCGCGGTTCAAAAACAGCTGGTTGCGCTCATGGAGCGGATAGGGATCGCGCAGCCGCAGCAGTTCTTGCTTGTGCTTGATCGCGCCGTTAGCGACCAGCAGATCGAGGTCGCCGTCGTTGTCGAAGTCGAGCGCGGCAATGCCAAAACCGGTTTGTTCCCAGCTCGGGTTGCCTAAACCGGTCGCGACCGAGGTGTCGCGGAAGAAGCCCTGGCCTTCATTCTGGTAGTGGGTGTTGTGCTCCTGCGTGAGGTGGGTCATGAACAAGTCGAAGTCTGAGTCGAGGTCGAAGTCTTCGGCGACCACTCCCATGCTGGCTTGGGCTAGGCCCTCGCCGCTCACCGCACAGCCGCCGAGCATGGCTTCGTCTAAAAAGGTGCCATCCTTTTGATTGAGCCACAGCTGGTTGGCCATCATGTCGTTGGCCACGTAAAGGTCGAGCCAGCCGTCGCCATTGAAGTCAGCGGCGACGGTGCCCAACGTGGTGGTCTTCTGCCGGTTGCGCAGCGCCTGCGCCGACACCTCCTCGAAGGTGCCGTCGCCGCGGTTGCGCAGCAGCTGGTTCTCACCGTAGTTGGTCACGTAGAGGTCGACCCAACCGTCGTTGTCAAAGTCACCGCTGGCCACACCCATGCCGTAGCCGCCGGGAGCCAGACCCGCCTTGGCGGTGACGTCGACGAAACGGAAGTTGGGCGCTGGATCAGGGGCGGAATCGTTGCGGTAGAGCCGATCGCTCGCCAGGTTTTGCGGCAAGGGCTCGGCCAACAAATGCCCTTGCGGGAAGTAGAGGTCGAGGTCGCCGTCGTTGTCGAAGTCGAACAGGGCGACGCCCGCGCCCATCACTTCGGCAAAGTAGAGCTTGCCCGTCATCCCGTTGTCGTGGACGAAGTCGAGCCCCACGGTCGCGGTGACGTCGAGGAAAGGCGGGGTGGGTGGGGCTTCTGCCGCCCAGACGGGGACACCGACGCTCAAGGTCACAACCAGGCAGAGCAGGGCGGGGCGCCGCCGCGTCAACTGGCGGTATAGCTGGCGATATAACCGGCGATCCATAACGGGTGATCCCTAACGGGTGATCCCTAACGGACGATACGTGGTCCAAAGGCGATGCAGGATCAACGGGCTTTACCAGGCGGCTTGCGCCGGTTGTCCGGCTTCGTAGCGTGCGAGGTTGTCACGCACGCGCGCGACAAAGTCCGCGGGCAATTTCGATTGCTGCGCTTCGGCGAGTAGACGCTTTTGCCAAGACAGGGCTTCCTCGAAGCGGCCCAGGGCAGCGAGGCTCATGGCCACGGTTTCGCCGTAGGCAGGATCGCGCTTGAATTTGAAAATCTCTGCAGCCAGCGCCAGGGCTCGCTCGCCGTCACGCACCCCCGGATCGCTCGCCAGGGCCAAGAGGCGCGCCATCAAGTGGGCCAGCGTTAGGCTTTGCGGCAGGGCTTTCATGCCGCTTTCGAGGGCGGCCCGAGCTTTTTGCTCTTGCTGGGTCCACAAAAGCGCCATGACCCGGGCAAAGTGGGCGTCTTCGTCTTGTGGCACTTGCGTCAGGTATTGGTCATAGACGAGCACGGCGTCGGCATAGCGTTGGGCGCGGCCCAGGGCTTCCGCCAGGGCCCGCTGGGCTGGCGGGAAATCAGGCGCGCTGCGGACGCCTTCGCGAAAATGAGCGAGCGCTGGCTCGACCGCACCTTTTTTTTCCGCCAAGACGCCGAGCTGGCTGTAAAGCCGGCTGCGGTCCTCGGCAGTCTTGGCCTGGGTAAGCGCTTCTTTGAGCCGCTGCTCGGCCGCACTGTCGTCCCCCAGCGCGGCCATCAAGTGGGCACAGCGCACCCAAAACTCGAGATGCTCTGGGTTTTGCTGACGCAGGGTTTCAAACTGGGCCAAGGCTTCCCAGTTCTCCCCTTGCGCGGCGAGCAACAGGGCGAAGCGATAGCGCGCGGTCTGGTCTTTGGGGGTGACTTCGAGCAAGGTCCTGAATTGCTGGATCGCTTCCTTGACCTCGCCGGCCGCGGCCAAGTCAGTCGCCAGGTTGAACAGGGCCAGGCTGTGCCGCGGCCCCTGCACGAGCGCTTGCCGGTAGTGCGCAATGCGCGCTGCCCGGGCCGCGACCTCTTGCTCAGGCTGACCATTCCCCGGTTCGGCTTGACCGAGCAAGAAGTGAGCCTGGGCGAGTTGGGGAGCCGCTGCTTGAGGTGATGCCAGGACTTGCTGCAAGCGTGCCTGGGCTGGCTCGAACTGCCGGTCTTGGATCAGGTTTTGGGCGAGCAGCAGCAAGCCGTCCAAGTTGCCGGGATCGCGTTCGAGCAAAACTTTGAGCGCCTCGTCCGCCGCGGCGTTTTGCCCGAGGAAGCGCAAGGTGCGGCTCAGGCGCAAGCGCGCTTGGGTGGAGTTGGGATCGAGTTCGACGGCCTTGGCGAAGCGCTGCGCTGCCACGGCGACTTCGCCTTTTTGCGCCAGGGCTTCGCCCAGGCCGAGCCAGGCCTCGGCAAAGTCGGGCTGCAGTTCGACCGCCCGTTGGAGTTGCGGGATGGCTGCCGTGAGGTTGCCTTGCTGAGCGTAGAGCGTGCCCAGGCTGTAAAGGATCCGCGGCTGATCGGGCTGGTCCGCGAGCAGCTTCTGGTATTCGGCGATCGCCCCGGCCACATTCCCCTGCTCTGCCAAAGCCGTGGCCAACCCTTGCCGCGCTTCAACGCTTGCGGGTTGGGCCGTGACCGCATCGCGATAAGCCGCCTCAGCTCCTTTTAAGTCCTTGGCTTGCAGCGCCAAGGCTCCGGCCATGATCCGCGCGCCGGCCCCAACCCCCAGGGCATCGACGGCTCGCTGCAAGGGATCCGGGAAGAGCACCGGGTTTTGTCCGCGTTGCTCGAGCAGCGGGCGCGCCTTTTCGAGGTCGCCGAGCTGCCGATAGGCCAGTCCGAGGGGATGGGCCAGCGAGTTGGCGTCGGGCTGCTCTTGGAGTGCGGCCTGCAGGTGCTCGATTGCCGCTTGCGGTTCCCCTGCATCAAGCGCGATCCGCCCAAGCCCAGCATGGCCTGCTGCCCGCCCGAGCGGTGATTGGAGGGCGGACTCATACAGCTGACGCGCTTCGTTCGTGCGGTTGAGCTGGCGGAAAACGTCGGCCAGCCGCAGGACGGTGGGGAGGTCGCCGTCGCGCAAAGCGAGCACTCGCATGAAATGCTGAGCTGCGCCTTCGAGGTTGCCTTGCTCCAGCAAAACCAGGCCGAGGTAGTAAGGCCAGCGGTAGTTGTCGGGCTCCAAGCTCTGGGCATTGGTCAGGCTGGGCTCAGCTGCGGCGAGAAAACCATAATTGAGGTACAGCATGCCGGTTTTGGCAAACGCTTGCGCCAGCTCAGCCGGGGGGACCCCAGGCTGCGCGCGCAAGCGGTCGAGTTCGCCGCGGCTGGTTTCGAGTTGGGTGCGCACCGCGGCTTCGGTCTGCCCGAGGGGGGGCTGCGGCACCGGCAGCAGCTCTGCCGCAGTGACCGCGAACGGGAGAAGGCCAATGAGCCCGGCGAGCAGCGCAGGGCGCAAGGTGGTGGTGACGTTGTTCATAGCTCTTCCCAGCAAATATCGTTGCCAAATATCGTTGCCAAATATCGTTGCCAAATATCGTTGCCAAATATCTAGAAATGCTTGCCAACAGGCTGGCTAACGGTGGGCTGGTCGGCGTGGTCGATCCGCTGCCCGCTGCCCTGGCGCAAGGTGTGGTAGCGATCGCTGGCGAGCTCAGCAAAGCGCTCTTGGCTGCCGTCCGGCCAGATCACCTCGACGGCGCGCGCGGTCTCAGCCCCCAGCCCGAAAAGCAGCCGCGGATCCTGCGCGCTGGCATAGCTACCGTCCGTGCCCACCCGCTGCCACCGGGTCTTGCCGCCCGCGGTTTGGACCCCGACGCGCGCTCCCAGCATATCGCGGGCCACCGCGCGACCGACCAGGCGGAGTCCCAGCCAGTGGTGTTGGCCGCTCGGCAGTTGATCGTTCAGGTTGAGCAGCACCCGGGCAGGTCCGTTGTTGTTGGTGATTACCAGGTCGCTATCGCCGTCGTTGTCGAGGTCGCCAGCAGCCAGACCCCGGCTCACTTCCGAAAGCTGAAAAGCTTCCCCCGCGTTCGCGGTCACGTCGACGTAGCGGCCCTGGCCCAAGTTGCGGTAGAGCTGATTGATGTCGTGGAAAGGAAAGGGATCGCCGGCCGCGGCCAGGCTGGGGATCACGCTGACTGTGCCATTGACCACGGCGATGTCGAGCCAGCCGTCGTTGTCATAGTCGAAGAAAACCGTACCAAAGCCAGTGTGGCTCAAGCTCGGTGCGCCCAGCCCGTGCTGGTCGGTCAGGTCCAAGAACAGGGCTTGACCGTCGTTGACGTAGAGCGTGTTGGTCTGCCGCGTGAGGTGGGCCATGAACAGGTCTTCGTCCGCGTCGCCGTCGAAGTCCGCCGCATCCACCCCCATGCTCGCTTCGGGCTTGCCTTGGGCATCGACCGCACAGCCACCGAGCGTGGCCTCTTCGCGGAAGGTGCCATCCTTTTGATTGAGCCAAAGCTGATTGGGCATCTCGTCGGTGGCCACGTAGAAATCAATCCACAAATCGCCGTTGAAGTCGCCGCTGACCGCCCCCAACGTGCTGAACGCGCCGCGGTCGGGCAGGGCCTGGGCTGAAACATCCTGGAACCGCCCGTTTTTGCGGTTGTGCCACAAGACGTCGGCGTCGGGTTCGAAGCTGAGCGGGTGGCAATAATCGCGGGCGCCCGCGTCATTCAGGCAGATCTTGTGGCGCACGAAGTCGAACTTGAGGTAGTTGCCGACGTAAAGGTCGAGCCAGCCGTCGCGGTCGTAGTCGAAAGCGGCGGCGGCCACGCTCCAGCGCGCGTCGCCCACGCCCCAGGCGGCCGTGACGTCGGCGAAAGTGCCATCTCCTTGATTGCGCCACATCCGATTCGGTCCGAAGTTGGTGACGTAGAGGTCGACCCAACCATCGTTGTCGAAATCCCCTGTGGCAACTCCCATGCCATATTCGGAGGTGGTCGCTTCGATCCCGCTGGCGCTGGTGACTTGGGTGAAGCGCAGCGCGCGTTGGCCATCGGCTGCAACGCGCAGGTCATTGCGCCACAGCTGGTCGCGGAAACGTCCATCCGGCGGCGCTTTTGCCGGGGGAAACCGTGCGTCCGCAAGCGTCTTCCCCGGTCCCAGGAGGGTGCCCTGGACCAAGAAGACGTCGAGATCGCCGTCGTTGTCGTAGTCGAGCAGGGCGACGCCCGAGCCATTGATTTCGGGGAAGTACCATTCGCCCGACATGCCATTGAAGTGGACGAAATCGAGGCCGACCTCGCGCGCCACTTCGCGAAAGAGCGGGGGGCTTTTTTCCGTCGAGCTTTTTTCCGTCGCGGGCGGGGTCCCCGGCTGCGCTTTCACGCCGCAAGCGACCAGCAGCGCCACGAGTTGCAAGAGGCAGACGCGGCGGCGGTGGGGCTTGGGCGGTTGGGGTTGCACGGACCCCATCGTACCATGCGCTCGCCGCAGCGCGTCCGGCGGGGGCAAGAGGTCCCGCGGGGTTACAATCAGCAAGGACCTCGTGGCACAGCGGGATGGCTTTCTTCCTCGTCCCGCTGGGGTCGGCTCCAAGCGAGGGATCCAGATCGCCGGCCGCGAGGGGTAGTCAGCCCCGAAACTCTTGCGCAGCGAGTGGAATATGAATCATCTAATGAAACACCGTTTGTCAGCCCAGGATCGCAGCTTTCAAACAGATTTCGAATCTTGCAAGATTCAGCCCGTCCAGTTCGATCATCGAGCGCATGTGAGGCTGGCTTACGTCTATTTGGTGGAAAGCGACACCGAAACAGCCTGCGCCCGCATGCGCGCAGCTTTGCACAACTTTCTTGCAACCCACCACATCGATCCGGGGAAATACCACGAGACCCTGACCCGCGCATGGATCATGGCCGTGCGGCACTTCATGGGAAAAACCCCGAGCTCCGAATCCGCCGACGCTTTCATCGAACAACATCCCCAAATGCTCGATGCGAAGATCATGCTGACCCATTACTCCGCGGCAGTGATCTTTTCAGACGAAGCACGGGCAAGATTTGTCGAACCTGATCTCGACCCTATCCCGAGGTAGGAGCGGAGATAAGGAGTTATTCTGAAGCACCCGATTTATCGCGTAACCGCAGTCCAGCTTCTCGGAGGCTACCGCCTGCGGGTCAGCTTCGATGACCAGAGCACCAGGGAGATCGACTTGGAGGCAGTCCTGGAGGGCGAGATTTACGGACCTCTCCGCGACCCTGCGCGGTTCGCCGCAGTTGCGATTGATCCGGAGGTGCATACGCTCGTGTGGCCTAGTGGAGCGGATTTTGATCCGGCGATTTTGCATGACTGGTCCAAATACGAGCCAGAGCTGCGAGAACTTGCCAAGAGGTGGTCCCTGGCAGGTGTGTAAAAGGCGTAGAATCGGGTAGCCGGGGGTGTCTAGCCCCCAGCCCCCACACCACCTAGCATGCGGGTCCGCACTAGGCGGTTCACGAAAGCGGAGCACACGGTCACTTCAGGAATACCCATGAGCACGCATCCACAGCTGGCCTCAACTGCTCCGAGTTGACTTTCACGGATCAAAGGAAGTGCCGACCGGCACTTGTCACGCCATACTCAAGGCGGCTGGCCTGAAGCAGCGGGAGAAGTGAAATGATTGATCTGCCGTACTCACTGACCATCGAGGCGACCGACGAGCCGGACTACTTCGGGTTCTTTTCGGCCGACCTGGAGGGCTTCACCGGTATCGGTCACTCCGTCGAGGATTGCCTGTACAAGGCGAAATGGGGGATGAAGGAGCACGTCGAATTGCTCGCTGAGCGGGGTCTTCCGGTTCCGAGCAAGAATCCGAATCCGAGAATCCTGATTCAGAATGCTCCGGCGGCAGCGGCAGTGTGATGGATTGTTTCCCGATACGAGCGGGTCCCCCAGAATCGGGTAGCCGGGGGTTTCTAGCCCCCAGCCCCCACACCACCTAGCATGCGGGTCCGCACTAGGCGGTTCACGAAAGCGGAGCACACGGTCACTTCAGGAATACCCATGAGCAC
>CAZCOV010000137.1:0-14823 GCA_964499975.1 uncultured Thermoanaerobaculia bacterium
CCGATGATCTCTCCTGCGCGGACGATCACCGCACCGACGGGAACTTCTCCTTGGCTGGCGGCGTCCCGGGCTTCGCCGAGCGCCTCTGCCATAAAGCGCCGATCCTCTTCCGGCGTGACCTCCCGCCCGGTGGTTGCCATGGCCGCGGTATCTTAGTCGATCTTCCTTCGCGGGTAAACAACCACCTGCACCACGGGGCACCACGGGTGCTTACCCTCCTTAGAACCCGGCAGGGTTCGATAACTTAGCCCCGTTCGGAGTAGGGTGGGCGCCAGCCCACCTGGAGCGGAAGAACGGTGGGCTGACGCTACGGCGTTTGGCGCGGTTTGGCGCGTTGCGCCGTTGACGTCTGTGCCAAGACTAGCGTAGCCTAAGCGTGGCCATGGCGAGCGCGCGGCGAGTGGTGACGCCGGAAGACCAGCGCCAATTCATGGTCGATGATCTGCCCGAGCACGGCGCGCAGCCAGCCTCAGAAGGTTCCTCGGGGCAGTGATCGTTTGCGACCGTGATGGGGATCAAGTAAGTTGGGTTAAGGCTCTGGAATCTTGAGAGGAGTCGATAGTGAAGGGAATCCTGGCTGGCACGAACGTGACAGGCACGTTGCTCCTTGCCGTGACACTCAGCGGGTGCAGCGTCCCGCCGACTTTCAAGCTTTATATTCCACACCGGTACCAGGAAGGGAATTTCTACTGCGGTCCCGCCAGCATTCTTATGTGGCGCCTCTACGACGGGTACCCCGAAGTCACGCAGAGTTCGATTGCAAAGTACATTGGATGCTCGTCCACAGGAGGCGTTAGCCCGGAGGGCATTGCACTTGGGGTCAATTACTTCACGGCAACACATGATGCGTTCGTGGATGACTATGGTGGGATGGGTAATCCCACGGATTTAGAGGCGCAGTTCTTCTCCCGCCAGATCACGTCGCTCGAGCGTCGGACGCCGGTAATCGCGATCGTGGAATATGGCTTTCATGCTGGGGTGATCAATGGAGGTAAGTGGCACCGCGACAAGGTCAGCGGCTACAACGTCTGGGATTTGGTCTACCTTCATGATCCCGATCCTGTGAGAGGAGGGCCTAATCAGCCGTATAGCTCTGGCGAATGGACGGCTGGCTTCGTCGTCTTACAGGTCGCGTCGACCTATGCGATTTTGAACAGCCAGTCCAACCTTGCACTGTATGGGCATCGGGTGATCGTGCCTGGGCGGCAGGATTGGCCGCCACAGGAAGAGTTTCCTGATCCGTAGATGCGCAGAAGAGGATCTCAGCACAGGTGGGTGTAAAGTCATGAAAATCATGCGCGGCGTTTTGGCCGTCTGCAGCGTCACGGGGATTGCGCTTCTGGTGGGGGCTTCGGCGGCAGCAGCCTGGAGTTTGGTCGATGACTGCCAACCCCAGGAATACCAGAAATGGCAGGCTTTTAAAGAGGATGTACGAGGGGCAAAGCCAGGATCCCCCCTCTATGTACCCTATCCATTCCCCCAGACGGATGACGAAGTGATCGCTGATTACCTTTACCACTACCGCCAGATGTGGAGTGGGGCAAGGTATGAAGAGCTCCCGGAAGAAGAGCGGACGGTTTTTGCAGGCGTGGAAAAGGGAACGCTTCGTTTCATCGTCGTGCGAGTGGAAAACTGGACGCCCTTGCGCTGTAGGGCGCAAAAGAAGGTTGAGTTTTATTTTTTGCTGCGCATTTTTATCACCGACGGCGGGCGCGAGATCTCTCGTGCCGCGCTCACGGACGCGGGCTTCTTTGCCATGGGTGCGCCGTTGACAACGGATGCGCCGATCACTCGAAATCGCCTTCCGAGTATCGCCGAAGCCCAGCGCTCGCTGGCTGCAGAACTCAAGATTCAAGGGGAATTGGCGCAGTATGTCGCCACCTTCGGGACGACGGCACTGCGTTGTCCGCCGGTTGCACCCTGTGCCGTTTTCCGGGTGGGTGCAGAGACCTATCTGCTACCCGTGGGAGGGGGCTGGTTTGTGATTCCGGAGAACCGGCGGGAACTGTCTGCGGATCTTGAACTGGCGACAATTGAGCGCCGAAATGATTTGCTCAGGAGCCTGACGCCAGAGGAACGCCTGGTTTCTCTCGGAGGCCAACATTTCACCGTCGCCAGGCTGATCAAAGAGCATTAGCGGTCATAGTGCTGCAACATGCCGGGCTTTCCGCACTTTACAAGCTCGTCGCTAACACATACGATCCAGAGCAGCCAGGGTCAACGAAGGGTTCGGGTCCTGTGCATCGGCCGTCACCGAACCTCGTCAGGCCCGGAAGGGAGCAGCGATAAGGTGCTCGTCTGAGTGCCGCAGTCCAACCGGAACCCTTCGTCGACTCTGGCTACCGCTCAAGGGCTACCGCTCAAGTGTCGATCCCATGACTTACCAGGTTCTCGCCCGCAAATGGCGACCGCAAGATTTTTCCAGCATTGTCGGTCAAGAGCCGATCGTCACCGCGCTGCGCAATGCCTTGATCGATGGGCGGATTGCCCAAGCTTACTTGTTCTCGGGTATCCGTGGCGTGGGCAAAACCACCGCCGCCCGGGTCTTCGCCAAAGCCCTCAACTGCGAACGCGGTCCAGCGGCGGATCCTTGTAACGCCTGCCCGATTTGCCACGACATCACTACCGGCCATGACCTCGACACGATCGAGGTGGACGCTGCCACGTATTCCAAAGTCGAGCAGGTGCGCGAGCTCACCGAGAGCCTCCGCTACGGCCCCGCCCGCAATCGCTACAAGGTCGTGGTCCTCGACGAAGTGCACCGTCTCTCCCGCCAGGCTTTCGATGCCTTGCTCAAGATTGTCGAAGAGCCGCCGCCCCACCTCGTCTTCATTTTTGCCACGACCGAAATCGACGCCGTGCCCGCCACCATCCTCTCGCGCTGCCAGGAGTTCCAGTTCCGCCGCGTCCCGACCCCGGCGCTCGCCGAACACCTGCGGCGGATTTGTGCGCACGAGAACCTCCTCGCCAGCGACACCGCTTTGCGCTGGATTGCCCGCGCCGGTGAAGGCAGCGTGCGGGACGCGGTCGCTTTGCTCGATCAGCTCGCCACTTTTGGCGGCGGCAAGGTCGAGGAGCAAGCCGCTAAAAGCCTGCTCGGTGGACTCGATGCCGCGCTTTTCGCCCGCTTGCTCGGGGCGATTCTCGCAGGCGACACGCGCGCCGTGGTCGCGCTCGTGCAAGAAATTGAATGCCAGGGCTTTGATCCCCACCACGTCTATAGCCAGTTCCTCACCTATCTCCGGGCAGCCCTGCACCTAGCCCTGGGCGGCGCCGCTGCCGTGGTCGACCTGCCGAGCGAAGAGGCCGCGACCCTGTCCGCGCTGGTCGCGCCCCACGGCTATGAGAATCTGCTCCGCTTGCTCCAGCTCTTGCTCGCGAGCGAACCGACGGTGAGGCGCAGTGAGTTCGCACTCCTAGGGCTCGAAATCGCCTGGCTGCGCGCCGCCGAGCTGCCGCGGGTCACCCGGATCGAAGAGTTCTTGGCTGGGCGTATCCCGCCCGGTCGGCCTGCCCCGGAAACCGCGGCTCGCACCTTGCCGGCGCCGCCACCCGCCGCGCGCGAGTTTCGCTCGCCACCCGTGCCGCCACCAGTGAGCGAAGACGCGTCGCCCGGGTCCAGCGCGGCCAGCGCAGAGGTTGCTGGCGAAGATCCGCGGCTGGCGCAACTGCTCGCCGAGTTGCGCCAGCGCAACCCGCGCTTTGCCCTCACCTTTAACCATGCCCGGCTCGTTTTTCAACGCGGGGCGCTCAAGATCCAGAGCGCCCCTGACCCGGTACTCGAAAGCGCGCTCAAGCAGCCGAAAAACGACGAACTCTTGACCGAACTCGTCACGCGCCTCTTTGGGCCGGCTGCGGCGTGGCAACTGGTCCTGGCGCGGGCCGCGGCCGCCTCCCCTGCTCCTGCCTCCGCGCCCAACCCTTCCCGCGGGACGGACCCCCGCGGGACGGATCCCCGCGGGACGGACCCCCGCGAGGCGGATCCCCTGGGCCAGCGGCTCGCTGCGACCACTCCGCCGCGCGGACCTTCGTCTCCGGCGCCAGCCGCGGGCACTGGGCGCAGCCAAGAGCATCCGGCCGTGCAAGCCGTGCTCGATATTTTCAACACTTCGGTGCAGAGCAGCCGTTCGGGATAGCCCGGGGCGCGGCAGCCCGGGACCGGATAATCAAGGAGAAATGGAATTCCGATGAACATGCAGAAGCTCCTCAAGCAAGCGCAGGAGATGCAAGATCGCCTGCAGCGCGAGCTGGTCGACACTTTCGCCGATGCCAGCGTTGGCGGCGGGATGGTGTCGGCCAAAATGAACGGGCACAAGCAACTGCTCGAGTTGCGGATCGACCCCGAGCTCGTCGACGCTGACGATCCGGGCATGCTCGAAGACCTCATCGTTGCGGTAGTCAACGAAGCCTCGCGCAAGATGGACAACACCTTGCGCGAAAAGATCGGCAACATGGCGGCCAGCCTGCCCAGCCTTTTTTGAGCGGCGCGCGTGCATCCCAACCCGCTCGAGCGGCTGATCGGCGAGCTGTCGCGCCTTCCTGGTATCGGTCCCAAAACCGCAACCCGGCTGGCCCATCATCTGCTCAAGGTCCCCCGGCGCGAGGCCGAGCATCTGGCGGAGGCCCTGCTCGAAGTCAAGGATCGGCTCTTTCACTGCCGCGCGTGCAATGCCATCACCGCGGTCGACCCCTGCACCATCTGTGCCGATCCGCAACGTGATCGCGAAGCCCTTTGTGTGGTCGAGGAGCCCTTCAATATTCAGCCCATTGAGCGGACCGGCGAGTATCACGGGCTGTATCATGTCTTGCTCGGTGCGCTGTCGCCCCAGCGCGGGATCGGCCCCCAAGAGCTGGCCATCGATTCCTTGTTGCGCCGCCTCGAGGGCGTGCGCGAGGTGATCCTCGCCACCAACCCCAACGTCGAAGGCGAAGCCACGGCTCTCTACCTCGCTCGCCTGCTCAAGACCCGCGGGCTGGTGGTCAGCCGCCTGGCTTTTGGCATGCCGGTGGGCGGCAACATCGAGTACACCGACGAAGTCACGCTGGGACGCTCGCTCGCGGGCCGACGACCCCTGTGACGCCGCGCCGTCTGATGTCTGCTGGCACCCCTGAACCGACCGCCTCGCCCGGCAACGCGCGGCAACCCTCCCGCCTCCGCCGCGGCGACCTCTTGCCGCGGATGGTGGTACCGCCACCGGGCCCCCGCGCGCGCCAGCTCTCAGCTCAACTCGCTGAGCTGGAGGCACCGGGAATCAACACCCTGGCGGGCGATCAGCCGAACCTTTTGTGGCGCGAGGCCCGCGGCGTCAATGTTCAAGACGTCGATGGCAACCGCTATCTCGACTTGACCGCCGGTTTTGGGGTTGCGGCCATCGGCCACCGTCACCCGCGGGTTCACGCCGCGCTCACGGCGCAGAGCCGCCTCCTCGTCCACGGGCTGGGGGACGCCATGGGCCACGAGCTGCGGATCGCTCTGGCAGAACGTCTGCGCGCGCTCGCTCCCTGCGCTCACGCCCAGGTTTATTACGCGATCTCCGGAGCAGATGCGGTCGAGATCGCACTCAAGACCGCCTGTCTTCACACCGGCAAACCCGGTGTCTTGGTTTTTGCGCCGAGCTATCATGGGCTCACTTTGGGCGCACTCGGCGCTTCTTCGCGTCCGGCTTTCCGCGCGCCTTTTGCCGCCCAGCTCAACCGCCACCTGGCGCGCTTGCCTTTTGGCTGCGACCCGGCCCGCATCGAACGCCGTTTGCGCCGCTCTGCTGCGACCCTTGGCGCGCTGCTCGTCGAACCGATCGTCGGGCGTGAGGGCGTCCTGCTGCCACCCCCTGGCTGGTTGCGCGAAGTCGCCAACCTTTGCCGGCGCACCCAAACCCTTTTCATCGTCGATGAGATCTTGACCGGCTTCGGCCGCACCGGCGCCACTTTTGCCGTCGAGCACGAGGGGGTGAGCCCCGATCTCTTATGCTGCGGCAAAGCTCTCGGGGGGGGGTTGCCCATCGCTGCCGTGCTCGGACCGAAAACCTGCTTCCGCTGTTGGCTGACCCCGGGCGAAGCTCGCCACACGGCGACTTTCGTGGCCCACCCGTTGGCCTGCGCAGCAGCGCTTGCAACCCTTGCGGTGATCGCAGATGAAGACTTGCCGCAGCACGCTCAACGCCTCGGCAGCGAAGTGGTTGCGCCCCTACTTGCGACTTGGCCCGCACGCTTCCATCCGGTGGTCGCATGCCGTGGCCGCGGTCTCCTCTGGGGTGTTGAGCTGACGTCTGCGGCAACCGCTCACGCGCTGGTGCTGCGCGCGCGCGACCACGGCCTGCTGCTCCTCGCCGGCGGGCCCGACGGGCGGGTCGTGCAAATCCTCCCCCCGCTGGTGATCAGCGAGCGGTTGCTGCGCAGTGCCCTCGAACGCTTGGAGCAGGTCCTCCTGGGCCTAGCGCAGAGCGACTCAGACCCTGCACCTGACCGCGGCTCAGCGCGGCGGAGAAAACCATGAAAAGCGGTGCTTTCAAGATTGCCTTCATCGGCAGCCACGGGGTGGGCAAAACCACCCTGTGCTATGGACTCGCCGCGCGTCTCAAGGCGCGCGACATCTCCCTTGAAGTGGTCGGCGAAGTGGCGCGCCGCTGTCCTCTGCCGATCAACCGCGGGACCACCCGCGACGCCCAGACTTGGATCCTCCACACCCAGATCGCGGACGAGATCTTGGCCGCGGCTCGCTATGAGCTGGTGATCAGCGACCGCAGCGTGCTCGACAACTTTGTCTACTTGCTGCTCGCTACCGGTCACGGCAATACGCTCGAACCGCTGGTCAATGCCTGGACCCAAACCTATGATCTCCTCGTCCATGTGCCGATCGTCCAGCAGCCCAACCCGGACGGCATTCGCTCGACTGACCCTTCATTTCAAGAGGAAGTGGAGCGCCGGCTGGCCCAAGAGATCGCCGCGCGTCAACTCCAGGTGCTCAATCTCCATCAAGTTCCTCGCCAGGACTGGCTGGACTTGGTCGAGGCGACTGCGTGGCAGTTCCTACGCCCCGGTCAGCTCGAGCTGCTCACCCCAGAGTGACGGCAGAAAGCACGGACAGAAGGCGCGGAAAAAGCGCGGAAAAAGCACAGTGCAACGCGTTCCCCGCTCCACTCGAAATCGCTGGACCTTCCCGGCGTTCCTCTTTCGCTTCGTCCCTGTGTAGAATAGGCGAACTGTGGACGTCTTCGACCGCTTGCGCCAATTTGAGGTCCTCTCCCACCTCTCCGATGCCCAGATCCAGCAACTGGCGGGCTGTACTTCGCGCACCGAGTACCCGGCCGGGGCCATGGTGATGGAGGAAGGGCAACTCGGCCAAGATGCTTATATCGTCGATACCGGTGAGCTCGAAATCCGGCGCAACACCCCCTACGGCCTCTACGCGCTCGCGACCTTGACCAGCGGTGACCTGTTCGGCGAAGTGAGTTTCGTCGATCAGCAAGCGCGCTCGGGGGATGCGGTGATCCTGCGCAATACGGTGCTTTTTCCCCTGAGTGCGAACGCGATCAACAAGATCTCTGAGCAAGATCAGCGCTTCTCCCTCGCCATTTACTGGACGTTCTGGAAAAGCCTCTCGACCAAGCTGCGCAAGACCAACGAGCGCCTCGCCCACTTTTTCCAGGCCGTGCCCGATACACCCGCGCATGGCCCCACGGCCCAGCCCGATCCCAATGCCGCATCCGTGGGCCTCGACGCCAAACGCGCGCTGTTTCGCGAGCACAAGCTGTCGCCTATGGAAATCAATTTCCTCGCTTCGCTGTCCAAAGAAGAGCGCTTTGGACCCAACGAGGTCATCTTCAGTGAGGGTCAGCAGGGCGATAAGATGTACGTGGTCCTCGAAGGGCGGGTGATGATCAGCAAGCAGATCGCGGGCGCTGGCGAAGAAGCCCTGGCTTTTCTTGAGCGCGGCGACTTCTTCGGGGAGATGGCGTTGATCGATCGACAGCCGCGTTCAGCCAAAGCCACGGCGGACAAACATGGCGCAGTGGTCCTCGCCATCCGGCGGGAAGTCCTCGAAGGCATCCTCGACATCCAAAAAGTTTCGTCCTTGCGTCTGCTCCAGGTGCTCTGCAAGCTGGTCGCCAAGCGGCTCCGCGAAGTGGACGACAAGCTGGTCGGCTGGTTCATTTTCTCCTCTGGCTCTGGCAGCTCGCTGGGAATTCCGCTCTAGTCCCTCTCTCGTCCCTTTGAGTCACTGTCCCCAGCGGTCGGTGCGTCCCCTGCTCGCACTCCCGGTGAGAGCGCGGTACCTCGCAAGATTTTTTCGACCAAAGAAGAGGTTGGCAAGCGCTGCCTTTCTTCCGGCAACACCCACGCTGCTGCGGGACCCTCTCTCCCGCTTGCTGCGGCTGTGAGTTCTGCTGGATGCACCCAAATCTTGAAGGCGCGGAAGGTCACGCTGTGGCGCACAGACATGGTGGCTTCGCCCAACTTCCACCCGCCCCCGTAGCGGCGCTCGAACGCTGTTGCCAGGCGTTCCGCGTCCAGCTCGCGCTCCACTGTGGGAAGCTCCCACCTTCCCGGCAGAAAATCGCTGTCCTCTGGCCGTTTGAACAGCAACACCCGCCCGCGACGCAAGACCAAGGCCACCGCCAGCTCAATTTTCTCCGGCGGTCGCCGAGCTCGTTGGCGGGGAAAGCGTTCGGGATTTCCCTCCGCAAAAGCCACACAACCCGCACGCAGCGGACACTTTCCGCACTCCGGCTGGTGCGGACGACAGACCTGCGCCCCCAGCTCCATCAGGGCCTGATTGCTGTCGCCGGGACGATCCGGAGCGAGGAGCGCCGCAGCCGCGGCCAGCAACTGCTGCCGGACCGCTCTGCGCTTGGGATCGTCCGCAAAACCGCAACAGCGCGCGAGCACCCGCTCGACGTTGCCATCGAGCACCGGGCAGCTTTCGCCAAAAGCGATGCTGGCGATGGCAGCCGCTGTATAAGGTCCAATCCCGGGCAGCTGCTGCAGTTCGCGCGAACTCTGGGGAAACTTTCCCCCACGGGCTGCAACCTCGACCGCGGTCTGATGTAGCGACCGAGCGCGGCGGTAATAACCCAAACCCGACCACAACGCCAGCACACTTTCCAAGCTAGCGGCCGCGAGGTCCTCGACCCGAGGAAAGCGCCTGACGAAAGCTTCGAAGTAGGGAATCACGGTCTTGACCTGGGTTTGCTGCAGCATCATTTCCGACAACCAGACCCGGTAAGGATCGGTGTCCACCCGCCATGGCAAGGCCCGATTCTGTTCGTCGTACCAGGCGAGAAGCCCCGCGCGGAGTGCCGGTAAGCCTAACTGATCACTTCTCGACAGACACAAATTAGAAAATTCCCCTCTTGTCAGGGACTGGGTTCGCTGTGCTAGGATTACTGACCCGTCGTCAGTACGGATGAGCTCCAAAAACGCTGTCGGATAGTTTTCCACAACTGTGGAAAAGGCTGTGGATTATCGGTCTGGTATTGCTCTTGAAGCCCCCTTTCACGCTGGTTCAATTCTTGCTCACCTCAAGCATCCCATGAAAAAAGCGCGGTGGTCTCAAATCAGCAAGCAGCTGAAAAAATACCTCGACGAAGAGGAGTTTAATACCTGGTTCAGTCCACTGCAGAAACAATCCGACAGCAATGGACGGCTGGTGATTCGAGCCCCCAACGAGCACTTCGTTCATACCTTGGAGCAAAGCTACCGCCCGACGATCGACCGCGTGATGACCGATTTGGGGTTGGAGAGTATTGAACTTTTTTTCACTACGGAAGAACTGGGAGAAGCGCTGCAAGAGCCTTTGCCCATCCTCCCAACCCACCTCAACTCCCGCTATCGCTTCGAAAATTTCATCGTGGGTGCTTCCAACCAGTTCGCTCACGCGGCCAGTATGGCCGTGGCCGAAAACCCTTCCCACAGCTACAACCCTTTGTTCCTCTATGGCGGTGTGGGACTGGGCAAGACTCACTTGATGCACGCGATCGGCCACCAGCTCGCAGTGCGTCACCCCAACTTGCGGGTGATGTACTTGCCCACGGAGCAATTCGTCAACGAGCTGATCAACTCCATCCGCTTTGACCGGATGCCGGCTTTCCGCGACCGCTACCGCACCATCGACGTCTTGCTCCTCGACGACATTCAGTTCCTCGCCAACAAAGAGCGGACCCAAGAAGAGTTCTTCCACACGTTCAACACCCTCTACACCAGCCAGAAACAGATCATCCTCTCCTCGGACTCTTCGCCGCGCAATATTCCCACCCTGGAGGAGCGCTTGCGCAGCCGCTTCGAGTGGGGTCTGATCGCCGACATCCAACCGCCCGAGCTGGAAACCAAGGTGGCCATCTTGCAGCGCAAGGCCGAGGCCGATGGGGCCTTCTTGCCCGACGACGTCGCGCTCTTCGTGGCTCAACAAGTCAAATCCAACGTCCGCGAGCTCGAGGGTCTGCTCAACCGCCTGATGGCCTTCTCTTCCTTGAGCGGACAGCCGATCACCCTCGAACTCACCAAGGATACCTTGCGCGACATCCTGCCTTCTGAAGAAAGCCGCGTGACCGGTCCTGAGATCATCAAGTTTGTCGCCCGCCACTATGGCCTCAAGGTCAGCGAAATCAAGAGCCGCAACAACTCCAAACACATTTCCTTCCCACGTCAAGTGGCGATGTATTTGTGCAAGCATTTGACCAAACTGTCTTACCCTGATATCGGCAAGCACTTCAATAACAAGCACCATTCCACGGTCATGTATTCGGTCGAAAAGATCGCCCAGAAACGCACGGAAGAGCAAGCAATCGACCGCACGATCCAGAGCTTCATCGATCACTTCCGCTGATCCGAGATCAGCTGGGCGCAACTGTTGAAGATCCTGTGGAGGATCCTGTGCAACGGGCGCGCAAAAATCCAGACGCGCGCGCAGCGCACCACCCCAGCGGGGCTGTTTTCCACAGCCAACCCACCTTTTTCCGCACCTTCTCCACCGCCTTTCTCGCTAGCCAACCCTTTGGGAAAACGCGAGATAGTCCCCTTTTCCACGAATCCACAGGGCCTTCTACTGGTCCTACTCGTCTTTATCTATCTATGATAGGTTTCCCTGAGTAGGAGGAGCGCCGGATGGAAATTCGCTTGAACAGAATCGAGTTCCTCAACGAACTTGTACCCATGCAAGGGATCGTCGAACGCCGCACCGCGATTCCTGTCCTGTCCCACCTGCTGCTCAAAGTAGCAGGCGAGCGTTTGCGCATCGCGGCGACCGACCTCGATGTTTCCTTGGAGTCCTGGGCTGAAGGGGACGTTGCCGAGGAAGGAGCCATCACGGTCCAAGCCAAGAAGCTGTTTGAAATCATCCGCGCTTCTGCAGGCGACGATATCACCCTGCGGATCGACCAGGACGGGGTCTTGTCGATCCTGTCGGGCAAGTCGCGGTTCAAAATTCATGGCTTGCCTGCCGAAGATTTTCCCACCCTGACCAAGATCGAGGACGACCCCGTGGTTCGCCTGCCTTTCCGCGAGTTCAAAGGCATGATCGCGAAGGTTCTGTTTGCGATTTCGAGCGAGGACGCGCGGTTTCAACTCTCCGGCGCCTTGTTGGAGCTGCGCGACAACGCGTTGGTCTTGGTGGCGACCGACGGCCATCGCTTGGCCTTGGTCGAACGCGCTTTTCCTGGCGCTTTGAGCGGGCGGGGCGCGGTGGTGCCGCGCAAGGCATTACAAGAGCTCCAACGTTTCGAGAGCGATGAAGAGTTGGTTTTCCGCCGCAGTGACCATCACTTGTCTTTCACCATTGGCCGGCGACAGCTGATCTGCCGCATTCTCGAAGGAGCTTTCCCGGACTATGAGCGGGTAATCTCCAAGGTCCAGGACAAACACATCGTGCTCGACCGCAAAAACCTGGCCGCAGTGATTCACCGGGTCAGCTTGCTCACCGGCGATCGCACCCGGGCGATTCGCATGGAACTGCAAGCCGGGCAGATCATGTTCTCGGCGGCTAACCCCGATTTGGGCGAGGCCATAGAAGAAATCCCCTGCGACTATGCAGGAGCAGAGCTGGCTTTGGGCCTCAACCCCGACTACCTTGGGCAGTTCTTGGGTGCGACCGAAACCGAGAACGTCCGCCTCGAACTCAAAGACGGTGATTCCCAGTGCGTTGCTTATCCTGAAGGTGGCGACGACCGTCGGTACCTCTACGTGATCATGCCGATCCGTTTGTGATCGTCGCACCCGCGCGGGGATAGCTTGCTGGTTCGGCTGGAAGCACGCGATTTTCGCAACCTTGCGCCCCTCTCTTGGGAACTCCCCGCGGGTTCCCACTTGATTCTGGGTCAAAACGGAGCTGGCAAAACCAGCCTGCTCGAAGCCGTCTACCTGCTGGCGACCACGCGGAGCTTTCGCACCTCTCTCCTCACCGACTGCCGGCACCACGACAGTTCGAGTTTGGTTGTACGCGGCGAGGTCGAAGACGGACGGCGGGTTCAACTCGAAGTCCAGTTGAGCGGCAAAGAGAGTCAGCGCCGGCTCAATGGCCAGCTGCTCGGCGCGCAAGTCTCGCTCGCGGACTATCTCGCGGTGCTGCCGGTGATTTCCTGGAGCACGCAGCAGGGGCAGGTCTTGAGTGGTGGTCCGGGCGAACGGCGGCGGTTCCTCGATCGCGGAATCTTGGGCAGCCAACCCAAAGCGCTTGCGGTCTTGACCCGTTATCGGCAAACGCTACGCGCCAAAAGGCAGCTGCTGCTCACCGGAGGGAACGGGATTTCCGCCTGGAATGAGTTGCTTGCCGAGAGCGGGGCCGAGTTGATTCGGTTGCGCGCGGCGTATGTCGCGGAGCTCACCGCCGCCGCCCGGGAAATTGCCGAACAACATCCCTTGGGATTTCAGGTGATGCTGCGCTATCACTGCTCGCCGCGCAATGGCGAGGAGGGGTCGGCTGCCATCTTTGCGGAGTTGTCGCGGAGCGAAGACAAAGAGCGCAAGGCCGGGCAACCGTTGCTCGGCCCGCACCGCGACGAGCTGGAAATTTTGTGGTCCGACCACCCGCTGCGCCGGGTGGCGTCCGCGGGCGAGCGCAAGGCTCTGGGTCTGATTCTCCTGCTGGCGCAAGGTGGAGTGCTGAAGAAAGTGGGTCGTCAGCCCTTGTACCTGCTCGATGACCTGGACAGCGAGCTGGATTCTGAGCGTCTGGCGGTTTTGTGGCGCGCCTTCAGACAAGCGGAGCAAACCCTGGTGAGCTCAAATCGGGCCGAAGTCTGGCAGGCGCTCGCGCTCGACCACCGCTGGCACTGCACAGCTGGCCGCTTGCTCCCGGGGCGCGACAGCCCGAGCTGAATCGACGATCTCGCTAGCGCCGTCAGCCCGGCCCGGCTCCCACGCTTTGCTGTCCATGTTCTTTCTTTGCAACACGTTGAGCGCGGTCATGGCGAGGGCGGCCAGAGCGGCCAGGGCGGGACCGGAAGGCGGGTCCGCCTGGGGGGTGTGATAGAATGTAGCCTTCGTTCGCAAGCCCTTTGCGAGTCCTAGAAGTAGAGTTCGTTGTGCGGTCGCTGTTTTGAGCAAGCGCTTGTTTGAGCAAACACATGCCGATTCGGGACTAAAACGAACAATAATTAGGTAAAGTATCTGCGAACTTAGGTCGCAGATGGTCACAAGTACGGAGTTGCCTTGTCTCAAGATCCGCATTTCAGTGAAGAAGTAGGGGCGGAACTCGCAGAAAGCCGCCGCCAAGCCGGCGAAAACTACGACGCCGAGAGCATTAAAGTGCTCAAAGGTCTCGAAGCCGTGCGCACCCGGCCGGGGATGTACATCGGCGATACCGACGACGCCTCCGGACTCCACCATATGGTTTTCGAGTTGGTCGACAACTCGATTGACGAAGCCCAAGCCGGCTTTTGCTCGCTGATCGAAGTCACGATCCACAGCGACAATTCGGTGACGGTCGAAGACGATGGCCGCGGCATTCCCGTGGGGATCCACAAGGAAGAGCAGCGCTCGGCCGCGGAAGTGATCATGACCGAGCTTCACTCGGGGGGCAAATTCGACCACAACGTCTACAAGGTATCGGGCGGCCTCCACGGCGTCGGCGTTTCCGTGGTCAATGCCCTGTCGGAGAACCTCGAACTCGAGGTCCGCCGGGAAGGCAAGGTCTGGTACCAGGTCTACCGCCGCGGCGTGCCCGAAGCGCCGATCAAACCGATCGGGGTGAGCCAGCGCACGGGGACCAAAGTCCGCTTCAGCCCAGACCCGGAAATTTTCTCAGTACTCCAGTTCAACTACGAGACCTTGGCGCAGCGCTTGCGCGAGCTCTCCTTCCTCAACCGCGGCATCCACGTCCGGCTGCTCGACGAGCGCACGGACAAGGTCAGCGATTTCCAGTACTCAGGCGGAATCTTGAGTTTCGTCGAACACTTGAGCCGCAACAAGACGCCGCTCCATCCATCGCCGATTTACCTTGAAGAAGTGAAGGACGACGGGCAGGGCGCCGAAACCGTTGAAATTGCGCTGCAGTGGACCGACGGCTACCAGGAGCAGTCTTACTGCTTTACCAACACCATCAACAACCGCGATGGCGGCACCCACTTGGTGGGGTTTCGTTCAGCCTTGACCCGCACCCTCAACAACTACGCCACCCGCTATCAGCTGACCAAGAATCTCAAGGACAACTTGACCGGCGATGATGTGCGTGAAGGTTTGACCGCGGTGGTTTCGGTGCGCATCCGCGATCCCAAGTTTTCCAGCCAGACCAAAGACAAGCTGGTCTCCTCCGAAGTCAAGGCCTGGGTCGAGCAGATGGTGGGCGACCGGCTCAACAACTTTCTCGAAGAGAACCCCAAAGTCGCTCGGCGC
>CAZCOV010000138.1:0-14625 GCA_964499975.1 uncultured Thermoanaerobaculia bacterium
CCACCCTTGAAAATGGCACCTTACTCGTGTGGGTGCTGCGTTAGGTTACTTGCGGAGGTAGGCGATGACCGTGCAAGAGACTCTGGTCGACATTCATGCCCTTGAGGAGGAGCTTCTGGCCTTTGAGCGCAAGTATGGCGTCCGCTCGGAGACCTTCTACGCCGCTTACGCCGCTGGCGAAGAGCCGCTGGACGAGCGTTGGATACTCGACTTCGGCGAGTGGGCAAGCGTCTATCGTACGTGGCTGGCGCGGCAGGCCACCTATCGGGATCAGATCCAACGCGTGCAACGCGACAGTCCAGGACTCGCGGGCCTAGTGCGAGTCGCTTTGTGAGCAGCAATCAGCCCAGACAGCTGCGCTCGATTGAGGATTATGAGTATTTTCTCTAATGTGCCTCCGAACATGAAGCATCATCGCGTGCCGGCAGAAAGCATGAGCTTTCACCGTCCGAATCTGCCAACGTTGATCGCCGAGGTAGAAGAGATCGTGTCGAGGATCGAGAAACAAGCACATTGTTGAATTCACCATCAGGCTCAGTCAGTGTCGCGACCTGACCACAACACTCTCTCGGGTTGGGGACGACTGGCGTTCCCTGGCCGCGAGTTAATTTCCGAGGACCTGGAGCGGATCACCCGGGATGTACCTCTGAGCCGGGGTCTGGGGCGCGCTTACGGCGATGCTTCGCTACCACCGCAGGATCGTCCCGTAGCAGCCAACACCTGCCTGGCGGACCGCATCCTCGCTTTTGATCCGACGAGCGGGGTGTTGCGCGCGGAAGCCGGATTGTCGCTCGCCACCCTCAACCGCTTGTTCCTGCCGCGCGGCTGGTCCTCGCCGGTCTTGCCCGGCACCCAATTCGTGACCCTGGGCGGCATGGTCGCAGCCGACGTCCACGGCAAGAACCACCACGTCG
Source organism: uncultured Thermoanaerobaculia bacterium (assembly GCA_964499975.1). Lineage (GTDB taxonomy): Bacteria > Acidobacteriota > Thermoanaerobaculia > Multivoradales > J023 > CAZCOV01. Next base: position 915 of record CAZCOV010000138.1, read on the forward strand.
ACGGCACCTTCGGCGCTCACGTCCGCAGCCTCAAAATGCGACTGGCGGAGGGCCAAGTGGTGACCTGTTCGCGCGCTTTGGCGCCCGACCTGTTCCGCGCCACTTTGGGCGGCATGGGGCTCACCGGCCACATCCTGGAAGTCGAAGTGACGCTCAAAGCCATCCCCTCACCCTGGATCTGGGCTGAAACCGAACGCATCCCCGACCTCGACCGCTTCCTCGATGCGCTCACGAGCGCCGCGCGCAACTGGCCGTTCACCATGGGCTGGATCGACTGTTTGCAGCGCGGACGCCAGCTCGGCCGCGGCATTCTCTTTCGCGGACGCTGGGCCACCCGCGAAGAAGCTCCCACCCACTACCCCGCACCTCTAAAGCGGCTGAGCGTCCCCTTCGACTTCCCATCGTGGGCGCTCAATCGGTTGAGCGTCCGCGCGTTCAACACCCTGTATTACTGGCGGCACTTCGCCCAGAAACGGCAAAGGATCTTCCATCCTGAGTCGTTTTTTCACCCCCTGGACGTTATCGGTGACTGGAACCGAATCTATGGTCGGCGGGGCTTCACGCAGCACCAGTGTGTCTTGCCGCAAGCCGCAGGAGCGCCGGGAGTTCGCCGCTTCCTCGAACTCCTGACCGCGCTGGGTGTCGCGTCGTTTTTGAGCGTGATCAAAGACTGTGGTGCTGAAGGCGAAGGCCTTTTGTCCTTTCCCATGCCCGGAACTTCGATCGCAACCGACATCCCGGTCGATGAACGGACCCCGCAGCTGATCGCCCAGCTCAACGAATGTGTGATCGCGCTCGGGGGCCGCGTCTATCTCGCCAAGGATGCCTTTACCCGCGCCGACCACTTCCGGGCCATGGAGCCGCGGTCCGCTGCTTTTTTGGCAGCGCTTCAGCGCTTCGATCCAGAAGGCAAGCTGGCCAGCGCTCAATCTATCCGCTTGTTCGGCAAGCGGCGGCTCGGAGACCCCTCATGAAAGTCATTTTTCTCGGTGCTACCAAAGGCATGGGACGCGCACTAGCTCGCCTGCTGGCCGAGCGGGGCGACCAGCTGTTCCTCCTCGGTCGTGACCAAGAAGACCTCGAAAAGAGCGCACGCGATCTGGCGGCACGCGCGGGCAACCCCAGCCCGGTGGGAACCGCCTTTTGTGATCTGGCTGAGCCCAAATCTTTCGCTCCGGCGCTGGACATGGCCGAAGCCGGCCTGGGTGGGCTCGATGCCGTGGTGGTCACCGCCGGGGTTTTTGCTCCGCAAGACGAACTCGATTCCGACCTCGACTCTGTCCAGCGCCTGCTCACCATCAACTTCACCCACACCGTGGTTTTTTGCGAGCACGTGCGTCACCGCTTGCTCGCCCGTGGCGGCGGCACGCTCTGCGTGTTCAGTTCGGTCGCGGGCGACCGCGGACGCAAGCCCGTACTGATTTATGGCGCCAGCAAAGCGGGCTTGTCGCAATACCTCGAAGCCCTCGATCACAAGTATCGTCGGGCAGGACTGCGCACCGTGTGCATCAAACCTGGCTTCGTCAAGACCGGCATGACCGCCGGACTCAAACCGCCACCCTTTGCCGGTGAGCCGGAAGCCGTGGCGCGTCGCGTTCTGCGCGCCTTGGACCGCGGCCAACCGGTGGTCTATGCCCCGGCCATCTGGCGTTGGATCATGCTGGTGATCCGCTGCTTGCCCCGCTTTGCCATGCGCCGGCTCAACTTTTAGCTAGTTGAGGTTTCGGCTGGAGAGGGAAGAAGGGCGGAACTATTCCGGATAGACCAGGGCGACCACGGTGCGGTCATCCCCCAGGGGAGCGCCGTTGGTCCAGCTGTCGACGTCCGCAAAGATTGCGGCCACCACCTCCGCCGCCGGCTTGCTGCGCTGAGCCCGCGCGACCGCCAGCAAGCGCGCTAGGCCGTACTCTTCGGGGTTAGGGCTCTCGGCCACCCGGGGAGCTTCGGTGATGCCGTCGGTATAAGCGACCACTAGGTCCCCCGGCTGCAGGCGGACGAAACCGCGGTTGTAGGTGGCGCCCTTGAGCGGTCCGAGCACCGGGCCGCCTTGATCGAGGAACGCCACCTCACCCGCAGCATTGAGGTGGAATGGCGGGGGGTGGCCCGCATTGACGTAAATCAAGGTGCCATTTCTTTCGAGCTCACCGTAAACCATCGAAACGAAGCGCCGGGTTAAAGTGCTTTCGTGGATAATGCCGTTTAAACGCTCCACCGTGCGCACGATCTTGAAATCGCGGCCGAGGCCCATGCGCAAGCCGGTGTAAATGTCGCGCACCTGGAGCGCTGCGGGCAAGCCATGCCCGGTGACGTCCGCGATCGCGAGTCCCAAGATCTTGTCGGTGATCGGAATGTAGTCGAAGTAGTCGCCGCCCACGCTTTCCATGGTTTCAATGCGGCCAGAAATGTCGTAATCCCCGAACTCAGGCGGCCGGCGCGGCTGGATCGAGAGCTGGATGTGCCGCGCCTGGCGGAGGATTTCTTCTAGCCGGTCGCGGTGGAGCTTCTGGTTGATCGCGTGGCGGATCACGCTCAAGGAAGAGAGGATCTGATCGCGGTCGTGGCCGGGCTCGACGTTGAATCCTAAGACGTACTGTTCACTGCCGATTTCGACCCCGGCAAAACCCAAAACGCCGAGCGCAGCTTCGAGCTCCTTGTCGATCCGCGGATCATCCACTTCCATGTAGATCGTGCCGCGCATCAAGCACAGCTCGATCGGCGGGTAAGTGCGCGGGATTTTGATGTTCTTCACTTCCACCGCATCTGGGAAGGTCGCCTTCAGGGTGTAAAAATCTCCCTCCCGCTCGTAAAGGCGACCCCCGTAGATGCCGAGCTCAGCGCGGAACTCGCAAATGATCTGATTGGCGACGGCATGGATCGGAAAGGTCTCTTCATCGCCGCGGACGATGGCATTAATCACCCCTTCGACCTTGCGCATCAACTGGCGATAGGACAGCTCCGCGGCCATCATGGTTCAGTTGACCCTACCATCAGTTGACCGTAATGTTGACGAACCCAGAAACGATCTGTCCGTCGACCTGGTCAACGCTCGTCGCCGTCACCCGGAAAGAGCTCACGCTCAGGGCCGGATTCAAAGTCAGAGTGGTCGAAGCCGCGCCGCTCCCCGCTTCCGTTTCCACCGGGTTTGGCGAGAATGTGCCGACGTTTTCCGACAATGAGAACTGCACGGTGATGTCGCCGCGCGGCGCGCCCAGCGCATCTAAGACCGTGGCGGTGAGGGTGATGGACTGCCCTTCGTCCACTGTGGTGTCGGATGCGGTCAAATCCAGCCGGGTTTGTCGACGGCCGATGGTGATCGAGACTTCGGCTGGAGAGCTAGTCCCGAGGATCGCGGTGACCCCGCCGGTACCGGCTTGCTCGCCCGCCGTGAAAGTGTCTTCCGCTTCGCCGCGGGCGTCGGTGAAGACTTCCCCGCCGCTCTCGAGGGTTCCCAGCTCAGGGATCAACCGGATGCGTTCACCAGCACCCAGTGGTAGACCTGCCCCGTTGCGGGCGATGACCGTGATGGTGGACGTGCCCCCGGTTTGAACGATCGTGGGGTTGGCAAAGATCTGCAAGCTGATCGTCTGGATCGTGACGTCGACGGTCTTTTCCGGGCTCGAGCCCAAGCTGGCGGTGACGGTCGCGGTGCCCGACAGGCTGCCTGCGGTGAGGGTGGTGATCGCCTGACTGTTCGCGTTGGTCGTGACCGTGCTCGGGTTGAGCGTGCCCAACGAACTGCGGAATTGCACCACCCCACCTGCGCCGTAAAGCGATGCGTCGGCATTGCGCGCCACGGCAGTGATGGTCGACGTGGCGTTGGGACTGATGCTGGTCGGGTTGGCGGTCAACGTCAAGGTGGGTTGGGTCGACGTGTCTTCGCCGATTTTGACCGTGATCGAGCCCGAGCTAGTGCCGCCCCCGCCTCCGGTCGGTGGGGGCGGAGTGCCACCGCCCGACGGGGGCGGGGGTGTCGTCGAACCACCGCGCGGCGTCGAAGCGGTCACCGTGGCGCTTCCGGCTCGGCCATCGCCGGTCAAGATCGCCACCGCCTTGCCCAGGTTGTCGGTTTCAACGGTCGTAGGTTGCAGCGTTCCGAGGTTGGTTGAGAGCAGGATCTGGGTTCCCGGATGGAGCGGATTGCCATCCGGGCGAAACCCGGTCACCACGATGGTGGAGCTGCCATTGACGCTGATCGCCGAGGGGTTGGCGGTCACGATCAGGACCGTGCCGCTCGGAGCGACCGGGTTGGCGTCATCGCAGCTCAGCACAGATATCAGGGGGAGAAGGGTCAGGAGCAGCAGAAGGTAGATTCTTTTTTTCATGTTTCGAGTGCAGTCGTTTCAGGCAAAACAGGTCAGTCTCGCTGGCAGTATACGCAGCGCGTTGCCCCCCCGTCTAGCGGAGCCACGAAGCGAGCTACACCACGCGGCGGGAGCAACGGGGCAGGGCAGCCTCACCCAGTGGCTGAGAAGGTCCTACGAGCATGCGCTGTCCCCAACGCCGCACCCCTCATTGCACAGCCGCACCTGGATGAACCTTGTTGGCGCTTTTTTACGCGTTGCTTTGATAGAGATGCCTCTGACCCGCGCAGCCCTCACACACAGGTGGGGAGGGCAGGGGCAAACGTGCAACGCAGATTCCAGCTTGGTGACGTTCATTCTCATGATCTTTCCTAAAATCAAGAAAAACATCTTTGACCTCATCTCCTTGCCCCTGCCGAGCTCGACCCGACAGCTGATCCTGCGTTCAACGGTCAGCGGCTTGGGCGCGCTCAGCCTGGCCCGAGGTGCTCCGAATTTGATGGCAGAGCCGATCCCTACCCCACCTCCTGTGGTGACAATCTACAACCGCGATCAGCGCGAAACCCCGGACAAGCTGATCTTGACCCTCAATGATGGCTCGGATCAGCAACATCTTTTCGCGGGACACCGATCGCACAGCTCGCACCGATCGCACAGCTCGCACCGATCGCACAGCTCGCATTCGTCCCACTACTCTTCGAGCCCTGGGGTCCCCCCTTCGCCACCCCCTTCCTTCTCACCCATCACGCCGTCACCGCCTCCGCCCGCGCCGCCTCCGCCCGCGCCGCCTCCGCCCGCGCCGCCTCCGGAAGAGCGCGAGTCGCCGGCTGAACAACCGCTGCAGGTTGTCCCCCCGCGTCCGCCCAACCTTCCCCGCAATATGACCTGCCACGAAGCGGTCCCGGAGGGCTTCACCCTGACCGAAGACCGGAGTCGGCTCACTTTGATCGAGGTCACCGAGATTCTCCTCCAGCCGACCTGCGAGAAATCGATCGTCAAGGGGCGTGACCGCGAAGGCATCGAGCAGAGTTTTTATTTTTTGCCAGGAACCAAGTTGCGCCAGCTCCTGCCGGAAGAAACTGTTCGCGAAATGACGGAAGCCCTGCAAAATGCCGAATTTCCTTTTGCCGTGGGGCAGCAAGTCATCGTGGCCTGGAAGCCCTACCGCACACCGCGATCGCGCATCGCAGTCAAATTCACGGTGTACTGATGGCGCAAGAATTAGCTCCCGGGGTGAAACGCAGTGATCAAGCAGCGAGCCCGGTGTCCCTCGGCGACGGGGTTCTGGCGCTTGCGGTGGACACCACGATCTACTCGCGGGCAACGATTTTCCGCGCGTGCTATGCAACCACAGATCGCTGTTACCTGTATCTGGCCCAGAAAGCAGACTCGAAGGAGCTGTGGATCATCACTTTGAGTGCAAGATCCCCCGCAGATGATCTTTTAGCCGCTGCTGGCGAGTTTTGTAACCAGCTGGTTGATCACGAGCTGCGCCAGCTGATCGAACGAGAGGCCGGCAGCTTGCGCGAGCTGATCGTCGCTCAAGCGTTTGCCGAAGGTAACCTGCTCCCCCCGGTGTTTCATGACGGAAATCCTGAAGCAAATTCGCTCAGCGTTGACGAGGTTTGATAGCGGTCACATCGATCGCCTGCGGATTGCCCTCGACCTTTATCCGGAGGGGAGCTTGATCGCGGCTGCTCAAGCTTTTGCACCCCACTGTACGATCAAAGTCGAGCCTGCTGCTCAAGCAGGGGAAGTCCTGCTCTCGGTCGCTCCACTCGCGTCCGAGCGCGGCCGACAAGCGGCCGGTGAGTTCTTGAATTTCCTCTTGTTGCACGCACTGCGCACGCACCTCGGACTGGCGGAGGATGAACCGTGACCGCGCAAGGTTTTCGTCCGCTTGCAGACTTTGAACCGAGTGGCAGCGACTACCGATTGTTGCCATTTCGCTTCATGCGCTGGACAGCTGATGAATACTTGCTGGTCAACGAAGCTGGGGAATACCTCTTCCTCGACGGCTCGGGTCTTGCCGATCTGGTCAGGCATCGACTGTCGCGGTCACATCCGACATTTTCCGAACTCAAGACCCGGCATTTTATCACCGATACGACGTCCACGCTTCCACTCGCGCTTCTGGCTACCAAATATCGCACCAAAAAAAGTTTTCTTGAAGGTTTTATCCAGCTGCACTTGTTTGTGGTCACTTTGCGCTGCGATCACTCCTGTCGTTATTGCCAAGTATCGCGGGTCAGCAGCGACCGCGCTCGTTTCGACATGAGTGAGGAGACAGCTCGCCGCGCTGTTGCGCTGATGTTTCAGTGCCCGGCGCCGCGGTTGAAAGTGGAGTTTCAAGGGGGAGAACCTTTGCTCCACTTCGAGTTGATCCGTTTCATCATCGAAGAAGTCGAGCGCAGAAATGCACAAGAAGGTCGTGATCTCGAGTTTGTGGTGACCAGCAATCTGGTACCACTCACCCTTGAAATCTTGGACTATCTCCAGGCGCACCGGGTTCTGCTCTCGACTTCGCTCGACGGCCCAGCTTTTCTTCACAACGCCAATCGTCCGCGACCCGGCAAAGACAGCCATGAACTCCTGGTCCGCCACCTGGAACTTGCACGCGCGGTCCTCGGCCAAGACCGCATCGCTGCGATCATGACCACTACCAGCCGCAGCTTGCAGCACCCTCGAGCGATCATCGACGAATACCTGCGGCTAGGTTTTGACGCAATTTTTTTGCGACCGATCAGCCCTTATGGCTTCGCGGTCCACACGGGTGAAGCGCTGCGTTACGACACCGAGCAGTTCCTCACGTTCTATCGCGAAGCGCTTGCCTACATCATCGAACTCAACCGGCAAGGGAAAGATTTTGTCGAGGTCTATGCGCAGATCCTGTTGACCAAGATCCTCACGCCTTTTGCGACCGGTTACGTGGATCTGCAGTCCCCAGTTGGTGTCGGGGCAGTAGCCTACAACTACGATGGTGATGTTTATGTCTCCGACGAAGCGCGGATGTTGGCCGCGATGGGCGATCCGAGCTTTCGTTTGGGTAACGTCCATCACCATTCCTACGCAGAAATCTTTGGCGGAGAAACGCTGCGCGCCATGGTTGCGGCTTCGGTGCTCGAAACCTTGCCCGGCTGCACCGACTGCGCTTTTTTGCCTTACTGCGGGGCGGATCCGCTGTTTCACTACCGTACTCAAGGTGACGTTGTTGGTCATCGCCCGACCAGCGCATTTTGCGCCAAGAACATGGGGATCTTGCGCCATCTTTTTGCGCTGCTGCGCTCCAACGACCTCTTCTGCCGTGAACTGCTCTTGAGTTGGGCCACTCGGGTTTGCCTGCCGCCTGGAGCGGAGGTCTCGAGATGAGCTGGCCGCTGCATGTCCATGGTCAAGTGGCCCGCCCTTTTGACCGCACAATCCTGGGACGGGTCAGTTCTTCGCCGATCAGCGAGCGGCCAGCGCGAAGAGATGTGGTCGTTCTGCTCGAAGAACTTGGCCCTGCGGACGTGGACGGTTATGGCGGGGTTTTGACTTGCGCGCGGCCAAGTGCTCGCCAGCTCGCTGACTGGGCTGATCGAGGGCCGATCCTCATCCACAGCTTGAGCTATCTTCACCATCTTGCAGACGGCGATGTGGTGGCGCTCAATCCCAACGGCTACGTGAGAACGCTTTACCGTCGGGGGTCGCCCCACAATGCAATTTTTGCCACGGACCGGTGCAACAGCTGGTGCTTGATGTGCTCACAACCTCCGCGGCCGATCGACGATCGCGACCGCATCGTCGAACACTTGCGGTTGATCGATTTGATCGAGCCGTCCTGCCGCGAGCTTGGCATCACCGGCGGTGAGCCCACCCTTCTGGGTGATGATTTCTTGCGTCTGATCGCGTATTGCCGCGATCAGCTGCCGACGACCGGCCTGCACGTTTTAACCAACGGTCGGCGGTTCTGCGATGACAGTTTTGCCCGCCGGCTGGCGGCTCTTGAGCACGCTGATCTGGTTTTGGGAATCCCGCTTTACTCAGCGATCGACAGCCAGCACGACTACATCGTCCAGGCTCGGGGAGCCTATGAGCAGACCGTGAATGGCCTCCACCACCTCGGCCGCTATGGGGTGCAAGTAGAGATTCGGGTCGTGATTCACCGACTGACCTTCCGCGGCCTGAAGTTACTCGCCGAGTTCATCTACCGCAACCTGCCTTTTGCTGGCCACGTGACTTTCATGGGGCTCGAGCTGATGGGTTTTGCAGTACCCAACGCGCAGCTCTTGTGGATCGACCCCTGGGACTACCGCGGTGAGCTGACCGAAGCAGTGCTCTACCTCGCAGCGACCGGCATGCGGGTTTCGATCTACAACCACCAACTCTGTGTCGTTCCGCGTCAGCTCTGGCCCTTCTGTCGCCAGTCTATCTCCGACTGGAAGAACGATTACTTGCCAGAATGTGCAGCCTGTGCTGTCCGCGAGCGCTGCGGCGGTTTCTTCACTTCATCGCTAAAACGGCAGCGCAGTCGCCAGATCGCACCGGTCAGCTCGCAAGACCTCAACTAAAGTGGTCAACCGATCGGGATTCGAGCTGGCTATCGTCGCACTGATCAAGTCCCCTTGCCCGGGTCCTGTGGACTCCACCGCGCCTGGTGCTAGACTCTCTAGTGCTAGACTCTGAGTTCTCTGTAAAAGGCAACGTGCGCCCGTTCCGCGTGAAGATGGTTTCCCTGGTGGAGGTGCAAAGATGGATCCGATGGCAGACCCGATTTCCCTGTCAAAGGCTTTGGTCGAAGAGTACCAGGCGCAAAAGATCGAACCGCCGTTTCCCGAAGGCCAGCTTGCGATTTGGCGCCAAGCCCGGAAAGCCGAGCTGGCTGGCCGCTTCCCCGCAGGTGACGAAGCCGCCGCCGAAGAGCTGGAAGCAGCGCTGGTCAAAGACTTCTACGCCTGGCTCCACCAAAACCAGGTTCGGCGCTCGGCGTTGTGCTTTTCCGGTGGAGGGATCCGCAGCGCGACGTTTGGCTTGGGGCTGATCCAGGGTCTGGCACGCTGCGGACTGCTCCGCCAGTTCGACTTCTTGTCCACGGTTTCGGGTGGAGGATACGTCGGCAGCTGGTTGAGCGCTTGGCTCTTCCACGCGCGCAACCGCGGCGGTGACGCGCAGAGCGCGCTTCGCGAAATCGAGGCGGAGTTGTGCAAACCTCCGGACTCACCGCTTGACCCTGAACCCCAACCGATTCGCCACTTGCGCGACTACAGCCGCTACATGAGCCCTGAGCTGGGCTTCCTGTCAGCGGATACTTGGACCTTGGTTGCGGCTTTTCTCCGTAACTTGATCCTCAACTGGCTGGTGCTCTTGCCGCTCATCGGCGCGGTGCTGCTGATCCCGCGGTTCAGCTTGTGGCTGGTGCAGCAAGGCAGCCAGCTCCCGCCATGGCTCGACAAGTCGGATCTGCTGGAGGCCCTCTACTGGCTCGCGGTGGCTGCAGGTTCGGTGGGGATCGCCTACTTTGCGCCGACTCGTCCGAGTTTGGCCAAATCCAAAAGCACATTTCCCAAAAAGTGGCAGACCCAGGGCTGGTTCATCCGCCTCTGCTTGCTGCCGCTGGTGCTGATGGCCGTGGCGATCACGCTCAACTGGGCTTGGCTGCGCGCAGACGGTCTGGTGGCTGCGCCGCTGATCCCTCGCTTGCGACCGGTGCCGCTGTGGCTGGCCTTTGCGACCTTCGGCGTGCTGCTCCACGGAATAGGGTATTGGTTGTCCCGCTTCTGCGTTCGCGAATTCCCCTGGAAAAGCAAAGCGCTTTGCGGCGAGTTTGTGGTGGTCTTGGCAACCGGCGCCATCGGCGGGCTGCTGGCCTATAGCGCTGGTTTCTTGCTGCCCCCGACCACGACCCCGAGCGGCGCGGCCCTCTACGTGTGCTTTGCCACCCCGCTCCTGCTCTTCTTGTTTTTCCTCGCCACCGTGCTTTTTGTCGGGCTGGCGTTCAACTACACGACGGACGCTGATCGCGAGTGGATGGCGCGCGCTTCCGCTTGGGTTTTGATCGCGATTTTTCTGCGCGCGGCCTTCTCAGCGATCGTGATCTTCGGCCCAATGCTGCTGCTCGAAGCCAACCTCTGGCTGACCTCGTCGGTAGGCGGGCTGTCGGGACTCTTGACCCTGCTGCTCGGCTTTCGCGCTGAGGGCGAGCGCGCCAAGCTCGAGCCTGCAGACCAGGCACCTACGCTGTGGAACTCTGTGACCCGTGTCGCCCTGCGCTTTGCAGCCCCTATTTTCGTGGTGTTCTTCCTCGCGTTGCTCGCTTTGGGCACGACCTTGCTCCTTTTGGAAATCTCCCGCTGGTTTTTCGCCGGCCCTTCCTGGACCCTGGCGAAAATCGTCGCAGATCCCCAGAAGTTGCTCGCGCTCACCGCGGAGACTTCTGGCTGGGCCTTGCTGGTCGTGCTGCTCTTGTTCAGCCTGGTCGGGACCTTCTTCGGATTTTTCGTCGACATCAACCGCTTCTCCCTCCATGGCCTCTACCGCGACCGTCTGGTCCGCGCCTACCTTGGTGCTTCGCGGGGCGATGAGCGCGACCCCAACCCGTTCACTGGTTTTGACCGCCAAGACAACTTCGCGATGCGCAAGCTGGAAGAGAATCGTCCGCTGCATGTGGTCAACATGGCGCTCAACTTGGTCCACGGCGAGGCTCTGGCCTGGCAGGACCGCAAAGCCGAGTCGTTCACGGTTTCCCCCCTCCACGTCGGCAACCACCGCTTGGGTTACCGTCGCGCTGCCGAGTACGCGCGCAGTCCACGCACTGGCCGGGCGATCTCGTTGGGCACGGCCATGGCCATTTCCGGCGCTGCCGCGAGTCCTAATATGGGTTACCACTCCTCGCCCGCGGTCACTTTTCTGCTCGCGCTGTTTAACATTCGCTTGGGCTGGTGGCTGGGCAACCCAGGGCAAGCCGGAGCCAAGACCTACAGCGGACAGGGCCCCCGCTTTGCCCCCCGGCCGCTTTTTGAGGAAGCGCTCGGCCTCACCAATGATCGCAGTCCTTATGTTTACCTCTCGGATGGCGGCCACTTCGAAAACCTGGCCCTCTACGAGATGGTGCTGCGCCGTTGTCACTTCATCGTGCTTTCGGACGCGGGCCACGACCCTGACTTCTCTTTCGAAGATCTCGGCAACGCGGTCGCCAAGATCCGGGTCGACCTCGGGGTGCCGATCGAATTTGAAAAGATCGCCCTCCGTCCGCGCAGCAAGGACGGGCAGGGTTACGACGTGGTGGGCCACCAGGCCACGGCGTGGCCCTATTGCGCCATCGGTCGGATCCGATATTCTGCGATCGATAGCGGCGGCCCCAGCGCGGATGGCTGGCTGCTCTACATCAAGCCATCGCTCCATGGAACGGAGCCTCTCGATGTCTTCAACTACGCCCGCCGTAGCCCCCAGTTCCCGCACGAACCGACCTCGGACCAGCTCTATGGCGAGCAGCAGTTCGAGTCGTATCGCTCGCTCGGTGCCCACGCCATGGACCGCATCCTCAGCGGACTTGCCCCAGGAGCCGACCTGGCAGCCCTCTTCGCCAAAGTGCAGGTCGACCTGAGCGCTTTCAAGTAGTGCCAAACGGAGAAAAACGATGTCACACATCACCCCAAAGCATTGGGCTCGCGCGCTGGCTTTGCTCGGTCTTGGACTGTTGCTCGGTCTTGGACTGTGCGTCAATTCACCCGGGCTGCGCAGCGCCCACACTGACCAGAAAACGGATGCGGGGACTGCCATGCAAGAACCGTCACCGACGGTTACCGTCCTGCGAGTTGCCACGTTCAATGTCTGGGAGTTGAGCCGACACAAGCTCGACGAAGCGAGCGGCGACGGTCGCGGCTACTGCTTCCAGCTGAGCAAGGCGGCAGAGATCATTCAGCGGGTCCGGCCGCAGGTCCTGTTGCTCAACGAAATCGATTTTGACGAGCACGGCGACAACGCGCGGCTCTTTGTTGAGCGCTATTTGCGTTTCAGCCATGGCGGCCAGCCTCCCATCGACTACCCGCACCAATTCATGGCCGCGGTCAACACCGGCGTCCCCACCGGGCTCGACCTCAACCGCGACGGCAAGACCGATGGTCCGGACGATGCCTATGGCTTCGGCCGCTATCCCGGTCAGTACGGCATGGCGGTCCTCAGCCAGTTGCCGTTGGCCACGCCGGTGCGCACGTTTCGGCTCTTTCCCTGGCACCAGATGCCGGGAAACTTGCTGCCCGACGGGCAATCCGGTCGTCCAGAGTGGTATCCACCCACCGTGGTGCCCCAGCTGCGCTTGTCGAGCAAGAGTCATTGGGACATCAAGGTCCAAGTCGGCAATCGGGTCTTGCACCTGCTGGCGAGCCACCCGACGCCCCCGGTGTTCGACGGCGCAGAGGATCGCAACGGCCGCCGCAACTTCGACGAGATCCGCTTGTGGGCGGACTATGTGACCGGCGGCGAGACCGCGGCCTATCTGGTCGACGATGCTGGCCAGCGCGGCGGCTTGGGGTCTGACCAGAGCTTCGTGATCCTCGGCGACTTGAACGCCGATCGCTTCAGCGACCAAGGCGCACCTTATGGCAAGCCCGCGATCGCCCAGCTGCTCGAGCATCCGCGGGTCCAGGACCCGGAACCTCGGGGCTCCGGCGTGCTCCCAGCGGACCAAGAAAAGCCCTACCGCGGCCCCAAGGAGCTGCGCACCTCGGACTATGGCCGACTCGATTACGTGCTTCCCAGCCGCGACCTCGAAGTCCGGGCTTCTGGGGTCTTTTGGCCTGCGCCCGAGGATCCGCTGCACGCGCTGATCAGCGGTCCCGAGCCGGCGAGCGATCACCACCTGGTGTGGGTCGACCTTGTCTTGCCCGCGGCAGCGCCATCGCCTTGATCGACGCTGTTGATCGACGCTGTTGATCGACGGTGAGGTCGCTGTGCGGAGCCAGCGAGTGCTCCACGGGTCGAAGGCTACGGGTTTTCGAAAGCGAGTGACTCACCAAGGCGGGGGTCGCCGACCGGGACGAGGGACTTGCCGCGCATGCGCCAGCCCAAAGCGGCGAGGAAGAAGCCCCCGACCGCGAGCCAGCAGGTGAGGTCCAAGAGGTGCACCTGGAAGTGCTCGTGGTGGACCGGCATCACTTGCCAGTAGAGGTCGACGTAGTGGATGAAGAGGAGCCATACCGCGGCCAAAGCGAGCAAGCGCGGCTTGCGTTTGACTTGCTGGAAGAGCAGGAAGAAGAAAGGCAGACCGAAATGGCCGGCCGCGAGGAAAATCGAAATCGGACGCCAACCGTGCTGCCAACGGTGATCGAACCAGATGGTTTCCTCGGGGATGTTGCCGTACCAGATCAGCATGAACTGGGAAAAAGCGATGTAGGCCCAAAACACCACGAAGCCGAAAAGCATCTTGCCGAGGT
>CAZCOV010000139.1:0-1481 GCA_964499975.1 uncultured Thermoanaerobaculia bacterium
AGTTGTTCCGCTTCATCGACTGGGTGCTAGCGCTACCCCAGGAGCTGGAGCAGCATTTTCGCCGTGAGATTTCGCAGATCGAGGAGGAACTACGTATGCCATACGTCACCAGCATCGAGCGCATGGGCCGTGAAGAAGGGCTCCTGGAAGGAATCCAACAAGGACGTCAAGAAGGACGTCAAGAAGGACGGCATCGCGGTTTGCAGGAGGCGCTGTTGCGCCAGAGCGAGCGCCGTTTCGGTACGCTGCCCGCGGCATTCCGCCAGCAGGTCGAGCAGATCGACTCGGACGAGCAGCTCTATCACCTGCTCGACCGCATCTTGACCGCCTCGACTCGCCAGGACCTCGGGCTCGGCTAACCTTCGCGACTCCTCAACCTAGTGGCTCATGTGACACCACTTCGCCACCTTTTACTACCCCCCCTATCGCGCTCCTGCTGCGCTGCGCCCTTCCGCGCTGCGGCCCCCCTCAGACCCCTTCGTCGGGGGCGCAGCGGGTTTCATGCAAACATACTGATTGATCTATTTTCTTGAAATCAGAGCTGAATGTGGCTAGGCTTGTCGCTATTCTGCAACTGAGCTCTGCAACCGATGCATGCAAACCAGCAGGCACATCAAACTAGCTTGCGGAGACGAAAGGAGACTCGATGTCATCACTGGACACCACGCGGAACGGTGCGCGAAGCAGCATGGTGGTCAACCGCCGCTGCCAAAAGCTCGTCGCGGTCATGGGCTTGGGCATCGCCCTGCTAACCGGAACCTTAGCCCTGGCCGCTGGCAAGCCGCCAGCTGAGCCCACGAAGGGCGCCGCCAAATCAGCTGCCAAATCAGCTGCTGCCAAACTGGCCAAGCACAAGATGAAGCCGAAGCAGGGCAACCGCCGCAAAGCCGCACCGGCAAACGCCAAGAAAGCGGACAAGCCGTTCAAACTCAAGGGCAAGTGGAAGTCGGACCCGAAAACTCACGCGGTTTTTGCGATCGACGCCACGGGTGCGGTCTGGTTCTTAGACCCTGACAGCGGCTGGGCGTACACCATTGACCGCCGCGGCATCGTCTACACCGTGGATCCGATCACAGCCGTGGTCTATTCGCTGGGAAAGCTCGCAGACTGGGGCGGTGATGTCCTCTACTTCTTCGACTACTTCGAGTACTCCAGCGGCAGCTACGTTCTCCCGACCCTCGAGGTGTATGTCGACTACTACGAGGATGTGAGCTACGCGAGCTACGACTACGAGGTCGCTTACGCGGAAGTTTGGGAGTACGAAGAATACTGGGAATCCGCCGAGTACTCCGCAGAGGTGGTCGAGATCACCACGGAGGAGACCGTGGTCGAGGAAACCGTTGAGGAGACGGAAGTCGCTGAGACGGAGGAGACGGTAGAAGCCCAGGATGCGGCCTCTGCCGAGGATTCGAGCGTCGAAAGTGCCGACGACGAAAGTGCCGACGATGAAAGTGCCGACGATGAAAGTGCCGACGATGAAG
>CAZCOV010000139.1:1581-14551 GCA_964499975.1 uncultured Thermoanaerobaculia bacterium
GGGCCGACGACGAAGGGGCCGACGACGAAGGGGCCGACGACGAAGGGGCCGACGACGAAGGGGCCGACGATGAAGGGGCCGACGACGAAGGGGCCGATGATGAAGGGGCCGACGACGAAGGGGCCGACGACGAAGGCGAAGATGAAGGTGGCGGCGACGATGAAGCTGCCGACGATGAAGGGGCCGACGACGAGGGCGAAGATGAAGGTGGCGGCGACGATGAGGGTGCCGATGATGAAGGTGCCGACGATTACGGAGATGAAGGGGCCGACGACGAAGGCGGCGGCGAAGATGAAGGCGGTGGCGAGGGCTTGAGCGCGCCCTGACCACCGCATAGCTCAACGCTCGCCGCCGCCCACGCGGCGAGCGCGGTCACTCCGGAAAGCGCGAGCGGTCGATCCCCGGGATGATGCGCAGAGCGTTCTTGTAGTAAAGCTTCTTCAGCACTTCGTCGGGCAAATCGAGCCCGTAAATTTTCCAGAAGGCGTGCCGCCTGCGGTAGTAGTCGAAGTAATCATCGGCGGTTTCGAGCACGCGAAAATACGTGTGGTATTCGACCGGAGCCCAGATGTCCTTGCCGAAGAGAACGCGGTCCTGGTAGCGGATGAACCACTCCCGGGCGACCCGCGGCTGCCGTCCCAGCTCAGCTAACACCGCGCCGATTTCGGTGTAGACGTTGGGCAGCTCGTCGAGGAGTCGGCCGAGCCGGGCGAGATCATTGCCCAGCCACCCCAAGTGGGCATCGATGAAAATCGTCTTGGGGTGCTTGCGAAAGAGGTGATGCTGTTCCGCGATCAGCTGCTCCCACGGCGGATAGAGCGCGGGGTCGCGGTAGCGTTCCGGACGCTCGGTGAGTTCGAACAGACGCTCGTTGTTTTTGTCTTTGGGCTGCCAAAAAGGCGCTGGATCCGCGGTGTGGATCAAGACCGGGATGCCCAATTCGCCACATTTCGCCCAGATCGGATCTATCCGCGGATCGTCGACAGGAATGCGCTGGCCAGCGCTGTCCTTGCTGTCCATCCCCAGATTCTTGTAAATCTTGAGCCCACGCGCGCCGTTCTGCACGTCGAGTTCGAGCTGTTGCACGGTGCGGGCGGCCCAATCGGGCTGGTCAATTCCCGCAAAACTGACGTTGGTGAACACGATGAAGCGCCCCGGGGCGGTCCGCTCACCATTGGCGATCGCGCGTTGCAAGTAATCGCTGTCTTCGAAGTCGAAACGCACGGTGCCATCGGGGTCCTCGATCCGGCGGAAACCACGTCCGCTCAGATTGACCATCACCGCCATGTTGAGCTCGTCCATGGCAACGATCAGCTCACCCAAGTTCTGGTCAGCCATCTGGAACTGATGGTTGTGGACGTCGATGAACGGGTAACGCGCACGGGTTTTGGGGTGGGCGGGGGCCACGAGCGTGGCTGGCGGATCATATTCGGAAAAGAGCGGGGCGGCGGGGGCAGGAGCAGCAGGAGGGGCAGCCGGAGCAGGAGCCGGAGCAGGAGCCGGGGAAGTGCCTCCGGTCGTCTGCCCAGGAAGCGCAGGTAGCAGGCAGAGCCAGCCCAGCCCCAGACAGGCGGTAGCAAGTCGTAACACAGCACGTCGCATCGCGATTACCTCTTGGGATCAGGTCAGTTTACGGACGGTGGTGCGAGCGGTTGAGCAAGTAACGAGCCAAAAAGCCTATGAGGATGAAGCCGAGCAGCATCAGCCAGGCATGCCGATGACCGTAAGACGCCGTGGGGAAATGGCTGCTGATCATGATAAAGAGCAAAGGGATGGCCATGAAGGTGTTGTGTTTGGAGCGTTGCTTGGCGCGCGCGCCGAGCGAAAGGTCGGGAGCGCGTCCCGCCGCAACCGCAGCGATCAAGTCGCGCTGGGCCGGCAGGATCCGCATCCAGACATTGGCAGCCATGATCGTGCCGAACAGCGCACCCACGTGGATATACGCAGCACGCCCGCTCAAGATCTGGCTCAAAGCCAAGGCGACCGCACTCAGGAGGACCAGACACAGGACCGCCCCCCACGCCTCGTGCCGGGCCACGGGTGAAAGCCAGAGCAGATCGTAGACCACCCAGCCGAGGATGAGGGTGAGGGCTCCCACGGCGATCCCTGCCCCGGCGCTGACCCCGGCGTCGGGTTCGACCATGAGCCCCCCGAGGTAGTAGACCAGCACCAGGAGCAAAATGCCGCTCACCCAGCTCAGTGCGGCCTCCCACTTGAACCAGTGCAGCTTTTGCGGCAAGAGCTGCGGCGCTGATTGCTTCGCGACCACGTAAAAACCGCCACTGTGGACCATGTAAATCGAGTTACCGTCGCTGCCTTCGACGGTGAACCGGCTGTCGAGCCAGCTGAAAAAAGCGGTTTGCCCCAACCAGAAGACCCCCACCACAACGTGAAACCACCGGAGGATCAAGTTCATCCATTCAGTCCATTGATAGTCCACAGCAGGCTCTCCTGGTCGATCGTCAGGGCCGGGAGCTTATCATGGAGAAGCTCTCGGCCCGCGCGGGGGGTTGCTCATGGGGTGGAGCGGGCACCGAGGGTTCGGGGCAGATCCGGGTTTTCGCGCAGCACTCTTTCCCACACTGCAACGTCGAGCCGCGGCTGGGGGTGTGGGGGCAAGCCGAAGACCCCGTGGACTGTGGGGGACGGCAATTCGAGCTTGGCTGCCAGGTCCGGGTTCACCGCTTCCAGCACGGGAATCCCGTTCACTTCGATCCCCACCGTCAGCAGATAGCGAAAGCGGCGCCAGCGGCCCTCGCTCCAAGTGATGCTGCGTGGAGCCGGAAACACGGCCGTCGATGTCTGGGCAGCGAGCGCCGCGCCCGTGAGGTGTTGCCAGTAGATGTTCTCCCAGGCAACGTCGCCCCACATCCCGGCTGCAGTTCCAAAGAAGAGCCATCCCGGCTGGCCCGAGCTGGGCGCAAAATCGATGCTCAAGTAGCCGCTGACTTCGCTTTGCCAATCGAATAGCAGAATCGGACCGAGTTGCGGGAACTTGCGCCGTGGTCGGGTGAGGTCGACCCAACGCGCTTGGGGGTTCAAGTTTCGCAGGCGCAATGCCGGCAGCGCCGAAGCACCGTAAGGCGGAACCGGCCGCAAGTGCTCAGGTGCCTTGACGCGAAAACGGCCGGTCGGAGCGTGGCCCCAGACCTGCGGCGCTTCGCCCCCGGGAAGTGGATCTTCAGCTACAAAAAAAGCTGGCTCGAACTGGCGGAAGATCTGCCAGTCAACGTCCGTCACCAGCACGACTTGGCGCAAATCACCGAGGCGCAAGTTGGCAAGCAGTCCGCCCGCTCCGCGCTCGCTGCGCAACTCGATCGCCAGACGATTGCGGCCGGAACGCAAAAAGTCGCTGAGCGGGTAAAGATCCATGGCCTGGTTTTGACGGTAAAAGTTGCTCCCGAGGCGCTGACCATTGAGGTAGACGACGTAGGCTTCGTCAGCCACCACTTGCAGCCACGCCCGGCTGGGCAACGCTTCGACCACGAAATCCCGGACGGCAAAGAAAGTCACCGGTAGCCGCTCATGGTCGACCCCAGCTGCCCAGATCCAGGCAGCCCCCCGCGCTGGCTCCAGCTGTCCGCGGAGCTGCACCCAGCCCGCTTCAAAAGCCGCTAGGAGTCCAACCCCGAGCAGGCCGACAGCCAGCCCGCGTTGGGGCCGACAGCGCCAAGCGGCGAATTGGGGTAATGGTTTCACCGACCGTCGATTCCCGTGCAACTCGCGTGAGCGTCTTCGTGTGCCTTCACGGCAGGCAGCTGGGAACCCCGCCTGCACCCCACGCTGACACGCGCGCGAGCGCTCCTGAAGGGAGGGCCGCGGCACGGGTCAAATCCAGCTGAGCTTCGACAAACACCATTTGCGACGCCGGATCGATCTCCGGCGCCAAATGTTCGACCTTGCCAAAGACCACCTCTGGCAAGTCCTGGACCTCGACTCTCACCGTGCTCCCGATCGGCACGGTGGCCACTTGCTCGGGGGGCACCGCAAACCGGCTCAGCATGCCGTCGCCGCTGATCAGGCGGAGGATCGGCGTCCCTTGGCTCACCAGGGCGCCGGCGTCGAGGTAACGCTGGGCCACGGTACCAGCAAATGGGGTCGTAATCTGAGCTCGCGCCAGGCTCAGTTCCAGCTGTTGCAACCGGGCCTCGACTTGCGCCACTGCGGACTTGCCAGCTTCGGCCATGGCCTCTGCCTGCTGCCGTTCAAACTTGGCCGCGTTGATTTCCTCCTGCGACAAGACGTCGTGCAGCAACTCCCGCCGTCGTTCTTCCTGCTCGGCCCGGCGTACCTGGAGGGTGCGGCTCTGGTGCTCGGCCTGGGCGGCGCGCAGCGCGGCTTGCTCGATCGCCACCTGCTGGCGCAGGATGCGGGTGTCGACTTGGGCCACCACTTGCTGGGCGGCCACGCGATCGCCCACCCGGACCGTTACCCACTCGAGCGAGCCGTCGCTCGCCGCCGTGATCACGACAGCATCGCGAGCCAGCACGACTCCGAGATAACATGGAGGGGCCGTCGGCGGAGCCGTCAGCGGGACTGGCGGCACGGTCGGCAATCCAGCAGGGTGGCTTGCGGGGATCGGCGCGCTGAGCGCAGGGCTGATCGCGGCCGGGTCGTCTTGCGTTGCAGTTTGGCCCGCAGGGTGACAGCCGCAAAAAAGCGCCAGGACCACGCATCCGCCCCACCGCCAGACCGCCCCGCTGGGTGAGCCGGGCGGCGCTGAGCTGAGACGCCATCGCTGGGTCCGTGCCCGGGTGCAGCGTGATCGCTGCTTTCGCCGCGACGGCAACCATCGCGAAGTCAGCAAAGAGAACGGCGAGGTCAACAGCGAGGTCAACAATGAGGTCAACAGCGAGGTCAGCATCGCCGTCGAGTCTACCGGAATTCTGTCCATGATTGAGGAATCGACCTTGACCACCCCAAACCCCCGACCAACTGGTTCCTGGCAGCCCCTGCTCACTGGCGAGGCCGCGGCCAGGGCCTGGCAATCCATCCACGAAGTGGCCGCGGCCCTGAGCCAGAATCCGACCGCACCTGCGAGCGAGCGCGCCGCGGGGCTGGCCGGGGGAAGCGCGGGGATTGCCTTGTTTTTTGCTTATCTGGCCGCAGCCGTTGACGACGAAGCCCATGCGGACCGCGCCCTGGCCTACCTCGATCAGGCGATCGAGGATCTCGCCCAACAGCCCATGTCGGCCAGTTTGTACAGCGGTTTTACCGGCATTTCCTGGACCGCCCAACACCTGAGCGGCCGGCTCTTCGCAGCGGATCCCGCAGCTGACGAGGACCACGAGATTGATGCGGCCTTGCTCACTTTGCTCGACCAGGAAACTTGGACCACCGACTATGATCTGATCGGCGGCCTGGCGGGTTTCGCGGTCCACGCGCTCGAAGCGCTGCCCCGCAAGACCGCCCGGCACTGCCTCGAACAGGTGCTCACCCAGCTGGAACGGCTGGCAGTCCGTTCGCCCCAGGGAATCTCCTGGTTCACCGCCCCGCACTTACTCCCAGCCTACCAACGCGAGATGTGCCCCCAGGGTTATTTCAACCTCGGGTTGGCGCATGGAGTCCCCGCAGTCATTGCGGTGCTGGCCCTGGCCGTGGCCGCCGGAGTCGCCGAACCCAGGATTGAGCCCCTGCTCGCTGCGGCCGTCGACTGGCTTTTGGCCCAGGAGCTGGACGACAACCGTGGCTTTCCCTCATGGGTGGGCGAAGGTTACATCCCGCAGCCGAGCCGGCTCGCCTGGTGCTATGGCGACTTGGGCCTGACCGCAGCGCTCTTCCTGGCTGCCCGCGCAGCCGGCCAGACGCGCTGGGAAGCCGAAGCCCTGCGCATCGCGCGCCGCGCAGCCGTCCGACCGAGCGACACCGCGGGCGTGCGCGACGTCGGCCTGTGCCACGGGGCTGCTGGCCTCGGTCACCTCTTCAACCGCCTCTATCAGGCCAGCGGCGATGCCAGCTTGGCAGCAGCAGCGCGTTTCTGGTTCGCGGAAACCTTGAACTTGCGCCGTCCCAACGAAGGCATTGCCGGTTACCTCAGCTTTGCTCCCAGTGACCCTGGCGAGCAGCAATGGTTGGCGGATCCAGGCTTTTTGACCGGCGCAGCTGGCGCCGCCCTCGCACTCTTGGCAGCGGTTTCGCCCCAAGAACCGGCTTGGGATCGCGTCTTGCTGTGCTCGATTCCACCGGGCTATGGCTCTGCGGAGAATGAATTTTGAGCCAACTGATCTCGAGTCACCCGTTAGAGCAGTGTATTTCGCCTTATCAGGCCAGGCTTCTCAAGTTTTTTAACCGCCACCCCGAGGGCTTCACAAGAGCCGCTTTCACCGCCTTCAAACCACTGGCAGCTAGCCCTTGGGTCTGCCAGTACCTGGAAAAAGACGGCGCGATCCAGCCGTGGCCGCTCTTGCTCGACACCGCGCGGGTTGCAGAAATCGCTCACCTCACCGTCCAGATGTGCCAGTTGGTGCAGAGCGTCCCCGAACGGATTTTCGCGACGGACTTTGCGCGCTGGTGCGAATTTTACCACCTCAACCCTGAACTTGCGCCCCAGCTGGCCGCCCTGACCGCGTTACCCTGGCGACCAGGTGGCGAGGTGGCCCGTGGCGATTTCATGCTGGTGAACGGCGTGCTCCAGTGCATTGAGGTCAACGCCATGGTCGATCTCGGCGGGTTCCATCTCCGCCACATCGCCGAGGCTCACTGCAGCGAACCGCTGCTCTGCCAGTTTTACCGCGAGGAGAACTTGGTGGTGCGCTACCTGGATCCCTGGCGCAACTTCCTCCGCCTGATCATCGAGCGCGCAGTGGCCCGTGGCCTGCCGCAACAGGGACGACTTGATCTGGCGCTCCTTCCCGCCAGATTGCACCACCTGATGCAAGCCTGTGACTTGAACCCGGCAGCCGAGTACCTGCAGCCGTCTTACCAGATACTGCTCGACGAACTAGCCCCCGGGATTTCTGGGAAAATATTTTTTTGCGAAATTGAAGAATTGGAACGACAACGCGATGCGGTTTTTCTCGGTCGCCAGCCCGTCCAAGTGATCATCGACGGCCAGGACACCTTCCTGGAGTCGCTGTCGGCGCTGACCACCTCAGCCTGGCTCGACGGCATCATCGACCTTTACCCCAGTCCGCTCAGCTGGGCATACCGCGATAAGCGCAACCTGGCACTTTTATCCGAAAACCTCGAGAGCTCGCTCTTTACTCCCGCAGAAAAAGCTTTGATCGCA
Organism: uncultured Thermoanaerobaculia bacterium; assembly: GCA_964499975.1. Classification (GTDB taxonomy): domain Bacteria; phylum Acidobacteriota; class Thermoanaerobaculia; order Multivoradales; family J023; genus CAZCOV01. The sequence goes on from CAZCOV010000139.1 coordinate 8,810, forward strand.
GGTCACATCCCCTGGACCCGCGACGTCATTCCTGGCAAGACGACTTATCGCGGTGAATGCGTCGATCTCGAAAAATTATTGTTGGATCGGCAAGAGGATTTTGTGCTCAAGCCCACCCAAATGCATCGCGGTAAGTACGTCAGCGTGGGCAAACGTGTGGCACGAGAAGCCTGGAAAGAGCTCGTTCAAGTGGCCATGAAGAACCCTTGCTTCATCGTCCAGGAGTGTCTCGTCTCAGATTTACAAGTTCACCAGCAGGGGACAACAGGGTTTAAACCTTGCGAGATCATCTGGGGACTGTTTGCTTTTGGTCAACGCTTCGGCGGCAATTACCTGCGCCTTGGACCCCCCAACAGCGACGGGATCACCAACTTTTCACACGCTGCAGACGAGGCAATTTTTTTGGAAGTCTTACCGCAAGAGCAGCAGCGCGCACACCCTGCCAAAAGTGATTGCACGGTGCTGCAGTGCCGCTTTGGACCGGTTATCGACCGACCAGAGAACACTTAAGACCGAGCGCGGGGTGCCCTCTGGGCTTTCTGCCTGCCCAGCTGGGAAATCGCACCGTCTGGGTTGCGGGTCATGGACTTGATGTTCTCCGCTTTGCGGAAGCGCAACGCTGACCAGTCTTCGTCGACCGCCACCTGCCGCACTGGCTCGTAGCCAGCAGCCCCCAACACCGACCAACCCGAGTCGCGGTTGAACTCGCAGCGGTACTTCTTGGACGTACCTTTGGGATAAACCATCCATAACAAGGCGTCCCCTTCTGCTGCGGCGATCAATTCTGCTGATCTGGCGTCCAGCTGGGCCTGGGTCACCACAAAGGCGAGCGCGAAGCTGACTTTTCCCAGAACTTCGCGGTGGACTTGGACGCCTGAGAGGGCAGCGAGTTCTGCAGCGAACGAAGCTGGCGCGTCCAAAACGTGGATCGTTCGGTGGGTCCCCAGGTTGAGTTTCTTGAATAGTGGAGTCATCTCGTCTCAGCCAAAGCCGCCTCCTGCTGGTTCGCCTTGTTTTAACTGGCTTTTTAAGACCCAAACGGCGTTTTTTACTCTTTGCATCCACATTCCTCTATGTTACCATCGGCCAAGCTGTTGCCATCTTGGTCGTGTCCAGTTGGCGGCTTTTCCCGGTCGGTTTATCGGAGTTTCATGTTGCGGCTCCATGATGGACAAGGCAGGCGCAATGCCAGGGTCTGGTGGTGCTCGCTGCCCAGCCCAAACGCGGCTGCCAACCACCGTGCTCCGCAGGAGCGCCAAGAAACATCGCTGCAGGATTATAACCACCCCTAAAGCCCTCACCGCGAAGGAGATTCCGTGGGCAAACATCGCACCCGCACGCTGTGCAAGACGTCCCTCCTCAAAACCATGCTGGGGCTGCTCCCAGCTCTGCTGCTCGGCGCGATCGCCGCGCCAGCGCAAGTCGTGATCAATGAGATCGACTATGACCAACCCTCAACCGATACGGCAGAGTTCGTCGAGCTCAAGAATGTGGGCCTCACCAGCGTCGACCTCGACCCGTACACGCTTGAACTGGTCAACGGCAATGGTGGAGGGGCAGCGGTCTACAACACGATCAACTTACCCTCGTTCATGCTGGCACCCGGCGACTACTATGTGATTTGCGCCAATGCGGCCACGGTCGCCAACTGCGACCTCGACTCCTCGCCCAACACGGACTTCATCCAAAACGGTGCTCCCGATGGCGTTGGCTTGCGGCTCTCCGGCACGCTGGTCGATGCGGTCAGCTATGAAGGGAATACCGGCGCGCCTTATACCGAAGGCTCGGGCACCGGCCTCGAAGACCTTTCGACCACCGCCAGCGCTGGCATCTCACGCTGCCCGGACGGGGTCGATACCGGCGCCAACAACGTCGATCTCAGCTTCCAGACGATCACTCCAGGAACCAGCAATGCCTGTCCAGTGCCAGCCCTGGTGATCAATGAAATCGATTATGACCAGCCCGGATCCGACACCGCCGAGTTCATCGAGATCAAGAATGTCGGTTCCAGTGCGGTCAACCTCGGCACAATTTCGCTGCAGCTGATCAATGGCAACGGTGGCGGTGCTGTGGCTTACGCAACGATCGCGCTGCCCGCAGTCAATCTGGTCGCGGGTGACTACTTCGTCGTCTGCGCGGACGCGGCCACGGTCGCCAACTGCGATCTCGACACCTCGCCCAACACCGACTTGATCCAAAACGGCGCGCCCGACGCGGTGGCCGTGGTCCAGGGTGCCACCCTCCTCGATACGGTGAGCTATGAGGGCGACACCGGCGCGCCTTATACCGAAGGCTCAGGCTCGGGCCTCGAAGACAGCTCCGGCGCGGTGGGTTCCGGCATTTCCCGCTGTGCCGATGGTGCAGACACCGGCGTCAACAACGTGGATTTGAGCCCCCACCCGATCACCCCGGGCGTGGCCAACGACTGCGGGACGACCGGCGGGGGTGAGCTGGTGATCAATGAGATCGACTACGATCAGCCGTCGACCGATACGGCGGAGTTCATTGAGATCAAGAACGTGGGCACCGGCACGGTCAACCTGGCTGGCTTTGCCCTCACGCTGATCAATGGCTCGGGCACTTCGGTTTACTCGACGATCGTGCTGCCCAGCGTCAACCTCGCGGCAGGGGATTACTTTGTGGTCTGCGCCAATGCGGCCACGGTGTTCAACTGCGACCTCGACGTTTCTCCGGATTCGAACCTGATCCAAAACGGTGCGCCCGACGCGGTGGCGCTGACTTTTGGTGCCACGATCGTCGATACGGTGAGCTATGAGGGCGACACCGGCGCGCCCTACACCGAAGGCTCGGGCACGGGGCTCGAAGATCCCGGCACCGGCAGCGTGGGCGGACCGGACGACAACAAGGGGATCTCGCGCTTCCCCGATGGCACGGACACCGACGTCAACAATGTGGATCTGATCACTGCCTGCATCACCCCTGGCGCGGCCAACACCTCGTCCGCGAGCAGCTGCCCGGCGCCGGGTCCACCCGCGCTGGTGATCAATGAGATCGACTATGACCAGCCAGGGACCGACACCGCTGAGTTCATCGAGATCAAAAACGTGGGCTCAGGCACCAAGAGCTTGGCTGGCGTCGATTTGGTGCTGGTCAATGGCAATGGCGGCGGCGCCGTGGTTTACAGCACCTTTGCCCTGCCCAGCGTCAACTTGGCCGCGGGCGACTACTTCGTGGTCTGCGGCAATGCGGCCAACGTGGTCAACTGTGACCTTGACGTCAGTCCGGACTCCGACTTGATCCAAAACGGCGCACCCGACGCAGTCGCCCTCTTCTTTGGCGGCACCATGCTCCTCGATGCGGTCAGCTACGAAGGAAACACCGGCGCGCCCTACACCGAAGGCTCCGGCACCGGGCTCGAGGATCCCGGTACCGCAGGCGAAGACTTCAAAGGCATTTCGCGCTTCCCCGACGGCACCGACACCGCGATGAACAACGTCGACCTGATCACCTCGTGCATCAGCCCGGGCGGCGCCAACACCGACCGCAGCACGGGCTGTACGCCCACCGGCCCGGTTTTCGAAATCTATGAGATCCAGGGCTCAGGTTTGGCCAGTCCGTTCGATGGTTCGGCGGTCACCACCCTCGACAACGTGGTCACTTGCTTAGCCACCGACGGCTTCTTCATGCAGACGCCCACCGCCCGCACCGACGGTGTGCTGGCCACTTCCGACGGCATTTTCGTGTTCACTGGCGGCGCGCCTTCGGTGATCGTCGGCGATATCGTCAAAGTCACGGGACTGGTCGACGAGTTCTTCGGTTTTACCGAGCTCACCGGCGGTGCTAGCGTGACCGTGACCGGCCATGATCTGGCCCAGGTGCCGGCTCCGGTCGCCTTCAACGCGAGCGTGCCCTCCCCAGATCCCACCACCCCGAGTTGTGGTGCTTTCGAGTTCGAGTGCTATGAGAGCATGCGGGTGGAAGTCGCTGCGGGTACGGTGGCTGCCGCCAACCAGAGCTTCGGCAGCGACCCGTTCGCCGAGTTCCACGGGGTCGCACGCAGCGGCCGGGTTTTCCGCGAACCGGGGATCGAGTTCCCAGGCTTGGTCGGCTTCCCCATATGGGACAGCAACCCCGAGGCCTTCGAAGTCGATCCTGACAAGCTCGGCCTGCCCAACCAAGTGGTCACCGCGGGCTCGAGCTTCAGCGCCACGGGCGTCATCGGCTTCGAGTTCAACCACTATGAGCTGTGGCCCAACCAGCTGACCGTCACTCCCGCTCCCCTGCCGGTGCCAGTCCGCACGGCCGGCGCGAACGAGCTGACCATCGGCTCGCTCAACATGTTCCGCTTCTTTGACGACATCAATGATCCGGCGGACACCAACGCAGTAGGCGCGACCCGCGATGACACAGTGGTCTCGCTCACCGAGTACCTGCGTCGGCGGGCGAAGTTCGCCACCTACATCGTAGACGTCTTGCGGTCGCCCAGCGTGTTGGCGGTCCAAGAAGCGGAAAAACTAGGGGTACTGCAAGACCTGGCGGGAGACATCAACGCGCTCGACCCGAGTGTGAATTACACGGCTTATCTGGTCGAAGGCAATGATGTCGGCACCATCGACGTCGGCTTCTTGGTCCGCGACAACATCGTGGTCAGCAGCGTGACCCAGCTCGGGGCCGCTGAGTTATTCACCACCGACGTGCCGCCCAGCGCCCTCCACGACCGCCCACCCTTGCTGCTTGAAGGCACCTGCGATGGCTTCCCGTTTGCGGTAATGGTGGTGCACATGCGCTCGCTCGGCGGTATCGAGGACCCCTCAACGGGTCCGCGCATCCGCCAAAAGCGCTATGAGCAAGCGGTTTCCGTCGCGCAAAAGATCCAGAACTTGCAGACGCTCAATCCCAACATCCACCTCGCAGTGGTCGGTGACTACAACGCGTTTGAGTTCACCGACGGCTTCGTCGACGTTGCTGGGATCATGAAGGGCAACTTCGTCCCGGCGGACAACTGGATCTGCAACACCAACGCTTGTCTGGACGAGGTCAACCCGGACTTCACCGACCAGGTCTTGAGCTTGCCCGCAGACCAGCGCTACTCGTTCATCTTCCAGGACAGCTTCAACCCGGTGCGCTCGCGCGGAGACTCGCAGGTGTTGGACCATGCCCTGACCTCCCCAGCGCTCACCGCGCTGGTCACCGACTTCGAGTATGGTCGCGGCAACTGCGATGCAGCAGCTGAGTTGGTCCGCGACGATGGCTCGATCAATCCGGCCAACTTGCCATTGCGCTCGTCCGACCACGATGGCCTGGTGCTTTACGCCCTCAAGGATGCAGACCACGACAGCGTTGCAGATGCCGAAGATGCGTGTCCGGGAACCGTGATTCCCGAGGGGATACCGCAACGTCGTCTCGGCGAGTTGCGGTATGCGCTGGTCAACAACGACCGAATTTTTGACACCAAGCTCCCCCATCCGGGCTTCAACGCCCAGCAGTTCAACCTCGACGACACTGCGGGCTGCTCGTGCGAGCAGATCGTCGCCGAACTCCAGCTGGGTTTGGGGCATCTCAAGTTCGGCTGTTCGCTCGGCGCGATGTCGACCTGGGTAGCCCTAGTCAGCCAAGGGAACTGATCCCACCTGAGCGGCCGGCCCCATGCCGGCCGCTTCTCTGAGCCGGGCCCGCCGAGCCGCGGGCCCTTGCCTGCGTACTGGTGGGCATGGCTTTGATTGCTTTGTGGACGTACAACGCGCTGGGCTGGGCGTTGAGCGAGTCGGCGTGGGGTCTGCC
>CAZCOV010000140.1:0-14429 GCA_964499975.1 uncultured Thermoanaerobaculia bacterium
GGGCCTGCCCCTACGGTCGCAATCCCACCTGGACCGCAGGGCAATTCTGACGTTCCGTAGGGGCAGGCCCCCGTGCCTGCCCTCCCCGGCTCCGCGGACGCTATCCGCGCCACGCCTGGCCGAGCGACCCCTGGTCAGCCCAGCCCGAGCGGCGACCAGCCCAGCCGCGCCGCCAACGCCACGGTTAGCGTTATGATCCTGCCGCGATGACCGACTCGATCGAGAGGGTTCAGCCCGAACTTGCCTTGCCGGAAAAGCGGCGGCTGGTCGCCATGCTGGCCCTGGTGCTGTTGACTCTCGTCGCCTATTTGCCGGCGCTTGAAGCCGGGTTCATCTGGGACGACGACTTCTACGTCACCCAAAACCCGACCCTGCGGACGACCGCGGGTTTGGGGCGGATCTGGTTCGAGCCCACCTCCATTCCCCAGTACTACCCGCTGGTGCATACCACCTTCTGGTTGGAGTACCGGCTGTTTGGGACCAACGCCAAGGGCTATCATCTGGTGAATGTGCTGCTCCATGCGCTGGGCGCCATCCTCCTGTGGCGGGTCTTGCTGCAGCTGGAGGTCAAGGCGGCCGGCTTAGCTGCCGCGCTCTTCGCGCTGCATCCCGTGCAAGTCGAATCCGTGGCCTGGATCACGGAGCGCAAAAACACGCTGTCCACCTGCTTTTATTTTCTCGCAGCCGGACTGTTCTTGCCCTTGCTGGTCGGCACGCGGCCGGCTGATCCGGCGACCGGCGAAGCGTCCCCCAAGCTGACATGGCGGCGTTATGTCGGCGGGGTCTTGGCCTGGATGGCGGCCTTGCTCAGCAAAACCGTCACCTGCTCACTGCCCGCGGCCTTGCTCCTCGTCACCTGGTGGAAAAACGGCGAACTCAAACGCCGCGACGTCTGGCTGACCGCGCCGCTTTTTGTCCTGGGCTTGGCCGCGGGCCTGACCACCCTCCACCTCGAACGCCACCACGTGGGCGCCCAAGGGTCGGAGTGGGACTTTTCACTGGTCGAGCGCGGGCTGATCGCGGGCCGCGCGTTGTGGTTTTACGTCGGCAAGCTGCTGTGGCCGGCCGAGCTGACTTTCATCTACCCGCGCTTTGCGGTGGATGCGCGGGCGGGGTGGCAGTGGCTGTTCCCGCTCGGGGTGTTGGCCTTGGTCTACGCGCTCTTCCGACTGCGCGCGCGGTGGGGACGAGGTCCGCTGGTGGCGGTGTTATTTTTCGCTGGCACCCTGTTTCCCGCCCTGGGCTTTTTCAACGTCTTTCCGATGCGCTACTCGTTCGTCGCGGACCATTTCCAGTACTTGGCGAGCAGCGGTTTGATCGCGCTCGCTGCCGCCGGGGTAGGGCTGAGCTTGGCCCGCGGCGGACGCCTGTGGCAAGGGCTGCTCGCCGCAGCCTGCGCCGTGGGGTTGGCGACTTTCCTGGTCCTGACCGCGCGCCAGACCCTGATTTACCGCGACGCCGAGACCCTGTGGCGGGACACCTTGGCGAAAAATCCGCAGTCCTGGATGGCGCGGGACAACCTCGCGGGTCTACTCCTGCGCCAAGCCCAAGCCGCAACCGAGCGCGGCGATTTCGCAGCTGCCCGAGAGCTGCAAGCTGAATCAACCGCCCAGCTCGAGCAGTCGCTGGCCCTGCACCAGGATGCCTTCACCTTGGCTTATTTGGGCCAAGCCCGCCTGCTCGAAGCCCGTTTCGCCGAAGCGGTCCCCCTGCTCCAAGCCGCGGTGGCAGAGGATCCTGAGCGGCTCAACACCCGGCTCAACCTGGCGGCGGCGCTGCGCCAACTCGGCCGGGATGCCGAAGCCCGCGGCGAAATCGAGCAGGTCTTGCGCCAAAAACCGCAGTTCGTGCCAGCCCTGCAGAACTTGGCCAACCTCCTGCTCACCACCCCAGACCCGCAGCTGCGCGATCCCGCGCGGGCGCTCGAGCTGGCGGAGCAGGCTTGCGCCTTGACCGGGAATGAGAGCGCCTTGCCCTTCGTCGTCCTGGCGGACGCGCAACTCGCCTTGGGGCGCAGCGAGGAAGCCCGGAGCAACTTGGCGCGAGCCCTGACCCTGGCCCGCGCCAGCCCGCAACTTCAAGCCCTGGCCGTGGAGCTGGAGCGCAAGCTGACCGACCTGCCCCCTTGAGCGGGATCACAGACTATAGACCCGGACGCGATCCGATGCGCGATAGAAGATCGCGTGGCTTCCCTTTTGGCGATCTAGTTCAAAACCGAGTTTTCTTGCTACACGGACCAAGTCCGCAGCTTTGACTTGGCGCAGGAACGGACTCATGCAGCAACATGAATCGACTGAATGATCAGGTTCTCCGTCGGGATGGGCTCGCGGTGTTCCTTCAGGCTTTCGAGGTAAACCTCAATTGCCTCTCGGATGTGCGCGACTGCCTCCTCGTAAGAGTCCCCCTGAGCGTGGCAGCCTCGGAGTGCTGGGCAGAAGGCATGGTATCCGCCATCATCTTCCAGTTCGATGATGACCGTGTAGCTGTAATCGGTCATAAGGACCTCCCCTCGGTGACGGGCTTCTCCCGCAGGGATGGAGTATACGGGGGTTTAACCGTCTGAGGAAGAGTAGGTCCCCGCAACCATCGCTCCCAGGACGCCGAGCGGCGCATCACCCTTAGGGCTCACCCAAAAGCTCCTTGAGCCGTGCTTCGTCGATCACCGGGACGCCCAACTGCTGCGCTTTCTCCAACTTGCTGCCCGCGTTCTCGCCAGCGATCACATAATCGGTCTTGCGCGACACCGAACCGCTGACACGCGCGCCCACGGCCGTGAGCTTCTGGGTGGCGTCGTCGCGGGTCAAGGAGGTCAAGGTGCCGGTCAAAACCACGGTCTTGCCGGCCAAGGGGTGATCGTTGACCGCGGTTTGCCGACGCGGCTGCTCGGTGGAGACGCCAGCGTCCGCGAGCGCTTGCAGCCGCGCCTGGTTCTGCTCGCGCGCAAAGAACTCGCGCAGGCTTGCCGCCACTTTGGGACCGATCTCGGGGACCGCTTCGAGTTCCTCTTCGGAGGCTTTCACCAGCGCGTCGAGGTTCCCGAAATGGTCGGCCAAAAGGGTCGCCACCCGGGCGCCCACGAAGCGGATCCCGAGCGCGAAGAGCAGTGCGGAGAGCGGACGGCTCTTGCTTTTTTCGATCTGGGCGAGGAGGTTCTCCGCGGATTTTTGCCCCCACCCTTCGAGGTCAGAGAGGTCTTCGCGCCGCAGACCGTAGAGCGAAGTGAAGTCCTTGAGCAGGCCCCGCTCTAGCAGTTGCTCGATCAGCTTGTCGCCCAACCCTTCGATGTCCATGGCATTGCGCGACACAAAATGCCCGATCGATTGGCTGACGATCGCTGGACAGGCGAGGTTGATGCAGCGCCAAGCCACTTCTGCGGGCAGCTGGACCACCGGCTCGGCGCAGACCGGGCACTGGGTGGGGCTGACAAAAGGCTGTGCGCTCTCCGGTCGGCGATCGAGCCGCACGCTCACCACTTTGGGGATGATCTCACCGCCTTTTTCGAGAAAGACCGTGTCGCCAATGCGGATGTCCTTGCGCGCCAAGTCCTCGTAGTTGTGCAGGGTCGCGCGCTTGACCGTGGTCCCGGCGAGCAGCACGGGCTCGAGTTCGGCGACCGGGGTCAAAACGCCGGTGCGGCCGACCTGGACGGTGATCTCGCGGATCAAAGTTTCGGCTTGTTCCGCCGCGTACTTGAAGGCCACGGCCCAGCGCGGCGCTTTGGCGGTGCGGCCGAGGCGCGCTTGGTGGTCGAACGCGTCGACTTTGAGCACCACCCCGTCGGTTTCGAACTCGAGTTCGTGGCGCTTTTCCCGCCAGGTCTCGATGAAGGCGCGGATCGCGGCGAGATCCGCGCAGGTCTGCCACATCGGCTGCACGGGAAAGCCGAGCTGGGCCAAGGCTTGCAAGCTGGCGCTGTGGGTGGACTCCTTAAGCCCGCTAGCGGCCTGGTAGATCGCGATACTGAGCTGGCGTCGCGCGACTTCGCGGCTGTCGAGCAAGCGGATGGTACCCGCGGTGGTGTTGCGCGGGTTGGCGTAGAGCGGTTCGCCCGCTTCAGCCCGCGCGGCGTTGAGCCGCGCAAACGCGGTGCGCGGCATGTAGATCTCGCCGCGGAGGAGCAGGCGCGGCGGGGCCTCCGCGGGGAGCCGCAAGGGCAGGGCGCGGATCGTCTTCACGTTGGCGGTCACGTCGTCGCCGATTTGACCGTTGCCGCGGGTCACCGCTTGGGTCAAGACCCCGGCTTCGTAGGTGAGCGCGATCGACACCCCGTCGACCTTGAGCTCGGCCACAAATTGCAAGTCGAGCGTGGGTTCGAGACGGCGCAGGCGGGCAACCCACTCGGCGACTTCGTCCAGGCTGTAGGTGTTGTCGAGCGACAAGAGCGGCGGGTCGTGCGCCACTTGCGCAAATCCCGGCAAGGGTTCGCCGCCGACCCGCTGGGTTGGGCTGTCGGCGGTCTTGAGCTCGGGATAAAGGCGTTCGAGCTCGATCAGCTCGGCGAGCAAAGCGTCGAACTCGCGGTCGCTGATCTGCGGCTGGTTCAAGACATAGTAGAGCCGATTGTGGTGGTCGATCTCGGCGCGTAGGGCGGCCGCGCGCGCAGCCGGGGCAGGACTTCGGGCCATCACGATCTCCTGGAGAAAGCGATCAGGGCGCCACCACGGTCGGCGGGTGGCCGGACGGGGGCGCTGCCTGGACGGTTTCGCTCGTGGGTTCTGCCGCAAGCAGCTGGGCCTCGGGCAGAAACTCCTGCAAGAAGTGGCGGATTTGCTCGTCGCTGCCGGCCGCGGCGAGCTCCGCCAAGCGCGCCAGCGCAGTCGAAAGCGGCACCGCCGGAGCGCTGGTCCGCTGCACCACCCGGATTTTGGGATGTCGGGTTGGGTTCAACTCTTCGCTCACAAACAGCAGGTCTTCGTGCATTTTTTCCCCCGGCCTTAGCCCGGTGAACACGATCTCGATGTCCTCGCCCGGCTTGAGCCCCGAAAGGGTGATCATGTCGCGGGCGAGGTCGATGATGCGCACTGGCTCGCCCATGTCGAGAATCAAGATGTCGCCGTGGTTGCCGATTGCGCCCGCTTCGAGCACCAGCTGGGCAGCTTCGGGAATGGTCATGAAATAGCGCGTGGCCTCAGGATGGGTGACGGTCAAGGGGCCGCCAGCCTGGATCTGCTCGCGGAAGATCGGCACCACCGAGCCGGTCGACCCGAGGACGTTGCCAAAACGGACCGCGACAAAGCGGGTTTCTGGGTAAAGCGGCAAGAGGTCCTGGATCACCAACTCGGCCAGCCGTTTGGACGCGCCCATGATCGAGCTGGGGCGCACTGCCTTGTCGGTCGACACGAAAACGAAAGCGGCCACCCCGGCTCGGCCGGCGAGTTCGCCCAGCTGTTGGGTCGCGAGCACGTTGTTCTTGACCGCTTCGCTAGGGTTCTGCTCCATCATCGGCACGTGCTTGTGGGCCGCGGCATGGAACAAGATCTGCGGCTTAAAGCGCGCGAACAGCTGGTCCATGCGCGCGCGATCCGCGACATCCGCGAGCTGGGCAAAAACCGCGGTTTTGCTCGCCCGCGCCACGAGTTCGCGCTCGATCGCAAAGAGCGCGCCTTCGCTGCGGTCGACCAGGACCAGCTGCGCCGCGCCAAACGCGATGATCTGGCGCGCCAGCTCGCTGCCGATCGAGCCCCCCGCGCCGGTCACCAGCACCCGTTTGCCGGCAAAAAAAGCGGCCAGGCGCGCGGGATCGAGGTCGACCGGAGCGCGCCCCAGCAAATCCTCGATCAACACGTCGCGAATCCGGCTGACCGCGACGTCGCCGCCCAAGATCTCGTACAGTCCAGGCACGATCCGCACCCGCACCTTGAGCCGTTCGCAGATGTCGAGGATGCGGCGGATTTCACGGCGGGAAGCTTCGACCACGGTCAAGATCAAGTGGTCGATCGCCAGCTTCTGGATCAGCCGCGGCAGGTCCTGGGTGGTGCCCAATACCTTGATCCCCTGGACCACCAGCCCGAGCTTGTGCGGGTCGTCGTCGACAAAACCGCGCACTTCGAGACCGAGCTGCGGGCGCTGTTGAATCTCGCGCGCCACCATCACGCCGGTACGGCCAGCACCGATCAAGAGCACCGGCAACGGCGGCCGCGCGGCCACCTCGGGCCGGGCCCCTGGGCCTTGTCGGCGCTCATAGAGCACCCGGCGCAGCACCCGTACCCCTAAAAGGCCGCCAAATGCGAGTCCGGTGTCGATCACAATGACCGAGATCGGCACTCGGAAGTCGTGCCAGGCGTCGGGCAAAAAGAGCCGCAAGAGCAGCACCGGCAACGCGGAAAAGAGCGCGGCGTAAAGGAAAGCGTGGACCTCGGCCAAGCTGATGTAGCGCCAGATGAAGGTGTAAATTCCGGTGAACAGTAGCAGCGCTGACTGGATCAGCATCACGTAAGGCAGCTGGATCAAGAGCGGCTTGACCGTACCGCTCAGGTCGAATTCGAAGCGCAGCAAGTACGCAAGAAGGAAAGAAACTGCGAGGATGGTGAAGTCGAGGGCCAGCTGCCCGAGCCGCATGCGCAGCTGGTGGTTGTCCCAGAAGCGCTGGGGGCTTGGGCCCGGCGCGGTCAACTGAGACAAGGTGATGGGCTGGGTCATGGAGCGATCTCGGCCAACAAATCTTGGGGAGAAAGCGCCAAATCGCGCCCTCCCAACAACTGGACTAGCGTATCCCACAACACCCGGAAATCGCTCTGCCAAGAGCGCTGGGCGCGGTGTTCGAGGTAGGCGCGCAGCTTGTAAGGCAAGAGGCGCTCGCGATAGAAAACGTCCACCGGACCCGGGACGGTTGCGAGCAGCTCCTCTTCACGGCGCAGGCGGAGGGTCACCGGATGGGTGAGCCCCGGCCGTTCGCGCAAGACTTCCTGCCACAGCGGATCCGCCAGATCGACGTGCGCGGGAACTTCCGGACGCGGTCCGACCAGGGCAAGATCCCCCACCACCACGTTCCACAGTTCGGGGAGCTCGTCGAGCTTGGAGGCGCGCAACCAGCGTCCCAGCGGGGTGATCCGCGGATCCCGCGCCGCGGTCACGGCCGCGCCTGGCACCCCTGCCCGCATCGAGCGAAATTTGTACAGCGTGAAGCGCTGCCCGCCCTGGCCCACCCGCGGCTGGCAAAACAAGATGCCCCCGCGCGAGCTGCAGGCGATCGCCAGCGCGAGCAACGCCAAAAGCGGCGTCGCGAGCGCGAGCGCCAAACCGGCGAGCACGCACTCGAGCGCGCGCGGCAAGCCGAGACGAAGGCCGCGCCGAAGCGTCTCGGATCCGGCGGCGGTCATGAGCGGCGGTGCAAGCGGCAGATCTCGCGCACTGCTTGCACCACGGCTTGCAGCTCCTCCGGCTGCATGCCGGGAAAAATCGGCAAGCTGAGGGTGCGCGCAAACAGCGCGCTCGCTTGCGGCAGGTCTGCGGCTTGCCAGCCAAGCTCGGCATAAAGCGGGTGGAGGTGCAAGGGGCGCCAGTGGACGGAAAAGCCGATGTGGCGTGCGCGCAATTGCTCGAGAAAAGCATCGCGCCCGATCGTCAGGCGTTCGCGGCAGAGCCGGACCTGGAACAGGTGCCAGGCATGGCAGCGGTTATGCGCGGGCGGCGGCAACGCGATTTCGCGGACCTCGTGCAGTTCCTGCAAGTAGGTCTGGGCGATCTGTTCGCGCGCTTGCTGCAAGGCCGTGGCGCGTCCCAGCTGGACCAAACCGAGGGCCGCGGCCAAGTCGGTGAGGTTGTACTTGTAGCCCGGAACCAAAATCCGGTAATCCCAGGACCCGTGGGAGGTGTAGCGCCCCCATGCATCGTTGGACAACCCGTGGAGCGACAACCTGCGGATGCGCGCCGCCAGTTCCGGGTCGGCGGTGACAGCCATGCCCCCTTCACCCGTGGTGATCGTCTTGTTGGCGTAAAACGAAAAACAGCTGACCGCGGCTGTGTCCTCCCCGCAGTGCTGCCAGGGAGCGTCTGGACCAAGACGCCAGGCCGCCGGAAAAGCGTGCGCGGCGTCCTCGACCACCCACAGCCCATGGGCTTGCGCAAAAGCGCGCACCGCGGCGGGGTCGAGCATCAAGCCCCCCACGTGGACGGGGAGGATGCCCACCGGCCGCGGCTGACCCACCGCTTGCGGCAGTTGTCCGGCGGCCAGCGCTTGCAACTTGCGTTCGGCGTCGGCGAGGTCGAGGTTTGACGTCTCGGGGTCGCAGTCGACGAGGATCGGCACGGCCCCGTGATAAAGCACGACTTCGGCGGTCGCGGCAAACGTCATGGTCGGCACCAGGACCGCCTGCCCCGGCGCCAGCCCCAACGCCGCCAGCGCGAGGTGGAGAGCCGCGGTCCCCGAGTTCAAGGCCACCGCGTGGGCGCCGCCCACGGCCTGGGCAAAAGCCGCTTCGAATTCCTGCACCTTGGGGCCGCTGGTCAGCCACCCCGAACGCAAGGTCGCGGTGACCGCGTCGATTTCTGCTTGGCCCAGGTCAGGGCGAAAGTAGGGGACTTTCATCAGAATGAGCGTCCGGGTTTAGCCCCGGGAAGTGGCATCCGGGTTGGGAAAGCTCATGCGATCTCAAACAGCGGATCCCCGCCCTCGACCGGCTGCCCTTCCTTGACCAAGATTTTCTGGACCACCCCCGGACTTTCCGCCGGGATCTCGTTTTCCATTTTCATCGCTTCGAGCACGATCAAACCCTGGCCCGCTTTCACTACCTCGCCCTCTTGCACCAGCAGCTTGACCACCCGGCCGGGCATGTACGCCGTGACCTGGTGCGCGCCGGTCGCGCGGCTGCCCCCCAAGCTCTTCATCGCGAGGTGGGTCAAAGGGTCCATGACCTCGACCGTAGCCTCCCCCGCGGCCGAGCGCACCGCGTACTGGCCCGGCCCGCGGTCGCGCACCGTGACCTCGTATTGTCGACCATCGAGGATCAGGCTGCGGGCAGCCATTCCCCGGCCAGCGTCGCCGACGAGGGCAACATCGACCTCCCAAGTGGTTGCATCGACGCGCACCCGGTAACCAGTCGCCGTCGGTTCGAGATGCACGTTCGCTTCGCGGTCGGCGTGGCGGACAACTAACTCCATCGGTTCAACTCCTTGGGTTTTAACCCCAGGTGCTGCGGCGCAGGGCTTCACGGCGCGCCGCCGTGCGCCACTGAGGGCGCCGTCCACTGGTTGTAGCGGGGGTCGAAGTGGTGGTGCGTTGGCGCTCGGCGTGCGCGATCGCCGCGGCGATCAACGGCAGGTCCACGGGTTCTGCGGCGCCCGCCTCGCCGGCGCTCCACTCGCCGCTCGCGAGCTTGCGGTCGAGCATGCCGATATCGAGCCGTCCCGCGCGGAAGTCGGGGTCGCGCAAGATGCGCTGAAAGAGTGGCGCGGAGGTGCGGATCCCCTCGATCCGCAGTTCGGCCAACGCTCGCTCCAAGCGCGCGATCGCATGCTGGCGATCGGTACCCCAGACGATCAACTTGGCGAGCATGGGGTCATAGTAGATCGAGACCTCCCCGCCTTCGTAAACCCCGGCGTCGTTGCGCACGCCCGGACCTTCCGGCCAGCGCAAACGCAGGATCTTGCCCGGCGACGGCGCAAAGTTGTGGAACGGATCCTCGGCATAAAGCCGGACTTCGATCGCGTGTCCACGCGGGGTGATCCCGTCGAATTCGGGTCCGAGCCGCTCGCCCTGGGTGACCCGCAACTGGGCGATCACCAAGTCGATGCCGGTCACCAGCTCGGTCACCGGATGCTCGACTTGCAAGCGGGTGTTCATTTCGAGGAAGTAGAACTGGCCTGCGGGGTCGAGCAAGAACTCGACCGTGCCGGCATTGGCATAACCCACGGCCTGGGCTGCGCGCACCGCGGCTTCGCCCATGCGGCGCCGCAAGTCGGGGTCGACGACCGGCGACGGGGCCTCTTCCAGCACTTTCTGATGGCGACGCTGGAGCGAGCACTCGCGCTCGCCCAAGGACACCACCTTGCCGTGGTGGTCCCCCAGCACCTGGATCTCGACGTGGCGCGGCGCGACCACGTACTTCTCGACGTAAACTGCGGCATCGCCAAAGCTGGCCCCGGCTTCCGAGGTAGCCGCGCGATAGGCCGCGGGCAGCTCGGCTTCGCTCTGGACTAGGCGCATGCCCTTGCCACCGCCCCCGGCCGAAGCTTTGAGCATCACCGGATAACCGACCGCGGCGGCGGCGGCGCGCGCCGCCTCGACATCGGGCAACGGCTCGGTGCCGCCGGGCACCACGGGCACGCCCGCGGCGATCATCAGCCGCCGGCTCTCGATCTTCGAACCCATGGCCGCGATCGCTTCCGGCGGCGGTCCGATGAAAAGGATGCCGCGGTCACGGCAGCGACGGGCAAAAGCCGCGTTTTCGGAGAGGAAACCGTAACCGGGGTGGATGGCATCGGCGCCAATGCGCACCGCCAAGTCGACGATCGCGTCCGCCCGCAAGTAGCTCTCGCGCGACGGCGCTGGACCGATCGGGTAAGCCTCGTCCGCGAGCAAGACCGGCAAGCTGGTGCGGTCGACTTCGGAGTAGATCACGGCGCTCACTATCCCGAGTTCGCGCAAGCCGCGGAGGATGCGGACCGCGATCTCGCCGCGGTTGGCGATCAGAACTTTGCGGATCTCTCGTGGTTTTTCCATGCGTCGACCCTTAACCCCGCGTCATGAGTTCTCGATTCTATCCTTGGGACCACCACACGCCGCGCAGGAACAGATCTCGCGCAAGAAGTCGAAACGGTAGATGCCCGTTGCGTGGCGGTCGGACCAGCCGATCGCGATGCCGTAATTACCCACTGCGGTCACGTGCTCGGGCACGACCGGCGCGCGCGGCGGATGGCGTTCGACCGCGAACGCGCCATGCCCCTGGCACGCGGCGCAGGGGCAAAAGCCGCGCACGTAGTCAAAATCGAGCCGCGCGCTGTGCCCGTCGTTCCAGGTCAGCTCGAACTGCTGGGCCTCGGGCAGACGGCGCACTGCTGTCAAATAGAGCTCCACGCGACGTTCCAAGCGACCCGCGCGCCTACTCGGTCGCGAGTTCGGCGAGGTCCTTGCCTGCGGCCAGCCAGGCCTCGACCCAGGCCGGCTTGCGGCCGCGGCCGGCCCAGGTTTCGTCGGGGTTTTGCGGATTGCGATACTTGGCTGCCGCGGCTTTGGGCTTGCTCGGGGTGCGTCCCGCCAAACCGAAGTACTGCAACAGCTCGAACGGGGTCATGCCCACCTCGGTCGCGGCTTTTTCCATTTTTGCGAGCGCCTTTTGCCGGCTCTCCTCTTCCAGCTGCCGGATCCGTTGCTGGGCTTGCTCCTCCAGCTCGCGCAGTTGCTGGATGGAAAAGGCGGTGATGTCGATTTCCGTTTTGGCCATGTTTGCTCCACCTCGCCCGCACTCAAGCTGCCGCGCGGTTTTGGGTTGGCGGGCAACTCCCAGCGCGGACGCCTGGGTTTCTACCCCTTGCGGGGGTTCGGTTTCTGCAGCGTTCTAAGACTCACGGCGGATCGACCGTCCCAGCCGCAGTCCACGGACCACAGCGCAGGATTCGGCCCAGCGCCGCAAACGTGCCGACCAGCGCACCATCGCGGCGGATGACCGCTGCCGCATAGTGGCTGCAAGTCGGCGTGAAGCGGCATTGTACTCCGAGCCGAGGCAGGTGAGGCGAGAGCATGGCCTGGTACTTGGTGATACCCCAGAGCAAGAACTGGGCGCTCCACTGTTGTGCGGGCGCGCGGCGCAAGTCCAGGCCAAAAAGGAGCGCCAAGAACAGCAGCGCGAGGAACAGACGCCGCAGCCAGCGGGCCGGACGGACAGCCGGCCCCTCGCGCCCAAACGTCGCGAGATCAGGCTTCCTCACAGCCTTAGAAGCGGCTAGCGAACTCGCTCAGTCCCGGCACGGTCAGCCGCTCGCCGTTCACTCCCTTGACGATGCACATGATGTGCAACACCACGATCGGTATGAACAAAATGAGCCCGAGAATGGCGGTGAAACAGCCGAGCACAGGGACCATCGACAGCACCCCGACGCCGATCCACAAGACGAATTCGGCGGCGGTCAGGACCAGCCCATGCCGGGCATGCCACTGGACTTCGCGGTCCTCCTTTTCGATCAGGAACGGGATCAAGGCCAAAAGCCACAAATAAGAAAGCACGATCATCACCGTGCGGTTCTCGCTACCACCGCCCGGTGGTGGTGGCGGTGGGGGGGCAGCAGAGGGCTCATACTCGCTCATCATTGCTCCTTGACGTGCGCAACTTGGCGCCGTAATGGTTGGTCCGCCCAGTCTACTGGATGGCGACCCAGAGCTCAAGGATTTGCATGCGGGAATGCGCAAGCATCTCTGTCGGATTGTCTGCCGGCCCGACGCCGCCCCGACTGTCCCCTCACGGGTGCAGCCAAGCCGTCCAGCTGGCGAGCGGGGGTAACGCCCACCAGGTGCGGGCAGGCACCCGGCGGCGGTGGTTCTCTCGGCCCGCCTGGCTGGTGATCGGCCGGACCACGCGCCCATCCACCCGGACGGCCTGGAGATCCCCACCCTCCCGCTCGACCACCGCGATGTGACCGGAACGATTCGCGTCTTGATGGCGGGCCACGATGACGGCAACACCGCCTCGATTTGCCGCTTGCTGGAGCTCCTCCAAGTCGAGCGTGCGGCGCCAGCCAAAAGCCGGCCCGAAATCACCAAACCAGCTGAACAGCGAGTTGGCGCTCAGCTCCTCGACCGTCTGGCCATACTGCACCGGCACGGACGCCCCGGTGCGCAGACGCAACAGCGCGCCGCTCGTCCACCAGACCCGCGGCAAATAGACCCCGGCGAGATACGCGACATCGCACGCGTAGATATTGCAGAACGTGCTGCTCGCAGTGGGCGAGTAGCGGTGGCTCTGCTCGACGCCGAGCCAGTCGAGAATCGCCGAAACCTCACCTGCCCGGGTCTGCGGATCGGCGCTGGTGCGCTGCGGCCTTCCCGGCTCACCGAGCGGGAAGGCCCGGCCGTTTACGCCTTCTCGGGTCACGTCGGCGCGGTTTTCCCGCAGATGTGCCGCGGGGAACGCGCCTTCAGGAATGGGCGGCGGCTCTGGCGGTTGGCTGGTCAGGGCTTCCAGAAAACGTGCTGCCACGAAGCCGCGCGCCGGGGCGCCATGGAGTTCGGCGGCCACTTGCCACCAGATGGCGTCGTGTTCGGCGAGCTTCTCGACCGGTTGCTGCGCGGGCAAGACCGCGATCCGGTTGCTCGCTCGGATCTCGGGTTCGGAGCGCAGGTTCAAGGAGGTCGAAGTAACTCGGTGGGTGGGTTGGCCGGGCATGGTGTCCTCCGCTTTCTGCGGCCTGAGTCGTGCGGCGCGCGAGGACAGTCTATCTCCTCTGCACCACGCTTCGCAGCGGTCCTTCTCCTTGCAAACAGCCCCGGACGTGAACGCCAATTCCGCGGTCCACGGCTCCACGGCTCCGCGATCCGCGATCGCCGCGGTCGTGCCATCCTTGACTTCAGGAATCAGGCGGGCTTTAATGGCGGTAGGACGAAACTCCCATGACGCGCACCGAGCAGGGCCTACCACGAGGGGAGGGGGAAGTGATGATGGATCGTGGCCCCGACCGCCTCGACAAGGTCCGGTTGCCGCCGGAGATCGACGCCCATCTCCGGGAGACCAATCCGTGGTGGCAAGGACTTCCGGGTCGCGTGCTGCCGCCTTACCGCCGCTGGGTGTTCGCCACCATGCTGCGCAGGCTGGACGCCAAGGTCGCGCCGGCGATCGTGCTGCGGGGTGCGCGTCAGGTCGGCAAGACGACCCTCCAGGAGCAGACCATCCAGTTCTTGCTGACCGAGCGACGGGTCGACCCGCGACGCATCCTGCGCGTCCAGTTCGACGAGCTGCCGCTGCTGCGAGACCTCGAGATCCCGATCCTCGATCTCCTGCGCTGGTACCAGAACCGCATCCTCGGCCGCACGCTCAACCAGGCGGCGCATGCCGGCGAGCCGGCCTACGTCTTCCTCGACGAGGTTCAGAACCTCCCCGACTGGGCCCCGCAGCTCAAGGCCTTGGTGGATCATCACACGGTGCAGGTGGTGGTGACGGGAAGCTCGGCCTTGCGCATCGCGGCCGGCAAGGACAGCTTGGCCGGACGCATCGCCTCCCTGGAGCTTGGCACGCTCCTCTTGCGTGAGATCGCCGAGCTCCGGTACGGCGACAGAATCGAGCAGCTGCTGCCGCCGAACGGTCTCCAGCCGCTGCTCGACATCGACTTCTGGCGTGGTCTCGAGGCGCACGGCCTCGGATATCGCGAGGCGCGCGATCGGGCATTCGCGGCCTTCTCCGAGCGCGGCGGCTACCCGCTCGTCCACACCCGCCCGGAAGCCGCCTGGCCCGAGCTCGCCGACCAGCTCAACGAGACCGTGATCCGGCGGGTGATCCAGCACG
>CAZCOV010000141.1:0-2992 GCA_964499975.1 uncultured Thermoanaerobaculia bacterium
GAGGTGATTGCTGACCTCGAAGAATTCAGGGAACGACAAAATATCGTCGTTCCCAGCCAAGACACCACCACCACCACGATTCTGCCGCTCGACTTGCAACTCTCAGGCTTGCTGCAACGCGCCCGGCAACTGATCGAACGGGGCAAACATGAGCGGGCGGTCATGCTCCTCGAAGAGGTGTGTGAAATCGATCCGTCCAATCAGGAGGCGCAGGAGCTGCTGACCGCAGCCACCGGGACCCTGCTTCCTGCACCGCCGCCCGCGCCGCAGGCTCGCGTCCCTAGCGAGGTGGGGGTCGGCGTCCCCGAATCTCCTGACTCCCAAAAGCAGCGTCGGGTCAAAGAAGCGACCGCCAGCATCCGCAGCTTCATTGCCGACCACAAGCTAAAACAAGCTGCAGAAGCCATGCGTTTTGCCCAACAGATGCTCGGCCCGTTTCCTGAACTCAGGGTCTTGAAGCAGCAGCTGGCAGCCGCGGTCCAGTCGGACTTGGCCCAGCTGCGCAACAGCGGACGGCTCCTTGCGCAGCGGGTGGTCGCCGCCACTACGGAACTCGCACAACAGGACGTCCTCCCGGTCGAGCTGGCCGAACACCTGTCCGAGATCGCGGCTGACTTCGACCGCCGCAATCCGCAAAACGAGCAAGTCCTGAGCGCTCTGCGGCAACGCAACCAACCGGACCGCTCGCGCAAGCAAGCCGAAGCGATCAAGAGTATCGAGAACCTGCTGGCTGCGGGCGATGTGGCCATGGCCGAGCGAGCCCTGCGGTTTGCGACCCAGATGCTGGGAGATTTCGAGCAAGCCAAGGTCCTAGAACAGCGGATCGCTGCAGCGTTCGCGGCCAAACGCGGCTAACTCCAGGACGTGGTAGCATGGCTTAGTTGGGCAGCGAACGCCCCGGGCCAGCACCGCTCGACAGCATCGCTCGACAGCAAGGCTCGACAGTTGCACGGTAACATAGTTTAGAACATAGTTTAGCAATATGGTCTTGCAACATAGCTTGGCAATACAGCTCGGTCATGCAGCAGCACCTCGGTAACTACCAGGTCATTGAAAAGATCGGGGCAGGTGGCTTCAGCGAAGTCTTCAAAGGCTACGATCCTTTCATCAAGCGCCATGTGGCGATCAAGACCTGCCAGGCCCAAGACGCCGAAACCCGTCATCGGTTCTTCAAAGAGGCGGAGATTGCGGGCAAGCTCGACCACAAAAACGTCACCACCGTCTACGATTTCGGCATCCATGAAGGGATCCCCTACCTGATCCAGGAATACCTGACCGGCGAAGACCTGCACCACAAGGTGCAGCGCCGCGACGTGATTCCGTACCCCATCAAGCTGTCGTACTTGGTGCAGATCGCCCGCGGGCAGGCGCATGCCCACTCCAAAGGGGTCATTCATCGCGACATCAAACCAGGCAACATCCGCATCCTCGAAGACGGCACGGCCAAGATCATGGACTTTGGCATTGCCAAGCTGGCGCAGCAGGAGAGTTCGCTCACCCGCACCGGGATGACCGTGGGCACTGCCGCTTATCTCGCACCTGAACAGATCCGCGGCGAACCGGTGAGCCTCAAGACGGACATCTTTTCCTTTGGGGTTTTGGCTTACGAGCTCTTGACCTATGAGCGCCCCTTTCCCGGTCAACACATTTCGACCGTCCTCTACCAGACGCTCAACACTGAACCCAAAGCGATCACCGCCTACTGGCCGCAAGCGCCGGACGACATCGTCGCGGTGGTGGAACGCTGCCTGCAGAAGACCCCGGACGACCGTTTTGCCGATGGCAGCGAGTTGCTCGCGGCACTCGAAGCCATTTACGACCAGGCGATGGCCCAGCCAGAGCGGACGCCACACCCAGCCGAGGAGCCCACGGCTGAGCGCACTGCCCTGCTGGGTGCGCAAGACCTGGTCGTGGGGCACCGTGACCCCTCCTCGCTGCGCCCGCTGCCGCAAACCCGACCACCGCAAGCCCGACCGTGGCAGCAACACCTGCCCCAAGCCTGGCAGACCCTCCGCTCCCGTTTCCGTCCGGTTCGGGGCGAAGGTGAATCCCAACCCTGGCTGCACGCGGCCCTACAGTCGCTGAGAGCGACGTTCCGCGCGCGCCCAGCGTCCGTAACCACTGAGAGCTCAAACCTCGAAGCCGAGGTCGAATCCGCCGTGCTCAGCGCTCCCCTCGCTTTGGAGAGCCCGCAACCGGCGCAGGAACTGAGCCCGTGGGTCAGCCCGCGGCAGGCCAAGATCGAAGATGCGGTCCACAGCATTGAAAGCCTGATCGGCAATCACGAACTGATCCAGGCTGCCGAGGCCATGGCTTTCGCGCAGCAGATCATGGGACCATTTTCTGAGCTGCGGGGATTGCAGCACCACTTGGCTTTGATTGCGCGGACCGAAATGACCCGTTTGCGCCACGACGGACAGCTGACTGCAGAGCACATCCTCGACGCCCTCATCTTCCTCGACGGTGAGGGCCGGCTCGCTCCTGAGCTGGCCCGGCCGTGGATCGAGCGCTTGCTCGATTTTGATCCCCACAACCTGCAAGTGGATGGGTTGAAGGCCAAGCTGCAAGCGCGGGTGGCGTCAGCCCCAGGACCTGCGGGTCTTGCGGGCCGCTCGCGAAAACAAGCCGAAGCGATTGCCGCGATCGAAAACCTGCTTGCTGCGGGGGATCCGGTGATGGCGGAGCGGGCCCTGCGCTTTGCCATCGAATTGTGGGGGGAGTTCTCAGAAATCCGTGAACTCAAACTGCGGATCGCCGACGTCTTGCAGCAGCGTTCGAGCTGATGCGTTCGAGCTGACGCGTTCGAGCTGGCGCTCGGGCGCAGACCCAGGCCCAGCGTCAGGAGCGGCCAGTCGTCCCTCAACCGCGGTCCTGACGCAACCTTTGCAGTTCTAGCTCCAAGGCGCGCCGCGCCGCGGCCTCTTGCTCGGCGCGAGATTCGGCCTGCTCGGCGCGAAGTTCGGCAGCGCGGCGAGCCGTAGCCTCCTCTTCC
>CAZCOV010000141.1:3092-14315 GCA_964499975.1 uncultured Thermoanaerobaculia bacterium
CCCCAGTAGAAGGGGTCGCTGGTTTCGTCAGCAGGGTCAAGGTGGGGTTGCGGTACTGCCATTGCAAGCGCCATGGCCTTGAGTATAGTGTCTCAGTAAGAGAAAGTCTAGATTACGGCAAAAGGGGAGAATTTATTGGGTTAATCGAATCACTTGTTGAGCTCAGGGGGACGTTGCCCCCTGCTGCGCAGAACCGCGCCTGGCGGAGCAGCTTGGTCCAAGATTTGGGAGGCCCACCCATGCGGTTCGTGCTGGCAGGCCTAGCAACCCTATGGCACGGTACTCCGGCGACTCCGGCGGGAAACTGCGATCTCCCGCAGCAGAATCGTGATAGCATGCCTTGGATTCTGCAGTGCAAGCAGTTGCGGTGCAAGCAGTTGTCGTCAGTTGTGG
Organism: uncultured Thermoanaerobaculia bacterium; assembly: GCA_964499975.1. Taxonomy (GTDB): domain Bacteria; phylum Acidobacteriota; class Thermoanaerobaculia; order Multivoradales; family J023; genus CAZCOV01. The sequence continues at coordinate 3,486 of CAZCOV010000141.1, forward strand.
TCTCGGTTGTGGTCGTCAGTGGTTTTCGGACATGCAGAAGATCGGCAAGTATCAAGTCATCGAAAAGATCGGCGTTGGTGGCTTCGGAGAAGTCTTCAAAGGCTACGACCCATTCATCAAACGCCACGTTGCGATCAAAACTTGCACCTCGCAGGATCCTGAGACCCGGCACCGCTTTTTCCAGGAAGCAGAAATTGCTGGCAACTTGCATCACCGCAACATCACCACGGTCTACGATTTTGGGGTTCAAGACGAGCTCCCGTACTTGATTCAAGAGTATTTGAGCGGCGAGGACCTCCACCACAAAATCAAGCGCCGCGATTTCATTCCCTATCCTGAAAAGCTGCACTACTTGATCCAGACCGCCCGGGGTCAAGCTTATGCCCACTCCAAAGGGATCATCCACCGCGACATCAAACCCGCCAATATCCGCATCCTAGAGGACGGCACCGCCAAGATCATGGATTTTGGCATTGCCAAGCTGGCCCAGCAGGAAACCGGTTTGACCAAGACCGGCATGACCGTGGGCACGGCGGCCTATCTCGCACCCGAGCAGATCCGCGGCGAAGCCGTCACGTTGGAGACCGACATTTTCTCTTTTGGCGTCATGGCGTACGAGCTGTTGACCTACGAGCGACCCTTTCAAGGCGAACAGATCTCGGCGGTTCTCTACCAGACCTTGAACGTGGAGCCCAAAGCGATCCAAACGTTTTGGCCTGCCGCGCCAGCGGACATCGTGGCGGTGATCGAGTGCTGCTTGCGCAAGAATCCGGGCGAGCGCTTTGCGGACGGCAGCCAGCTGCTGCAAGCGCTCGAGGAAGTGCAAGAGCGCGGTCGACTGCAGCGACCCAGCGGCCAAGCTCCAGGGGGTTCTGTTTATGACCAGACCGCGCCGATCGCTCAGGACCGCACGCCGTCCAAGGGCCTGCCGCAAACGCGCAGCACCCCGCTGGTGACCGTGGCCCTCGATACCCGCCAGCATACGGCAACAGCGTTCCGGTCAGGGGTGGCCCGGCCAGGGGTGGCCCCGTCCAGGGGTCATCTCGATGAGCTCGAACTTGCAGCCACCCCAACGCGGCCGGACGCAGCAGCGCTGTCGGCTTTGCCCAGCCTCACCCCAGGACCCGTGGCGGTGAGCCGGCGGCCCTCCGGCCGAAGCAAATGGATCACTCTGGCTGCAGGCATGGGGTTGTTCGTGATGGGGATGCTGTGGATCCTCAGTAGCCGTGGAGACAGCAGTCGCGGGAATTCCGCTGGCACGGCTGGTGGTGCTGCGGCCCCACCAACGACCGGGGCGTCGAGCGTGAGCACTCCCTCGGCTGCGGGTGGGACCGCGGCGGGAGCGGGTGCCTCCGTTGCCCCTCCTCCGCCGGCCACTCCACCTCCTGCCGTCGCTCCGCCGCCCCCGCCTCCCGCCAAGCCCCAACCCGCGGTGATTCGCTTTGCCAAACCAGGGTGGACCGAAAACATGCGGGTCCGCTTTCAGGGGCAAAGCTACCCGCTGCCCTTCAAGAAAAGCGTCGAGCCCGGAGACTACGACGCGGTTTTTGAGCTCGAACTGCCGGACTACGCGCAGCGACGGTCGGTGAAATTCAAACTCGCTCCAGGGGAAGAGCGCACCTTGAATCCCGACATCCCGGCCCCCGGAGAGCTCGAAGTTCGCGCCTTGCCCAATCGGCCCCAAGGTCGGGTCAAGCTCGCGGGGCAATCGCTCCAGAGCCCGATCCGCAACCTGCGGTTGGCACCGGGCACCTATGCGATCACGGTCGAGCCGTTGAGCGGGTCGAGCGAAGCGGTGACCGATCAAGTCGAGATCAAGCCAGGCCAACGGACGATCGCTACTTTTGACCTCTTGAGCCGCAAGCTGACCAGTGTGGTCAAACCGCTCGCCGCAGGGGGAGCCGGATGAAGTGCGCGGACTTGCGCGCTGGCGGCCGGTGGCTCCTCGGGCTCGCGCTGGCCGGCTCTGTTTGGACCGCAAATCCAGCACCCATCCTGATGGCCCAGGAGCCGGCGGCCCCAGCGGCGGGTGCCCCCAAACCAGCAGCTCCAGCGTTGACGAGCGAATCGGCGAGCGAGGAAAGCAGCGCAGCCGGGGCAGCAACGGCGGCGATCAGCGATCTTGGCGAACTCGAAAGGCGCGCTGAAGAGGCTTTTGCCCAAGACGACCTCGAAACCGCGATCGCCTGGTACCGCCAGCTCGCCGATCGGCAGACCGAACCGCGCGACAAACTGCGCGTGCTGATCACGATCGCCTGGCTCGAGCTCTTGCTCGGGCGCGACAGCGATTCCCTGACCACCTTGACCGGCGCGCTCGTGGTGCTGCCGGACTATCCTTTCCAGGCCGACCTGTACAGCAACGAGTTCCGCAAGCTGTTCTATGAAGCCCAGAGCCTGGCGATCGCCAAGCGGCGAGAGCTGGCTGAAAACAGCATCCGCGAAGGGATCGAGCACTTGAACCGGCGTGACTTTGCGGTGGCCCAGCAGCTGTTCCGTCAGGCTCTGACCTATTTGCCCGACCATCCCCAGGCGCTCTACAACCTGGCTTTGATCCACCTTTACGAGGACCGCCACGAAGAGGCGCTGGCCGGATTCCAGAAAGTTCTGGCGCTCGAACGGGCCCGGCCCGATGCAGTTCCCCCCAAGCTGCGGGCGCAAGCGCTCAACAACCTGGGGTATTTGTACATGGCGCGGCGGCTCGATCAGGAAGCCGAAGAGGTCCTGCGCCAGGCCGTCGAGATCGACCCGGCCAACCGTTCGGCCTGGACCAATTTGGGAGCCGCGCGTAGGCGGCTGGGGCAAAAGCTGACCGCTGCCGACGCTTTTCGCAAGGCTTACCAGCTGGAACCCCAAGATCCCGACGTGATCAACAATCTGGCGCTCGCTTACCTCGACGCTGAGAATTGGGTGTCCGCGGTGGGCTTGTTGGTGGAGGCCACCCAGCGCCTGCCGGCTAACCCGCGCTTGTGGCTGAACCTCGGGCAAGCGCAGCTCGGTCTGGGCAACCACGAGGGCGCGGTCCAGTCCTTCTTGACCGCGATGCGCAACGATCCTGAAGATGCCAAAGGCTTTGCCAGCGCTGCTGCGATCCAGCTCTCTCGCCACTTCTTTGCCCGCGGCGACCACCAACGCGCCCTCGAAGAGGCTGGCCGTGCGGTGAGCTGGCGTCCACAGCTGACCGATGCATGGGTTTACCAAGGTTTGGCTCAGCAGGCCCTGGGCAACCTCGAAGCCGCGCGCACCAGCTTCGAGGAGGCCCGACGGCTCGACCCGACCCAAGCCGAGGTGCATAACAATTTGGGCAGCGTCTATTTCGACCTCGGCCTGCTCACCGAAGCCACTGAAGCTTTCCAGCGCGCCTTGACCATCGATCCCAAGCTGAGCAGCGCGCAAAGCAACCTGGAAGCCGTGCGCCAGGTCCAAAGTGGCGAACGGTCTGCTCCGCGCGGCACCCGCACCGCAGCGTCAGCAGCCCCGCCGGTCGCTGGTTTGCGCATCGGCTGGCGCTTTGCGGCGATCGACTACTCCGCCCTCGGACTCAAGGGCGTGATGCTGCAAGAAGTGCTCCCCGACAGCCTGGCCAGCCGCGCCGGTCTGCGCGCCAATGACCTGATCTTGCGCGCGGATGGTCGTGAGATCACCAACCCCGCCGACCTCGAACGCTACATTCAAACACGCCCTGGTCAAACCATCGTCCTCGATCTGCTGCGCGCCAACCTTCCCCAGCGGGTGGAACTGCTGGTGAAGTGAGCTGGCGTCCTGCTGGCGCGCGCGATCAGCGCAGCCGCCGATCGAGGACGCGGTACTGAATGGCCTCGGCCACGTGGCTGACGGCAAGCGGTCCCTGATCCGCTAGATCAGCGATGGTGCGCGCCACTTTGAGAATGCGGGTCAAGGCCCGCGCCGATAAGTGCAGCTTGTCGAAAGCTCGGTCGAGCAACTGCTGGGCATCGCCCGCCAGCCGGCAATGACGTTCGAGCTCCGCCGCGCTCATCGCCGCGTTGATCGGCACCGCGCTCTTGGGTCCGAAGCGCTCCAGCTGGCGGGCGCGCGCGGCGGCCACCCGCAAGGCCACCGCACCGCTCGCTTCGGCAGGCTCAGAGCGCAACTCCTGGAGGCTCAGGGCCGGGACCTCGAGGTGCAAGTCCATGCGATCGAGGAGCGGGCCGGAAATCCGCGAGCGATAGCGTTCGACCAGCGGCGGCGGGCAGCGGCATTCGTGACGCGAATCTCCCCGATGACCGCACGGGCAAGGGTTCATTGCCGCGAGCAGGGCAAACCGGGCAGGAAAGTCAAACCGAGCGCGGCTGCGCACCACCGTCACCACTCCCTCTTCGAGCGGTTGGCGGAGTGTTTCGAGCGTGTCCCGCCGGAACTCTGGGAACTCGTCCAAGAAGAGGACACCGGCATGAGCGAGACTGGCCTCGCCGGGTCGAGGAATCCCCCCGCCCCCGATCATTCCTGCGGTGCTGATGCCGGGATGGGGGCTGCGGAAGGGACGTCGGCGCAGCAGCTGGGCGGGCGGTTCTTCCGCCACCAGGGAGTGGATCTTGGTGACCGCGATCGCTTCGCTGAGCGACAGCGGCGGCAAGATTCCGGGCAGGCGTCGGGCGAGCATGGTCTTGCCCGAGCCCGGAGGTCCGATCAGCAGCAGGTTGTGCCCGCCGGCTGCCGCGATTTCCAAGGCGCGTTTGGCCGTCTCTTGGCCGCGCACCTCCGCCAAGTCCGGCACCTCCCCTTGCAGCTGGGGGGCGTGCCCAGGCGGTTGGGCGGGGGCGATCGGGCTGTGTCCCAAGAGATGCCCGATCGCCTCGGCCAGACTGCGCAAGGGGACGATCGGCACCTGGCCCAAGGCGGCAGCTTCCCCGGCATTGGCCGCGGGGAGCAGCAACTCGCGCATCCCTTCGCGGGCGGCCAAGTCGGCGATCGCGAGCGCCCCGCGCACCGGGCGGATCTTGCCATCGAGGCCGAGTTCGCCGCACAGCAGGCGCTGGTCTAAGACCGCTTCGGGGATTTCGCCGAGCGCTGCCAGCAGGGCCAAAGCGATCGCCAAGTCGAGGTGATTACCTTCCTTGCGCAGATCCGCCGGGGCCAGGTTGACGACCACGACCCGCGGCGGCAGGTCGAAGCCACTGTTTTTAATTGCCGCGCGCACGCGCTCGCGGCTCTCACGGACCGACGCGTCGGGTAAACCGACGATTTGCATCTGGGGGAGGCCATGGTGAACATCGACCTCGACCAGCACCGGGCGTGCATCCACGCCCCAAGGAGTTGCAGTGGTAGTTCGTGCCAACATCATGTGGTAGGAGACGAACTAGCCCTGTCATTTCTCACTTCCGGTTAGCTCATTCTGGGTCGGATTCCCTCGCCAGATCGAGCTGCTGGAGTACGCCCACAGAGGCCCAGCCCTGCTCCTTCCGCGCGTGAGCCAGAAGCGCGGAGGTGTCCAGCAGGAAGCACGCGGTCCGCTACCTCTTGTGCGTGTCAGCGAGCCAAGCGCGTTTTCCTAATGCGCGTGCCGGGGCTTGGCCCAGATGGCGAGGGCGATATCGACCTTGGCAGAAAAACATGTAACGCTAGGGTCGCCTCGAACGCCGAATAGGGTGTTCGGGGTTCGTGTCGAGTGTCGGGTCGCAAGTTCAATACACTTCAGGGTGGGGTCTCTCATGGTGCTGCGGCCGTCGGTGGACCGCGTCTGTCTGAGAGGAGTTGTCCCATGACCGCCCATCCGTTGGAAACCACTGCCTTGCTGATCCAGCGTTTTCAGCAAGGCGAAAGTTCGGCGCGCGAGCTGCTGATCGCCCGCTGCTTGCCCGCGTTGCGACGCTGGGCGCACGGCCGGCTGCCCGCCTGGGGACGTGATCTGTCCGAAACCGACGATCTGGTGCAGATCACCCTGATGCGCGCGGTCCAGCACCTGGACACCTTCCACCCCGAACGCGAAGGCGCATTCCTCGCTTACTTGCGTCAGATCCTGACCAACGCCCTGCGCGACGAAATACGGCGCAGCCAGCGCCACGAGCAGGAAGCCCTGGAGGACGATCTGGTCGACCCCAAGTCAGTAGCGCCTACCCCTTTCACGGGGCCTGAAGCGCAGCTCGCTTACGAAGCCGCACTCGCCACCTTAGACGATCGGCAGCGCCAAGCCGTAGTCTTGCGTGTCGAGTTCGGGCTGACTTTTCCTGAAGTCGCTGCCGAACTCGGGATCCCTTCGGCCAATGCGGCGCGCATGCAAGTGTCCCGCGGGCTGGTCAAAATCGCCGAAGCCATGGCTCGGAGATGACATGAACCCACAAGAAACCTTGCTCTTGGAAATCGCCACCCGGATCGCCGACCATCAGCTGGTCGATTGGGAAGCGCTGCTCCGCGAGCGACCCGAGCAGCGGGAGCTGATCGCCAATCTGCAGCTGATCGCTCAGCTCGGGCAAGACAGCCAGGAAACCCTCGAAGACGGCGAACTTTACGTTGAACCAGCGACTTTCACGTGGGGCCACCTGCAAGTGCAAGACCAGATCGGCAGCGGCGGCTTCGGGGACGTTTATCGCGCTTTCGACCCGATCTTGCAGCGCGAAGTTGCCCTCAAGCTGCGCCGGGCGGAAGCCAGTGGCAGTGGGGCAGCCCGCCTGTTCATCGAAGAAGCACGGCGGTTGGCGCGGGTGCGCCACCCCAATGTGTTGGCCGTCCACGGTGCGGACCTCCACGATGACCGGGTGGGGCTATGGGCGGACCTCTTGCGGGGAGAAACCCTGGAAGCGCGGATCACCCAAGCCGCGCCCTTGCCCGCAGCCGAAGTGCTCGAGTTAGGGCTAGCCATCGCGCGGGCGCTCGCCGCGGTTCACGCCGCTGAACTGGTGCATGGCGATGTCAAAGCGGCCAACGTCATGCTCGAGGCGGACGGACGCGTGGTGCTCATGGATTTCGGCGCCGGTTCGGACTTGCGCACCCAGGACGATGACGAGGGCAGCGGGCCGCGCTTCGGTTCGCCGCTGTCCATGGCGCCCGAGCTCCTCTCGGGCTCGACCCCAGGCCCAGCTGGCGATCTCTATGCTTTTGGTGTCCTGCTGTTTCGCTTGCTCACCGGCGAGCACCCGGTGGAGGCCACGACCTGGAGCGAGCTGCTGGAACTCCACCAGCGCGGAGAACGTCGTCCTTGGCGCCCGCCAGCAGGAACCCCGCGCGCCCTCCGCCAGCTGGTGGACGCGCTCTTGAGCCCGCGGCCAGAGCTGCGGCCCACGGCAGCACAAGCCCGCGATCGCCTGCTCGCGATCTTGGCCGCGCCCGCCAAAAAGCGGCAGCGGCTAGCCCTCGCCGCGATAGTCGGCAGCCTGGCCCTGGGCGCGGCCTTGAGCACCATCGGCTACTTGCGTGCGGTCCGTTCTGAGGTAGCTGCGGTGGCAGCGCACCACGAGGCAGAGGCCGTGAACGACTTCTTGACCGACCTCTTGATGTCCCCACGCTTGAGCGCGCAGGGACCGCAAATTCGGGTGGCCGAGGTGCTCGATCGGGCGGCTGCCAAGGCCGAACGAGACTTGACCAAAGCTCCCGGAGTGCAAATCAAGATCTTTTCTCTGCTCGGCGACACCGAAGTCGAGCTCAACCGTTTCGACCGGGCTGAACGGTATCTGGAGCGTGCTCTCGCCTTGTGGATCCAGCATCCCGGCCAAGATCCGGGGATACGCCTCGATATCCGGTGTGAGCTGGGCAATCTTTACGAACAGCAAGTGCGGACCGAAGAGGCGAAACGCCTGCTCACCGCCGTGATTGCGGAAGCCGACGCCATGGCGCCGGACAATCGCAATCGGGTCCTCGCGCGCATCTACCGCGCTCGCGCTGCCGCCGACCTCACCGATTTTGCGGCGGCTGAGCGCGACCTTGAAGAAGCGCTCGCCTTACGCGCTGCCGGGCAAGCCGAATCCGACCTCCAATTAGCGGCGATCGAGCTCACCCAACTGCAAGCCCAGCGCGGCCAATTTCAAGCAGCAGAAGCTGGGATGCGCGAAGCCTTGCGCTGGTATGAAGCAAATGAAGGGGAGCACCACTCCAACACGCTGCTCGTGCGGCAGGACCTCGCCGCCGTGCTCGCGCGCACCGGCCGGCCGGCGGAGGCAGAGAAACTCATCCGGCACAACTTGGAAGTGGCCGACGTATGGCTGGGTGAGGATTCGCGCTTCCACATCGCCAACTGGATCCTCCTTGATGATGTGCTGTGGGCCCAAGGCCGACGCGACGAGCCGCTGACCATCCATCGCAAGCTGCTCGCCGCGGCTCTTCGCACGGCCGGAACCACGTCGGAAATGTACATCGTCGCTTTGGGCAACTATGCGACGCGGCTCAAAGAGTTGGGGCAGCATGAGGCTGCCGAGCCGATATTGCGTCAGGCCATCGAACTGGCCGAACAGCACCTCCGTCCCGGCTATGAAGTCACCTCCATTTACCGCTACAACTTAGCCGAGCTGCTGTATCAGACCGGGCGGCCACAAGCCGCCTTGCTGCTCGCCGAAACCAATCGCCAAGCCTTGCTCGGATCGCTCGGTCAAGATCACCTGTTCACCCTGGTGACCGAGGCCCTGAAAGGCGCCTGCCAGGTGGCTTTGGGCCAGCGCGCTGCTGGCGAAGAGTTGCTCAAAACCACCCTTGAACGCCAGCAACGGATTTTGGGTGCGGATCACCCCAACACCCTCGAAACCCAGGTCTACCTCGCCCGTGCCTGGTACACCGGACAGCGCCCGCAGGACGGCGTTGCCCTGCTCGCGGAAGGGCTCGAACGTCGGCGACGTGTTCTCGGAGTCGAGCACCCCCTGACCCAGGAGTCGGAGCGCGAGCTGGCCGCCTGGCGGCTGGGGTCTAACGCCTTGACCGTGGCCAAAGCCTCAGATCCCGAGCTGCATGGACAGCGGTGAACCGCGGCTCGTGGGCGATCCGGACTTTTACCTGTTCAATCAGCGATCGGAAAGACAGCTGACTTGGGACTTGCGGGCGCGACCCAAGATCTACGGCAAGATTGCGGTCAACCCGCCAGCCGGACCAAGCCTTGAGAGTTGCGGCTGATCTCGTCGGCGATCCACTTGTTGGCCGGCTGCCGGATCGTTCGGCTGGATGTCGGACATCCCGGCTGACGTCAACAGGATGTCCGACAATGTGGGTGCCGACGAAACCCGCGTTGGAATCCGCGTTGGAACCCACGTTGGAACCCACGTTGAAACAATATCCACCCCTGGAATGGGTCTTGCTGTAAGGTCAGTACGTTTCCGAACCACCTGACAGCCCCTTCCGCCGCGGGTCGGCTGTCACCAGCAATGACCGAAAGGAGTTCACCATGGCACAGATCACTGGCATCGACTTCTCGCCGAAGTTCTACAAAATGACGGTCCAGTTTGACCCCACTGCTGAGCCAGCGGTCACTTTCCCCGACGGGAATCTGATCACGGTCACGTCCCATCTCGCGGTCATCTCCCTGGAGCTGGTTTCAACAGTACCCGATGCCACTTTTGCTACCGCTCCCTTGCAGCGGATCATCGACAGCATGGCTGCACCTCTCCCGGAGGCCTTTCTCCTGCAACGCCAGACCTCCAGTCAAGTGACGGTTCTCGACATCAATCCTGCATTCCGGGAGGAGACCTTCCACCTGCGGGTGTTGATCGTGTACAACAACCAAATCTATGCTTCGGGAGATCCGACGATCATCAATGCGGAGATTCCGGGGTCGGTTCCATGATAGCGGGGTGCGGTGGCGGTGCTCCGCTTGGTAGGATGAGCTGAGCAAAGTCAGGGCGGGTGCGTGCATGCCGCAAGCCTATTCCACTCAGCAGCGGGAACTGGCTGGCGCTAGGGTAAATTCTGCAGGGTAAACTGTCAGCTGCAATCAACGGCGGTAGATCAGATGTCTTACTACCAGCATTTGTAACGAGGCAACGATGGTTATCCAAAGATCTCTAGCAGTCAAAGGAATTATTCGCTGTTTCCTGATCGTGAGTATCTTGACGGCGAGCTTGTGCTTGCTGCTCAGCTGTACCCCCAGAGGCCCGCAGGTGAGTCCTGGTATGGTGGCCGCAGCGCCACCTGCAGATCTGGCCGCAGCGTTAGAGCGGGCAGTAACGAGCGGCTGGCGAGAGCTACGACTATTTTATGAGTGTGGGCGAGATGGGGTATGGAATGAGCTTTGGGTGTTTGGCAATGGGGTGGTGATCCGCAACCAGAAAAGCCAGATCCGGCTGCCGCCCGAGCAGGTCCTCCAGGCGCTTTTGGTCCTCCGTGAAGCAGGCTTCAGCGCAATGAGCGAATCGTACGGTGGACGAGGCACTCGCGCTCCCGCGACAACAGCCTTACGCCTCCAATGCAGCATCGCCCTCGAGCTTGACGGGCAGCACAAGCAGGTCGTGCAGCTGGTTGAGGGCTATCAATTTCCTGGACTGCTGCAACTCGCGGATCAACTCTGGACCCTCCTCGGTCGGGGTGAAGAGCCTGGGGTGGCTGCCGCTGATCTCCAGGATGGGTTGGCCAAGCTGGTGAAAGGCGAGCTGGCCCCGGAAGCCCTGAGTCTGGTCGCGCACCGCAAGCCAGAACTTGGAGACGACGGCGACGGTTTTCTTTTACAGCTGACGCGAGGTCGAGCTGAACTGCGCCCGTTTAAATCAGCAGCTGGCTATGGTGAGGCGAGTCAGCGGAAAGCAACGCTGGATCAGTTGCAACGCTTGGCGGCTCGGCTGGCAGAGCTACACGTGGATGAACTGCCCATCAACTTGTGGTCTGAAGATTATCGTGAGGTCAAGGTTCAGGTGCTGCAACATGAGGTCAAGGCAACGGCACGACAGTTTGGCAGCAAGAAGGATG
>CAZCOV010000142.1:0-14311 GCA_964499975.1 uncultured Thermoanaerobaculia bacterium
GCAGGACTAGCAGGGCTAATTCGAGGATTTTGCGTTCGCGGATCGGTCGCAGGTGACCTGCCCCTACGGTCGCAATCCCATCTGGACCGTCAGGCAATTCTGACGTTCCCGTAGGGGCAGGCCCCCGTGCCTGCCCTCCCCGTCGCAATCCCACCTGGACCGTCACTGCCCACGGCCCAACTCCAAGAAATTCTTTGAGCCTGTTGCTGCCTGGCAGAGGTTCCCCTATCATGGCGCCATGGCCGAAGAGCACGACAAGAGCTACCGCCTCCTCTTCTCCCACCGCGAGATGGTCGAGAACCTGATCCGCCTTTACGCCGGCGGCGCCTGGGTCGACCGACTCGACTTCAAAACCCTCGAAAAGGTCTCTGAACGCGACTTGAGCCCGGAGCTCATCCGTCGCGAAAAGGACCTCCTCTGGCGCTTGCGCTGGAACGACCCCAAATCCGGTGAGAGCGGCTGGTTTTTCGTCTACTTGCACCTCGAATTCCAATCCACCCCGCGGTCCTTCATGGCGCTACGGGTCGTCACCCACAAGTTCTTGCTCTGGGAAGATCTGGTCCGTATGGGGGCGCTCACCCCTGCGGGCAAGCTGCCACCGATCCTCTCGCTGGTCATCTACACCGGCAAGACTCCCTGGCGGGAGGCGCTCTCGGTCCTCGATTTGCTCGAGCCTCTGCCAGTAGACATCGGGTTACCCGACGGCTTCTCGCTGTTTTGCTATCATCTGATCGAAGAGCGGAACCTGCCGCGGGAACAGCTGGCGCAGCAAGTCGGACCCGTGGCTCGGCTCTTCGAGCTGGAACAGAGCCGCAGGATAGAAGATTTGCGCAGCGCGGTCGATCGCCTCAGTGGCGAACTGGTGGGTCCCAGCTGGCAGGATCTGCGCGCGACCTTTGCCGCATGGTTGTCGACGGTGGTGATCCCGACCCGCGCTCCTGGCGCAAATTTTCCCCAACTCCGCGATTTGCTGGAGGTACGTTCGATGCTAGAACAGAGTGTGATCGAGTGGCGGGATAGCTGGATCGAAGAAGGGCTGCAGAAAGGGCTGCAGAAAGGGCTGCAGAAAGGGCTGCAGAAAGGTCGACAGGAAGGTCGACAGGAAGGGCTCCGGAAAGGGGAAGCCGCGGTTCTTCTTCGTCAGCTGGAGCGAAAATTTGGCTCCCTTGCGCCAGCAATCCAGACGCGGGTGCGAGGGGCCAACAGTGATCAGCTGCTCGTCTGGGCAGAGCGGATCTTGACCGCAACCGACCTCGACCAGATTTTCAGCCCTTAGGGTCGACGCATCAATAAATTCACATTTCTGGCCCCAATCTGGGCGCCAGAACTGTGAATTTATGGAGTATCTCGATCGAGCTCCGGCCATACTCTTCCACGGAACGCCGGCATGAGCACCGCGAAATTCTTCCGACAGGTTTTTCGTAGCTTCGCCCAGAATCTCCAGATTACGAATAGTAGGTCACATGGCCCCTTGGATCTGGTTTGTATTTTGGTGCGCATCGCGGGTCCTCCGTGGCAACATCGATGCTACGCGCCACCGTGAAGCCCGTCAAGCCTGTCCCGATCTCTCTTTGTCGGCGCAGACGGACCGCACAGTCGAGGATGTCATCGCGATTGCAAAGTTGGCGGCGCAGTGGGCTAGGAAGAGGCGCCAGCCCACGCGCGATCGGTGAGGAGAGAATCAGCGCGACTGCGGCAGCGGCCGCAAAAGCTCGACCGCGAGCAGGGCTTCGACCGCGGCGAGGATCTGGTCCAGGCTCAGGCCCGAACGCTCGACGATGTCGAGGACGGTGTGCTCGCCGTCGCTCAAGTTGAGCACCCAGAGCAAGGCGAGTTCGCGTTCGCGCCCGGATTCGCGACCGCCGAGGGTGTTGTACAGACCCCGCCGGCCGAGCTGGGGCTCCCCGCAAGGATTGCAGTTCCAGTAGGGTTGGTTGTGCTCCAGGGCGTGGACGACTTGCAAGTAGAGGCGGAGCGATTCGCCGAGGGAGTGCGGTTGGATGAAGCTCAGGTTGTCGTTCGAGGTGTGGTACTCGGGATAGCGTCCCCAGGGCGTCCGGGTCAAGGAACCCACGGCTAAGTTGAACCCTGGGGACGCGTACTGCCGCTCGTCATAACCAAAAGGCACGAAATCCTCGATTTGAAACGGCTGCTGGGTTGCGGCGAGCACTTGCAGCACCACCCGGTCGAGCTCGGTTTGACCCCTGCGCGTTTTCTTGTAGTGGAAGGGGCCGGGATCGCCGAGGTTGGCTGCCACCAAACCATGGCGCACTTGCCGGGCTGCGGCCTCGTGCAAAGCCAGCCAGGTGATCGCGCCGATCGTGCCGGGGATGAAGAGAAAGCGGTAGGAGTAATGCAGGTCGAACGCGCTCAGCTCGCGGGCGAGGAGCGCGCACACCCCGACGCCGGAAAGGTTGTCGTTGGCGAGCGACGGATGGCAGATGTGCGCCGAAAACAGGACGGTATCAGCGCTTTTGCCCGGCAGAAAGAATTCCCCGTAGGTCAAGTGCCCAGGTTCCAAGCTGGCGTCGATCAGCACGTCATAGTCCCCCTCAGGCAGGGATTCGAGCTGGCGATGGGACAAGCAGAACCCCCAACGCTCCTGGTAGTAGGAGGTGCGGTAAGGGATCGCCTCGGGCTGCTCGGGCAAGCTGTAAAGGTGCGCCTTGAGTTCGGCCAGAGACAGGCGCTGACGCACCGGCACGCTGTAGTTCAAGATGTGCAAGGTGTGCTGCGCGACGTCGATCACCCGCTCGCCCAAGGCGTTTTGCACGTAGGCCGCGCGGAGGTTCCATTCCGGCGGCACGGTCCAATCGAAAACTGGGGTCCCGCTCGGCACCTCGTGGACGGTCAGCGGGATGACCTGCGCGAGCAGCGCCAGGGTCTGGCGGACGCCGTCGCCGGTGATGCTGCGGCAGATCGGGTACGCGGCAGCGGCAAAGTCATAGATCTCCTGCCCCAGCCGGGCGACGTCGCGCGCGTCGAACCCTGCCAGGCGTCGAGTGAGCGCAAATGGGGCAGCGGCAGCCGCCGCGGGGGTGACCGGGTCCATTAGGGAAGCGCCTCCGGCGGGGGTGGCAGCGGCACTTGGAGGCCGCTGAGGATGCCGCGCAATTTGGCCACTACGGCTTGTTGGTTGCCGCGCCGCAACTCGCGGAGAAAAGCGAGGGGCAAGGCCAGGGTTATGCCCAGGGCAAAGGTCAGCTTTTGCCAGGGTCGAGCGTACTTGCGCACGAAAATCGCACTGCTGCGGCCGGTGTGAAAGGTGCGGCCAGCGCGGTAGCCGCCGGTGGTTTGCGAGATCATGTGCCACAAGCGCGCGCGGTGGGCATAAAAGCAGCGATAACCCTGCTGTTTCATCCGCACACACCAATCCGCATCTTCGATCCCAAGAAAATAAACCGGATCCCACAGACCGGTCTTGACCAGGGCTTCCCGCCGCTTGAGCAAGGCGCAACCATTGACGTAATCGACTTCTTCGTCGCGGTCGTACTGGCCGAGGTCGAGCTCGCCATCGCCGCGTTCGCGGGTCACCGATTCGAAAAAGCGCAGGATGCCGCCGGTTGACCACAGCCGCGCGCGATCCCAGAAGTAGTAAGCCTTGGGACCGACGCAACCGATCGTGGGGTCGGCAACCGCCACGGCCACCATTTCGCGCAGGAGGTCCGGGTCGACTTCGATGTCGTTGTTGAGCACCAGGAAGTAACCGTAGTCTTGCGCTAAGGCGTGGCGCAGACCGAAATTGAGCCCATTGGAGATCCCCTGGTTGGGCTCGACGCGAAGTTGTACGACTTGGGGAAAAGCCTGCGCCACTGCGACAAACGAGCCGTCGGTCGACCCGTTGTCGACCACGATCAAGTCGAAGTTGGGGTAGCGCATTTGAGCCAGACTGGCGAGCGACGCCAGGGTGACGTCCTTGCCGTTGTAATTGAGGACGATGACCGCGACTTTGGGGATCTCGCTTGGCGGGCTCCTCAGGTCAGGCGAGTCGTGGGGTAACCGGGGTGTTGGCATGAAAGTTGACAAGCAGCGTCCGTTTTATGCTGTGCCCGGTTCGGGTTCCCAGCGTGTCGCCTGGCGAAACAGCAGCGCCGAGGTGAGCCACAGCGCGACGAAAAGCCCGGTCAATATCGCATGGGTAAGGCCTTCACGATTTTTCACCATCGGCTCCGCTCAGTCCCGGTGTGCTTGAATCTCAACCGTAGAGAACAAGCCAGTCGCCTGGTGACGAATGCGTTGTTCTGCCATCTTGAAGTAGTGAGGATCAATCTCAACCCCGATGCTATGGCGCCCGCAACGGGCCGCTGCAACGCTCGTGGTTCCCGTCCCCATGAATGGGTCGAGCACGGTGTCACCGACGAAACTAAACATCCGGATCAAGCGCTCGGCTAGCTCGGCGGGGTAAGGTGCGGGGTGATCTCGGGTGGATGCCCCCGTCAGTCCGGTCCAGATCTGTTGAAACCACCGCTGGTAATCCTCTGTGGAGATGACGCTGAGCACCCGCTCGGCGAGCGCCGGCTTGCGGTAGCCCCCCGGCTTCCTCTCCATGAGAATGAACTCGATGTCGTTCTTGATCACGGCGTTGGGTTCATAGGGCTTTCCCAGAAAGCCAGCGCCGCCATTCTCGACTTCGTGGGCGGCATTCGCAATCTTGTGCCAGATGATCGGCGCGAGGTTATCGAAGCCAAGGCGCCGGCAATGCTCCTGGATGGAAGCGTGGAGCGGCACCACGGTGTGGCGGCCGTCATTTTTGCGCCGGGACAGACAAACATCGCCGACGACGCAGATCAGGCGTCCGCCGGGGACCAAAGCGTCAAAGCAGTGCGTCCACACCTGATCGAGCTCCGCCAGAAACTGGTCGTAGTCCGCTACGTGCCCGAGCTGACCGTCAGAGTGACGGTATTCCTTTAACGTCCAGTAGGGCGGAGAGGTCAAGACGAGATGAACCGATCTTGGACTCAAATCGCCGAGCGTCCGCGCATCTTTGAGGAATAGCTCGTGGGTCGTCGGGACCGAACGGACCGCGTTGTGGATGAGGCTCAGCAACCGTGAGTCCTTGGCAATCGCCGGAATCGCGGTCTGCGGGTCCGCCAATGACCGGAGTTCTCTTGGGACCCATTCCACAAGATCGCAGCTGCGTTGCGGTTGCACGGTGTGGGCGTGTCTCAACGTCGCCTTGCCTCCCCCGTGGGTCATGGTACTTGATGTACTGGTCAGGCTCACGTGCGGTCTTTCTTGGCCGTCTTATGATCTTCACCGCGCCGCCAAGGATCAGCGGCCCTGCTACTTCTTGCGCCGGTAATGGGCGGTCATGAACGGCTGCCATGTGCCATCGGCAGCGAGAACCTGTGACGACAGCGTGCGATGGTCATCGCTCAGGAATTCGATGATGTCCTGGTATTTTGCCATCGCCCCGTCCGCGAAGCTGGGCCCCTCTGAGTCGAGCGTCAGCTTCTTGCCAGCGGCATCGAGGGTGCCGTTGTACGGCCAGAGATGCGTCATCGCCGCAGCGATAAACGTCCCGACAAAGCGCTGGGTTTGAGGATCATAGCCCAGCGTCATCAGCGAATCGCAGGTGCCGTCAGACACGTCGCCGCTACCTTCGCCGATGGTCCACAGACCACCCAGGGAACGCACGGTCTCGCGCCCGGTGGTCTTCATGGACGGTTGGTCGGGACCCATACTGCATTCCCCTTCAAACGTCCACTCTCCGACCAGTCGTTGCAGCCAAAGATGTTCCGCTTGCGGTTCTGGGATTTGCATGAGAGAACCTTTCTGTGTGAATGAATGATTCTGTGGAAGCGAATGTGCCCACACTTCCGAGCCTTGGCTCGGCCACTCTAACAAACCTTCTTGCGCTGTCAAAAGTCGCTGGGACGTCGCCGCCGCTGCCCGCGCGGAAGGCGGTGTTGCCGGGCTTGAACGATCCGACTGAAACTGGCGCGAGCCGGTCTCCTAAGCGGACGGAGAGCTGCTGCGCCGGTGACAACGCACTTCGGCGACCGGTTTGGGCGCCATCTTGGTGCCGCGTGCAGTGAGTCCGCACAGTTCCAGGTTTTGCAGATCGAACCAGTCCTCTTTGACCCGCTGGCGCTTGGCCGGGACAAAACTCAGGTGGACCAAGTCGTCGGCCGTGCCCGGCCACAGCTTATCGATCTTGCCCTGCTTGCCTTTGATCAGTTCGTACTCCTTGTCGCGGATGAAGCCCTGGATATGGATCTTCTTGGCCCATGCGACTTTTTCAAGGTCGCGATAAATGTAGGTCAAGACCGCACCCTGGGCTTCGTCGAAAGGCGTGATCCAGTAGGCGCGCCGGCCGACGAAGAGCTTCTCTGGCGGGCTGATCACGGTGTAGATGCCTTCTGCCTTGACCACCAGGATCTTGTCGTACTCGCTCACCGTCATCGCGAATTTCGTGCCCTTGATCGCCGTGCCGAAGAAGCCGGTTTCGGGGTCGTAGCTGAGCTTGAGGGTCTGCCGCGCCACCTCTTTCTTGCTCACCTGGTCAAAGCTGGTGATCGTGGTCCGCCGCGGGTAGAGGTGACCGTACTTGGTCAGCAAGCCTTCGAGGTACGAGATGGTGGTGGCGGTCAGCGCTTTGAGCTGGCGTTGGGCTTCGCGGATCGCGCGGACGATGTCGTCGAGCTCGCGCCGGGCGCGGTTGATGTCGTAAATCGAAATCCGGCGGATCGGGATCTTGAGCAGGCGTTCGATGTCCTCGTCGGTCATTTCGCGGACGAAAAACTCGCGGTAAGGCGTCATGCCGTCAGCGACTGCCTGGCGCACACCCTCGGCGGTTTTGACGGTCTCGATTCCCTTGTACACCCGGTTCTCGATGAAAATCTGCTCCAACGTCAGGAAGTGCTGACGGTCGGTGAGTTCGCGGATCTCCAGTTCGAGTTCGCGGCGGATCTGCTCGCGCAGCCGCTCGGTCGTTTCGCTCAGCACTTGCGTGACGGTCAGCTCGGCTGGCCGGCTGTCGCGGATCACCACCAGCGAAGAAGTGATCGCGACCTCGCATTGGGTGTAGGCATAAAGTTGTGGCTCGACCTCGTCCGCGTACACCCCGCGCGGCAAGTGGAGCACGATCTCGACGTTTTCCGCCGTGCGGTCTTCAATCGACGCCACCTTGAGCTTGTCTTTTTGGACCGCGGCTTCGATCGACTGGATCAGGCTTTCAGTGGTCGTGGTGTAGGGCACCTCGCGGATGATCAGGGTCTTCTTGTCTTTGGCTGCTACGATCAGCGCCCGTACCCGCACCTTGCCGCGGCCGTCGTCATACTCTTGTGCGTCCATCAAGCCGCCTTGCAAGAAGTCGGGCTTTAGGGCGAACGGTTCTTGGCGCAACCAGCGGATTTGCGCCTGGAGCAGCTCACAGAAATTGTGCGGCAGGATACGGGTAGCCATGCCGACCGCGATCCCCTCCGCGCCCAAGAGCAGCACCACCGGCAACTTGGCGGGGAGAAAGACCGGCTCGTCCTTGCGTCCGTCGTAACTCGGCTGGTACTCGGTGAGCTTCTTGTTGAACAGCGTTTCGCGCGCGAGCGGCGTCAGGCGGCACTCGATGTAGCGCGGGGCGGCGGCATCATGACCGGTCAAGATGTTGCCGAAATTCCCTTGCTTCTCGATGAAGTATTCCTTGTTGGCGAGCACCACCAAGGCTTCGCCGATCGAAGCGTCGCCGTGGGGGTGGAGCTTCATGGTCTCGCCGATCACGTTGGCGACCTTGTGAAACCGGCCGTCATCGCTTTCGAAGAGGGTGTTGAGGATGCGCCGCTGCACCGGCTTGCAGCCGTCGCGCAGATCCGGGATCGCGCGGTCGACGATGACGTAGCTCGCGTATTCGAGGAAGTTCTGCCGCATCAACGGCTCGACGTAGCTCATGGACAGATCCTATGCTGAGCGCGCGCGAACTCCAACTGGGCGTCCGGTTGTGGCAAACTTGGCGGGCGGCAAGAGCCGCCTGGATCCAAACCCCAAATGGCGCTGCCATCAAGGCGTTGATGAGTGTCTGTCTGAACAACCTCCAAGGAGCTGAGAAATGTCCATCCTGAAGACCTCCCACAAAAACCAAAACCCCATCGTGTGGATTGCCTTGTTCGCGTTCTTGACCTCGCCCTGTGCTTTTGCCGATCACCACCAGACCACCGAGCAAGCGGTGACGCAGCTCGAGAACGATCTGTCTGCAGCCTTTGCCCGAGGCGATGCTGCCATGGTGGAGAAGCACCTGGCCGGCACCTACATCTTCACGGATCCGGCCGGGGCGATGATGAACAAGGCACAGATCCTCGCCGATTTGCAGTCTGGGGACTTGAAGATCGAGTCGTCCACGTATGACGACATGAAAGTGCAAGTTTACGGCGACACTGCGGTCGCGACGTATCGCAGTACGGACAAGGGCAGCTACAAGGGGCAAGACATCAGCGGCCAATATCGCTGGACCGATGTCTTGGTCAAGATGGACGGGCAGTGGAAAATCGTGGCCACCCAAGGAACCCCCATTGCACCGTCGCACTAACCCGGGCAGGCAGGGTTTCGGGTAGTCATCCGGGTGCAGTCATCCGGGTGCCAGCCGACTGCTCTCGCCTGCTCTTGGCCCGAGCGGGCGGGTCAGGACGGCTGGCGCCGTTCGAAGATGCGATTGCAGTGGTGGCAGTTGTGATAGAGGGTGAAGAAGAGCATTTCGCGCAAGGTCAGGGGGCCCAGGACCGGGTGCGGCAAGCGGTAGCGATCGAGCCCGGTTTCTGACCACCCCGCGACGGCCCGCAGTAGCTCGGCATGAGCCGCGGCAAATTGGGTGAGGATGTCCTGGCGGCGCTGGGCCAGATCCACGGGCAAGGGTTCGGGCGTCGGGGCAAAGCGTCCGGCTTGAGCTCCCGCCCGCAAGTGGGAGAGGTAGAGGTCGCGCACCTCGACCAACGAGCGGCTGCCGCGGGCCCTGCCAAAGCGGAGCCACAGCAACAGCCGCGGCAGCCCCAGGCCCAAAGCCACCGCGCGCACGGACTTTCTGAGGTGGCGGAGGTGCTCCGCGGGCGACCAGGCGGACCCCTGCGGTGCAAAGAACTCGGCGTCTGTGAGTTCCTGAAGCGCCTGCGTTTGTGCCTGGTAGGTCCGTTCGAGCGCGATCAAAATCTCCGCTTGCTGCTGTGGCGTTCCAGGATCGAAAAAAGTTGTCACGGTGAGATCTCCGTCAGAAAAGCGGAATTATATACCCTCTATTCATGTTGCAAAAACTTCTCCGTGGCACCCTCGTCAGCAGCTTGACGATCGGTCTTTATGCGGCTTTCGAGTACGTCTACTTCGTGGTCGCGGGCCAGCTCTTGAGCCCGGCCGACTTTGGCCTGCTGAGCAGTGCGCTCGCGGTCCTGTTGATCGTCCAGGCGCTGGTCACTGCCGGGCTTGCGACCTCGGTCGCCAAATTTGTGGCGGAAAAACCGCCGGCCGAGGCGCGCCGCTTCTTGACCAGCGCGATCTGGCTGCAACTCGCGGTGAGTCTGGCGGGCTCGCTCGTCCTTCTGCTCGCGCGCTGGGGCGCCCAAGCCGCGTCCGGCCGACTCGCCGACCGGCTCGCCGATTTGCAGCCACTGCTGCTGTTGATGGCGTTGATCTTGCCAGCGATGGCGCTTGCGTCGATGCTCCCGATGACCTTTCAGGGACTGCACCGCTTTCCTGAATATGGCTTGGCCCAGCTGTGCAGCGTCCTTTTGCGGGTGGCTGGCACCATCTGGTTCTTGCGCCTGGGCTTGGGGGTGAGCGGCGCCCTGCTGGCTTTCCTCCTCGGGGCCGTGGGTGCCCTCGTTTTCTGTGCGCTCCGGCTCCGTCCGTGGCTCTCGCTGGGAGGAACCGATCAAAAGACCACGGCTGAGCTGGCCAGGTTTTCTCTGCCCGCGGCCTTGAGCTTGCTGCTGATCACCCTCTTCATGCGCAGCGACGTGGTCTTCCTTAAGCTGTTCTTGCCGTCAGACCACGTCAATGCGCTGATCGGGCAATACACCCCGCCCGCAATCCTCGGGCGGACGATCTTCTACATCAGCTGTGGCTTGCCGATGGCGCTCTTGCCCACGATTGCTGCCGCGCGCGAGCTGCGGCGCCACGACTTCAACCGTCTGCTCGCCGGGTTGCTCATAAGCCTCGCGCTGGTGATCGCCCTCGGGCACTGCTGGGGCGGCTGGGTCTTGCGACTCGCTTTTCCCGCCGAGCTGCAGACGGACGACAGCTTGCTCACCTTGCTGCTGTTCGCGCTTTCCGGCTTGACCGTGGCTTACGTGACCGCCACCGCGCTGATCGCCCTGGGGCGTCCGGGGGTAGCTGCGCGCGGGTTGCTGGTGGGGTTCGTGCTGTTTGCGCTCGCGGCCTGGGCGCTCATCCCCGGCCGCGATGCGTGGGTGCCAGCCCTGGGGGTTCCTGGGGTAGCTTGGGCACTCGCGATCGGCGCCAGTACCAGCGCGTGCATCTTGTGGCGGGACGTTCAACGTCGCACCACGCGTCCAGCTCAGCCGCCGATCGCCTCTTCGCCCTTTGTGGAGCTGCCGCCATGAAAGTTTGCTTGCTGTCACCCTACCCGCCGGCCCAAGGCGGCATTGCCGTCTATGCCCGGCGCATCGCGGACGGTCTGCGCCAGCACGGTCTCGACCTCGTCGTGATCCCGCTCAACCGGTGGCGCGAACTGGGCGCTGTGCTGCCCCAGCTGCGGCGCTTGCGGCCTCAGGTGGTGCGCGTCGAGTACGCGATTTCGATGTACGGGCCCGGACTGCTGCTGCTCAATCCGGTGCTGTGGCTGCTGCCGCGGTGGGTCGGCTGCCGGCTCGCGGTCAACTATCACGAGCCGGTGCGCGAAATGGCGCGACTGGGCTGGTTCGGACGGCAATACTATCGGTGGATCTCCCACCTCTTTGCGCGCATCTACGTCCACACCCAAGAAGCGCGCGAAGCTCTGGTGGTCCAAGCCCAGGTGCCAGCCGAAAAAATTCGGATCATCCCCTTTGGCACTTACGACTTCCCGGATTCAACCGACCGCAGTGCCGAACTCGAAGCCACCTACCAGCTGGGTCAACGCACGGTAGTCCTCTTTTTTGGCTATATCCACATCGTCAAGGGGATCGACCACTTCCTCCAAGCTGCCCATCAGGTCTTTGCGGCCCAGCCCGAACTGCGCGGCCAGGTGCTGTTTGTGGTAGCCGGGTCCGTGCGTCGGCGGCGCGGCCTCATGCGCCTCTTCGAACGCCAGGACCACGCTTACAACCGCCGCTTGCGAGCGCTTCAGATCGAGCTGGGGTTATCCGACGACGTCCGCTTTCTCGACTACATCGACGATCGTCTGGTCTACTCCTTGCTCGTCCGCGCCCAGGTGGTGGTCGTGCCCTACACCACGGCCGAACAGAGCAGCCTGCTGACCATGGCGATCCCTCTGGGCAAGCCCACGGTGGCGAGCGATTTAGGGGGACACCGCGAGCTGCTCGCGGAGATCGGCGGCCTGGTTCAAGTCGGGCGCATCGATCTTTACGCCGAGGAAATCCGTCGGCTGCTCAACGATCCAGCGCACTATGCCCAAGTGGTGGCTGCCTACCGCGCGCTGGCCGAGCGCGACAGCACCCCACAAGTTACCCGCCGGCTCGCCGAGGATTTGCGCGCTTTGGCCGGGTCAGCACGGACCTGAGGGTGGGGGGTGAGGTTCCCCCTTCTAGCGCTCTCCTTGCCGCGCTGCTAAACTCAGCACCTGGTCACGGCCTGATCGTGCCATTACAAAGAAGCCCTTACAAAGAACCAGCATGAGGATCCAGTGGCTATCGACTCGCCTGTAGACCCGTCCACGCTCTGGCGACGAGGTTTTCCGAGTTTTCACGGGCGGTGTTGGCCGCATCCGATGGGGGACACGTGGATATCGATCAACTGCTCACGCTCATGACCCGGCAAGGGGCATCGGACCTCCATTTGAAACCTGCGCGTCCGCCGTTGCTGCGGCTCAATGGGCGCTTGATGCCGGTCAAAGCGGATCAGCTCAAACGCGAAGACCTCCAGGCGATCATCGACAAGATCCTCACCCCGCAGCAGAAGCGACGGCTCGAAGAAAACATGTCGGTCGATCTCGGTTATGGCGTGCCTGGGGTTGCCCGCTTTCGTGGCAATATTTACATGCAGCGAGGTAATCTCGCCGCTTGCTTTCGCCGTGTCCCCTACGAGATCAAGAGTCTGGAAGACCTCGATTTGCCCAAAGTGCTGCTGGATTTGTGTCAGCTGCCGATGGGCCTAGTGCTGGTGACCGGACCGACCGGTAGCGGCAAATCGACCACGCTCGCTGCCATGATCAAATACATTTCGCAAAACCGACCGGTTCACGTGATCACGATCGAGGATCCGATCGAATTTCTTTTTGCCGACGGAATCGCTTCAATTTCCCAGCGCGAGCTCGGGACGGACACTTATCAGTTCAAAGAAGCGCTGCGCAATGCCATGCGGCAGGATCCTGACGTGATCATGGTCGGTGAGATGCGCGACCCAGAAACCATTTCCACCGTGATCACTGCAGCCGAGACCGGCCACCTGGTGTTTTCGACCTTGCACACCAACAGCTCGACGCAAACCGTGGACCGGATTCTCGATTCGTTCCCGGCCGACCAGCAAGGCCAGATCCGGGCCCAGCTGGCGCAAGTGCTCAAGGCCGTGATTTCGATGAAATTGGTAGAGAGACGCGACCGTCAAGGGCGCATTGCTGCGCTTGAAATCATGCGCTCTTCGCCCAAGATTGCCAAATCGATCGAAAAGGGTCAAACCACCGAGTTGCTAGAAGAGGTCGAGTCCTCGGTGGGTTACTATCGGATGCAGAGCATGAATCAATCGTTGGTCGCTCTGCTGACGCATAATGAAATCACTTACGAAGAAGCGAAAAGCCAGTCCCCGGATCCGGATGACTTGTCGCTCAAGCTGCGCAAAATGTTTCCCAACATTGAAAGTCGAGGAGGCGAAGTGGCTGCCGCAGATTTTGCCGAGATTCAGGAATTGCAGCAATATCGCAAACTTTATGAGGAGCAAGAAGAGAAAAACAAGCAGCGGATCGGTGAAAAAGACGACGAAATCCAGCACTTGCATCAATTACTGTCCGACCGCGACCAGCAACTCCGGGACCTGGATGGGCAGCTGCAAGAAATGCGGCAAGAAGCCGAACGCATGCGGGGGGATTTTGCGCGTCTGCGCGACGAAGCCCAGCAGAAGATCAACAAGTTGATGGAACGCATCAAAGAGCTGAACGATCGCATCGCGGGCACCCCGAGCGCTGCCGCCAGCCCTCCTGGGGAGAAGAAGCCGGGGATTTTCCGCTAGGAATTGCTGACCTGGCACGGTTCGCCGAGGGGTGTTGCCGATGGTTTTCGACGCCCAAGAGATCGCCGCGGTGGCAGCGCTGGCGCAGCTGGAATTGACGGCTGAAGAGACGAGCTTTTTGGCTGAGCAGCTGCAGCGCGTGACCGCTTTTTTGGCCGAACTCCAGACTTTCGCAGTCGCTGATCCCGAGCTCAGCGTCGACGAGTTGGGGCTGGCTCCAGAAGTCGCAGACGTCCCCGCGGCCGGTTTGCCGCAGGCACTGTTTCTCGCCAATGCACCGGCGAGCGAAGGCGGGTTTCTGGTCGTCCCAGCGGTCAAGCCCTTGACGGCGGAGGCAGCTCCAGCGTGACCGAGGCGCTGTGGCGGCTCGGCGCCGAAGCGATCCGCGCCCGGATCGGGGCGGGGGAGATTTCAGCTGCTGAAGTTTTGGCCGCAACCCAGGAGCGGATTGCCGAAGTCGAGCCCGCGATCAGAGCGTACCTCGGCATGACGGTGGCCCGAGCTGAGCGTCAAGCCCGCGAAATCGATCGTCAGCGACGGGCTGGGGAACCGCTGGGACCGCTTGCGGGGGTGCCGGTCGCGGTCAAGGACAACATCTCGCTTCAGGGTGAGCCGCTGACTTGCGCTTCCGCCATCCTCACCGGTTACGTGGCGCCTTTCTCCGCGACCGTGGTCGAGCGTTTGGAGCAAGCTGGCGCGGTGATCGTCGGCCGCACGAATCTCGACGAATTTGCGATGGGTTCGTCGTGCGAGAACTCGCGCTGGCAGGCAACCCGCAATCCCTGGCAACTCGGGATGGTCCCCGGCGGCTCGAGCGGTGGCTCGGCGGCGACCGTGGCCGCGGGTTTGCCGCTTGCGCTCGGGTCGGACACCGGCGGCTCGATCCGGCAGCCCGCGGCGCTGTGCGGCATCGTCGGGATGAAGCCGACCTACGGCCGGGTGTCGCGGTACGGCCTCGTCGCGTTCGCCAGTTCGCTCGACCAGATCGGCCCGT
>CAZCOV010000143.1:0-14273 GCA_964499975.1 uncultured Thermoanaerobaculia bacterium
TGGGCCTGATCAAGCACCTGCAGTCCTCCGACGGCGTGTCACGGGTCTTCGTCTACGGTCCGGACGATCAGCGGATCGTGACCTTCGATTGTCCATCGAACACCTGCGCGGGCACTCCAGCCCAAGAGGTGTGGACCCTGCGCGGCTTCGATGGCACGGTCCTGCGGGAGTACTTCCATCCCTGGTCGCGCTTGTTGTGGAGTTTTACCCGCGATTACATCTACCGCAATGGCCAGCTACTGGCAGCGGTCGAAGCAGACGGCACGATCTATCACTTTCACCTCGACCACCTCGGCACTCCGCGTCTGATCACCGACCAGGCCGGCAACCGCGTCGCCTTACATAGTTACTACCCGTTCGGACAAGAAGCCACAGATCCTGAGCAGTCACCGTTCTCCTTGAAATTCACCGGGCACGAACGAGACAAAAATGGTGACGTCCCCAAAGGCGTGCTCGACTACATGAAGGCGCGGTACTGCAGTCCGATTTTGGGGCGGTTCTTGAGTCCGGATCCGGTTCCGCCGATGCGGCTCGCCATGGGCAGACCGCAGCTGTGGAATCGTTTCGCCTATGCAGCTGGTAACCCGATTCGCTTCGTTGATCCTGAAGGGCTCGTCATCACTCTTCCTAGAGATTTAGGTAATGAGTTAGATCTCCTTAGGGAGGCACTGACGGCTACCGGAGCCGTAGATCTGGCAAATGCACTTCGGGTTATCACTGTTGGAGGGGTGAACCAGATCGCTGCTGTGGATCCTGGTTTGATTGATCCATCAAACTCAACAGCAAGCTTGATCGGTGGGATGATCAATCGATCTAACTACACCGTAGCGATTGAAATCACGCCAATTCCAGGAGGTACAGGTGGCGCTAGAACTTCCGATGTTTCACCGGACAATTCTCGGTCCGAGATCCGGCTGGATCCCGCGGAGATTTCTGGTGGCATGATCTGGGGCCGCCCCTTCTCAGGGCCGCTGAATGGCGCTACTGTCCTTGCTCCTATCTCACCCACCACAGCGCTCGTACACGAGATGGGGCACGCCTACGCCAACTACAAGGGTTTAACAGGATTCCCCAACAGGAATGCTAACGACAGAAAAGCACTCTATTACGAAAACGCACATCGGATGATGCTTAAGGGGCCTGAGGCTGTGGAGAGGATCAACCATAGAATCTACAACAGTCAAAATCCTAAGACGTGGACGCAGAATCCATGAATAATAAGATGGTGGAGTGAAATGTCACGGTTGCGTCCCTCTGGGATACTCCTGATTATTGCTATAGTTCCTAGTCTGCTTCCTCTGCTAAATATTGCCTGGGAGGTCGCTAACGGCTTCTTGCCACGAGGTTGGTGGTGGAGCACTGAAGTTGCAGGCTGGCCAGGTTTCATGTTTTTTAACGTATTTATTGGAAAGTACTGGGTTCCCAGCAATGCATCGGACCTTTCTATATCAGATCACATATTCCGATGGTCGATGTTCTTGATAATCAATACTTTCTTGTGGATTCTTCTAGCGGTTGGGCTCTGGAAGATTGTCGACGTAGTAAAACACGCACGAACATGGAGAAGACATCCCTGAGCTACACTCGCCCAACCCTCCGATCCCCGCGTTTAATCACTGATCAAGCCGGCAACTGCGCCGCTTCTCATGGCTACTACGGATTCGGCCAAGAGGCCACGGACCCTGAGCAGTCACCGTTTTCCTTGAAGTTCACCGGGCACGAACGGGACGAAAATGGTGACGTCCCGAAGGGCGTGCTCGACTACATGAAGGCGCGGTACTGCAGTCCGATTTTGGGGCGTTTTTTGAGTCCGGATCCGGTGTTGGGAGATCCGCGCAAGCCCCAGAGCTAGAATCGCTACGCCTACGTTCGGAGCACCCCGATCTGATGGCCAGCGGACAGCCAGCAGGGACGCCGTGGTCCTGGCGGTTAATCCGTTGCGGATGGACGAGGCCACTGGCACGGCAATCGGTAGCGGGGCGCCGGGGGCGGCGTTACGTTAGCGGTCGGGCAGCCAGAGTCGGCCAGAACTAGCGCAGGCAGTGGTTTCCTTGATAGAAAAGCAAGGGGCACGGCCGCAGTGAGTCTGAAGGCCGTCTGAAGACCTCCACCGGCTAGCTGCCAGCCACGAGCTCACCAAGGGATGGCCGAGCTACCATAGCGAAACTTCTTTTGCAAACGAGAACCGGAAACGAGAACCTATGAATGGAATTGTGCAAATCCCGACACCGATCAATGAGCCGGTCCGCCAGTATGCCCCCGGCTCGCCGGAAAAAGCTGCGCTCAAGGCCCGGCTGGCGAGCCTGCTCGTCGCACCGATCGAGATCCCGCTGGTCATCGGCGGCAAGGAAGTGACCACCGGCAAAACCGCTACCGCCGTCTGTCCGCACGACCACGGTCACGTGCTGGCAACCTTCCACCAGGCCGAAAGCCAGCACGTCGAGCAAGCGATTCAAGCCGCCCAAGCGGCCTGGCACGGCTGGTCAGAGATGGCTTGGGAAGCCCGCGCCGCGATTTTTCTCAAGGCCGCAGATCTGCTCGCCGGACCTTGGCGCGATACCATCAATGCCGCGACCATGCTCAATCAGTCGAAAAATGTCCTGCAAGCAGAGATCGATGCGGCTTGCGAGCTGATCGACTTTTTCCGTTTCAACGCCCACTACTTGCAGCAGATCTACCGCGAACAGCCGGGGTCGGCCCCGGGGATCTGGAATCAGCTCGAGTTCCGTCCGCTCGAAGGCTTTATCTTTGCCGTCTCGCCTTTCAACTTCACTTCGATCGCCGGCAACTTGCCCAGCGCGCCCGCGATGATGGGCAATGTGGTGGTGTGGAAACCGGCTTCGACCGCCGTGCTGTCGGGTTACTACCTGATGAAGCTGTTCCAGGCCGCGGGTCTGCCCGACGGGGTGGTCAACTTTGTGCCCGGTCGCGGGGCCGAGGTCGGTGACCCGGCAGTCAGAAGCCCGCAGCTGGCGGGCATCCACTTGACCGGTTCGACTGAAACCTTCCAGGCGATGTGGGAAGCGGTAGGTCGCAACATTCGCTCCTATCGCTCCTACCCGCGGCTGGTCGGCGAGACCGGGGGCAAGGATTTTGTTTTCGCCCATGCTTCAGCCGAACTCGACGCCCTGCTCACCGCTCTGGTCCGCGGTGCCTTCGAGTACCAGGGACAAAAATGCTCGGCGGCGTCTCGTGCCTACATCCCTGCATCGCTGTGGCCGCGGGTGCGCGCTGGGCTGTGCGATCAGATCGGCTCGATCGCCATGGGACCGCCCACCGACTTCCGCAATTTCATGGCCGCAGTCATCGACCGCAGCGCGTTCACCAAGCATCGCACCGCGATCGAGCGGGCGCGGGCAGCCACGGATGCTGAGATCTTGTGCGGCGGCGGGACCGAGGAGCGGGTGGGTTTCTTTGTCGAGCCGACCGTGATCTTGACCACGAACCCTCACTACGAGACCTTGCGCGAAGAGCTCTTTGGCCCGATCTTGACGGTTTTCGTCTACCCCGACCACGAACTCGAAGCCACCCTCCACCACTGCGATACCGGGAGCGCTTACGCTTTGACCGGTGCCATCTTTGCGGACGATCGGCAGGCCATCGTCAAGATGTCGGCAGCGCTCCGCCATGCCGCAGGGAACTTCTACATCAACGACAAGCCAACCGGCGCGGTGGTCGGACAGCAGCCGTTTGGCGGCGGCCGCGCTTCCGGCACCAATGACAAGGCCGGTTCGGTCTTCAATCTGTTGCGCTGGACCTCGCAGCGGACGATCAAAGAGAACTTTGTGC
Source organism: uncultured Thermoanaerobaculia bacterium (assembly GCA_964499975.1). Lineage (GTDB taxonomy): Bacteria > Acidobacteriota > Thermoanaerobaculia > Multivoradales > J023 > CAZCOV01. Next base: position 3,790 of record CAZCOV010000143.1, read on the forward strand.
CGCCGCGCAACTACCGCTATCCTCACATGGAGGAGGAATGAAGCGAGATGCGCAGTCCGGCGATGGCAGCAACTCATCTGGCGCTCGACCCTGACCTGGCGGGTCGCGTTGTGGAGCTCGCCGCGGGTATGGCCCACCTCGAACTTTGGTGCAGTGAGGCCATGCGCGCAGACTCCCAGGGGCTCGTGCATGGCGGGTTTGTGTTTTCCTTGGCGGATCACGCCGCCATGCTGGCGATCAACCACCCCAACGTGGTTTTGGGCAGCGCCCAGGTCAAGTTCCTGCGGCCGGTTCAGGTGGGTGAGCGGCTGATCGCCAGGGCTGCGCTCGCCCGTCAGGAGGGGGCCAAGCAGGTGGTCGAGGTTTTCGTCCAGCGGGTCAGAAGTGGAGAATCCCGACCGCCGGACTCAGACAGCAGCACGGTTTTCACCGGGGAGTTCATCTGTTTTGTGCCGCCGCGCCACGTGCTCGAATCCGCGCCGGAAGCTGCGGCCAAGCTGGCGCTAAACGCGCCGAGAGACCAGGAGTCAGGGCGATGACCGGAGGAGATCTGATCGCTGAAGTGTTGGTTAAGCAAGGGGTCCGCTTCATGTTCACCCTCTGCGGTGGACACATCTCGCCGATTCTGGTCAGCGCCAAAGAGCAGGGCATCCGGGTGATCGACGTGCGCGACGAAGCCACGGCCGCGTTTGCCGCGGACGCGATTTCGCGTTTGACCGGAACTCCCGGGGTGGCCGCGGTGACCGCCGGGCCTGGGGTGACCAACACGCTGACCGCGATCAAGAACGCGCAACTGGCGCAGTCTGCGCTGGTTCTTTTGGGTGGGGCGACCGGCACCATTCTGAAAGGGCGCGGTGCCCTGCAAGACATCGATCAAGTGGCGTTGATCGAACCCCACGTCAAGTGGTTGGCCGTGGCGGAGCGCGTGCGCGATCTGGTGCCCGCGGTGGAGCAGGCTTTTGCGGAAGCGCGGGTGGGGATTCCGGGACCGGTTTTTGTCGAGTGCCCGGTCGACTTGCTGTACGAAGAACGCTTGGTCCGCCAGCTGTACGGGGTTGAAGGCAAGGCGCGCAGCCGCGCTCTGGGCGAAGTGGCGACCCGCTGGGTCTTGCAGCGCCACTTGCGCCGCTTGTTTGCGGGAGCCGACCGTTTCCGCGCGAGCAAACCCCATCCGGTGCCGCGGGTCAAAGCAGAACGTCGACAAGTGCGGGCGATCGCCGCGCGGCTGCTCCGCGCTCGGCGCCCTGTGGCCTTGATCGGGAGTCAATGCGTGCTGCGCCCGCAAGCGATCACCGAACTCGCGGAAGCCGTGGATTTACTCGGGGTGCCCTTTTATCTGAGCGGGATGGCGCGCGGTCTGCTCGGCGCCCAGCATCCTCGGCAGCTGCGGCATCAGCGCAAGCAAGCTCTGAAAGAGGCGGACTTCGTTTTGCTCTTGGGCGTGCCCTGCGATTTTCGCCTCGACTACGGCCGTCAAATCAGCAGCCGGGCCGAGGTGGTCGCGGTCAACCTCAGCCCGTTCGAACTGCAAAAAAACCGCAAGCCCGACCTCGCGGTCGTGGCAGATCCTGGCTGGCTGATCGAAGTCTTGGCTGAGGAGACCGGCGGCGGACGGCCACGCTGGCAAGACTGGATCACGACCTTAAAGGACCGTGACATCGAGCGCGAGCGACAGATCGAAACCCAAGCCGCTCAACCCACAGACCACATCAATCCGCTGCGGCTCTGCCAGGAAATCGACCTCGCGCTCGACGACGACAGCATCTTGGTCGCCGACGGCGGCGACTTTGTGGCGACGGCGTCTTACATCGTGCGTCCGCGCGCCCCCTTGTCCTGGCTCGATCCCGGGGTGTTTGGGACCCTGGGGGTGGGTGGCGGTTTTGCGCTGGCGGCGAAACTGGCGCGCCCGGAGTCGGAGGTGTGGTTGCTTTACGGTGACGGCTCTGCCGCGTACAGCCTGGCAGAATTCGACACGTTCGCGCGGCACGGCGTGCCGGTGATCGCAGTGGTCGGCAATGACGCGGGTTGGACGCAAATCGCGCGTGAGCAAGTCGAGATCCTGGGTGACGACTGCGCCACCGTGCTCCGCCATAGCGACTACCACCTAGTAGCCGAAGGCTATGGTGGCAAGGGGCTGGTGGTCAGCCGGGCCGATGAAGTCCCTGCGGTGCTCGAGCAGGCCAAAGAGATCGCGCGGAGCGGGGTCCCGGTGCTGATCAATGCTTTGATCGGCAAGACCGCATTTCGCAAAGGGTCCATTTCGATGTGAGGCGGGAGCCGCGCTGAACTCCTGCGCTTCTCGTCCGCGTATTGATCGACTTATCGACTTATCGACTTACCGTCTTATCGTCTTCTTAGAAGGCAGCGAATGATGCAGCGAAACAACTTTGAGTGGAAAGTCCGCCTGACCGTCCTCGCAACCCTCGCCGGGCTGAGCTGGCCGCAAAGTGTCCGTGGGGAGTCGACCAGCGAGCTGGCCGCCGCTTGGCCCGCGGTCGTGGCCCGGGTTAACGGCCACGAAGTGCGCAAGGAAGAACTTTTGACCCAAGTGGAAGTGCTGCGCGCCCAGGCCGCGCAAGCTGGGCAACCCGACCCAGCCACAGAAGCGGGCTTTTACCGCGAGGTGCTAGAGGGGCTGATCGGTGAGGTCCTGGTTTACGACGACAGCTTGAAGCGGGGTAAGGCTGCAACTCCCAGCGAAGTCGCCCAGGCGTTGGCCGCCATGGAAAAGCGCTACCCGGATGCAGCTGCTTTTGACCAGGCCCTGGCCCAGCAAGGCACCGATCGCGAGAAAGTGCGGCGCCAGCTGGCCGTGACGCTGTCGGTTGAGAAAGTGATGCGGACGGAGATCGAGCCAAAAATCGTCCTGCAGGAGGAGCGGGTGCGCGCTTTCTACGAAGCCAACCGTACCCGCTTTACCCGGCCGGAAATGCGCCGCGCGCGCCACCTCTTGCGCCGGATCGGCCCGGATGCGAGCCCTGCGGTCAAAGACGGCGTCCGCGCCAAAATCGAAGAGCTACTGCAGCAAGTGCAGAACGGAGCGGATATGGCAGCGCTTGCCCGCGAGTTTTCTGAGGACGCTTCCTCGCGCGAGCAGGGCGGTGAGCTGCCCTGGATCGCGATGGCCGGGCAAGACACGGCTTTTTTTCGCGCCCTGGCGAGCCTGACGGTCGGCCAGCTGAGCCCGGTGGTCGAGTCAGAAGCTGGCTTGCACTTCATCCAGTTGCTCGAGGTGAAGCCGCCTGCGACGCGGCCTTTTGCCGAGGTGCGGGACGGGATCCGGAGCCACTTGCTGAACCAGGAGAAGTTTTCGGTGGTGCAGGAGCAGGTCGAGCGGCTGCGGGCCCAGGCCCGGATCGAGCTGCTGCTTTGATCCCCTCGGCTGTCTTGACCTCGACTGCCGTGCGGCAGGTGGTGCGCTGGTTGCGTTGGGAAAACCAGGCCACGTGCTCGAACACCGGATCAAATTCGAGCCAATAGCGGCCGGGTTGCTTAGGCGCTTGAACCTCTTGCCAACTCTTCAAGGTCTGCCCTGGTGCCAGGTCTTGCACCAGATCCGTGCGCACCCCGTCGAAGATCCGTGGGTTGCCGTTGGCGTCGAGCCAGTGGTAAGCGAGGCGGACCCGGGCAGGACCGCGGGACGGCCAGGGGGCTGCGCCATGGTGCTGGAGTTCGACCAGCCCGAGAAACGACTCCTCCACCGAGACCGTCGAGGGTGCGCCGCAGCTCAGCCAGGTCAGCGGGTAGATGTCGTGGTTCAAGACCTCCGGCGGGCCGAGGTAGGCGACGATCGCGCCGGTGTAGTGGTAAGGCCGTCCGGGCTGGTGCCACGCCAGATTGTTGCCTCGCTCGCTCTCTACCCGGATGCGATAGAGGAAAACCGGAGCTTTCCCCGCGGTCAATTGGTAAGTGGGTTCTGACGGCGTCATTTCGCGCCGCTGCCCTGCGCCCTCGAGGGGTACCTCATCAAAGCTCAAGGTTTCGTGCTGCTCGGCAAAGTGCAGTTCGATGTTTTGATGCGACACCAAGTTGCGCAGACTCACGACCCCCTTGGCGAGGGGCGCTTGCCGTTCAAGCCAGAGCTCGACCTCCTCCCCGCCGAGCAACCAGAACTCGTCAACCACCGCTTTGGTCTGGTCAGCACGTGCCCACAGCCGTTCGCCCAGGCTCTCGACCACCCGATAATCTGGCAACCAGGGCAAGAGGTGGACTTCGAGAGGCAGGGCGGCAAATGGCCAGTTGCGGGTATGCGCTTGCGAGGAGGCAGCGGGCAGCGGTGCGCCCAAAGGGGTCCACAGCAAAGCCCCAAGACACCAAGTGGCGACCGCATATCCGGCCACGATCCATCCTGGGGCGAGCGCTCCTGACAGGAAGAAAAACGCCGGATAGACCCACACTAGGTCGGGGTTGCCCACCATCGGCGGGCGATCCGTCAGGGTGCCTACCCCCGGCAGTGCCGCGAGCGTCCCCAGCACTGCCGCGAGCAGCGTCCATTGGGCGAGCGCGCGGCGACCGCGCAGGAAAAACGAGCCCAAAGCCAGCAACACCAGGGGAAAGTAGGGCAACAACCCAGCGTGCCGTCCCCACAGGAAGTGAGTCAAGCGGGTGGTGATCGGCCGCCCGGACCATGCCAGGGTTTCCCCCCCCCACCGCGCTTCCCCCGCGGCGTCCGGATCAGCCGGGGCGGGCACGGTACGGTCACCCAGTTGTGGCATGGCCAGCGGGTCCTTGAGCGTCACGACCTGGCGTGCAGTCGACGTCGCCTGGGCTGTCCACGGTTGCAGGCGAGCGAGCCCCCAAAGCAAAAGTAGCGCTAGCCCGCTGCCGAGCAAGAAAGCGCACAACCCCCGCCACTGCCGCTGTTGCCAGAAGACGAGCAGCAGCGGCAGGGTCAACAGGAGAAGCCACGGGCTGTGCTCGACTAGGGGCGCGAGCGTCAGTCCAGAGGCCAAAGCCCACGCTGCGGATCCCGCAGATCTCCTCTGCGGCGATCCCGCCGTGGGTGCGAATTTCCCGCCCTGTTCCCCCGCTGCGCGCTGTTCCCCCGCTGTACGCCAACCCCCCGCTGCGCGCCAACCCCACGTCAAGCACGCGGTCACGGCAGCTGCCCCCAAGATTTCGGGGAGCAAGTGAAAGACATAGACCCAGGTCGTGCTGAGCAAGAAAAAGCCCACGGCCAAAAGCAACGCCAAGCCGCCCGCTGCGCGGGGCCCGGCACGCCGTAGGTGCGATGCTGCGAGCCAGATCATCCCGAGAAACAGGATCATGTTCCAGGCGACCATGCCGTTCGCGCCAAACAACGCGACCCACGGGGCCGACAGCATTGGGTAGAGCAGCGGACGGTCAAAAAAAGCAGTGTTCCAGCCATCCGGGCTTGCCAGGGCGAGAAAGGGTCTATGGATGAACGGAAACTCGTCGTAGAGGCGGCGGAGGTCCTGGACTTCACAGCGCAAGACGCGGTCGAGGACAACGCTATGGGTGATCATGAAGTAGGTCGGCTCCTCACCAAAAAGCTGCATCGGCAGGCCGGGTTTTTTCACCACCAGGGTGGTTGCAACCAGGAACAGGGCGAGGCAGAAAAAGGTCAGAGAAGCTAGGCGGCTCATGCCGGAAGCGAGTGTATCACCGCTCTCAGCAAGGGCGCGACCCCACCGCGATTTTCGTGCCAGAATGCGAAGTTATTGCTGCTCGGCCTTCAGACCCACGAGTTCGTCGATCAGTGGACGGCTGCCTTGCAGGGCAACGCGTTGCAAGTAGAAGCGGAGTCCGACCATGCCGCCCAGTTCAGCACCACCCCCGGCGCGGCCAGGTCCACCGTGCTGGGTTTGCGGCAGAGCAGCCCCCGAGCCAAAAGCTTCGGCGGCCGAGCCGGCCGAGCCCACGTAAAGCCGTCCGGTAGTGCTGCCGACCTGCGCCAGGAAAGTCTGGAGCCAGGCCGGGTCATCGCCATAAACCGAGGTGACCAGGGTCCCGCCCCCCCAGGCCACGATCTCGGCAGCGGCCTCGGCCTGGCCGTCGTAGGGCAGGAGGGTTGAGACTGGGGCAAAGACTTCGCGGGCATGGACGAAAGCGTCGGCTGACGTCGCTTCAGCCACCAGCAAGGTGGGGGGAAAGAAAAAACCCTTGCCGGCTGGACTGCCGACGCCGTCGGCCCGCTGGCCGCGGCCATAGACGATGCGCGCTTCCGCGAGCAGGGCCGCGACTCCAGCTTCGGCGTCGTGCAGCTGGCGCGCGGTGGCGAGCGGTCCCATGGTGACTGCGGGGTCCTTAGGGTTGCCGGTGACCACCTTGGCGAGCTGGGCCGCCAGCCGTTCTTGCACCTCGATGAGCTGCGCATGGGGCACGAGGATACGGCGCACGGCCGTGCATTTCTGCCCGGCTTTCTGCGTGATCTCGCGGACCACGTCGCGGAAAAACAGGTCGGCCGTGGGGCTCGCCAGGTCAACACCGGGGGCCAGCACCGCAGCGTTGAGGCTGTCGGCTTCGCGGTTGATGCGGGTGTTGGCCACGTTCAGGTTGGCGCGGTGCGACAGCTTGAGCGCGGTGTCGGCCGAGCCGGTGAACGCCAGCGCATCCTGGGGACCCAAGCGGTCGAGCAGGTCGCCCAGGTCGCCGCAGATCAGCTGCAGGGCTCCTTCAGGGAGGATCTGTGCGTCGACCAAGAGCTCGACGCAGCGCTCCGCCACGAGCGCGGTCGCGGTCGCGGGTTTGGTGATCACCGGAACCCCGGCGAGGAGCGCGCAAGCTGCTTTTTCCGCAAAGCCCCAGGCGGGAAAATTGAACGCGTTGATGTGGACCGCTACCCCCAGCCGGGGCACCAATACGTGTTGTCCCCAAAACGCGTCGGTCTTGGCCAGCCGCATGCCCTCGCCTTCGACCAGGAACGGCCGCTCTCCCAGTCCCTTGGCGAGCCCGGCGTAGTAGGACAAAACGCCGCTGGCGCCGTCGATGTCGAAGGACCCGTCGCCCGCGGTCGTGCCATTGCACTGGCGCGAGAGTTCGAGCAACAAATCGCGGTTTTGCCGCAGGGTCTGCGCCATGTTGCGCAGCATTTGACCGCGTTCGGTCAAGGTCATCCGCCGCAAATTGGGTCCGCCGCGCTCGCGCGCAAACGCCAGCACCGCACCAAAGTCCAGCCCGGCGCTCGACGCCTGGGCAACCACTTCTTCCGTCGACGGGTCGACCAGCGGGACAAAGCCCGAAGCAGCTTCGTACCACTGACCACCCACGTAGCTTCGCAAGGTCTTCATCACAACTCTCCGTGAGATGGGTTGGCTAAAATTTGAGGCCACGTTTGAGGCCGCGGCGGACACAGTGTTGCGGGCAGCTTGCGGTCGCGGCTGGCCTCGCGCGTAGGCTGGCACAGCTGGAGGCAAAAGGAAAGGGCAGGGTGATGCCCCGCCCCCGACGACGCCGAAATGCCACTTGACGCGCCAGAAGATTTGCGCTACCATGGCCAAGTCTTTCGCGCAGCAGGGAGTAGGGTCGACCGGGGGGATATGCATGTTTGTCGAGAGATTTGCCTGACGCAGAATCATAGGTTAGCCGACTCAGACGCCTTGCCCCAAGAACGCAGATGCCGTAACCTACCGCAATGAACTACCGAGAACTCATCACCATCGAACCCGGCAAACGCGGCGGACGACCCTGCATCCGGGGAATGCGCATCTCTGTTTACGACATTCTCGGCTGGCTCGCCGCTGGGATGACCAACGAGCAGATTATCGAGGAGTTCCCGGAACTCACGCTTGAGGACATCCGTGCGTCACTCGCCTACGCCGCCGACCGGGACCACCACCTTGTTGGTTCGGCAGCGTGAAGCTCCTTTTCGACCAGAACCTCAGTCACCGGTTGCCCGCTCGACTTGCGGACATCTTTCCCGACTCGGCCCATGTTCGAGTAGCCACGCTTGACCAAGCCCCTGACGACCAAATCTGGAAGTATGCCAGCGTCAACGACTTTTGCATCGTTACCCAAGATAGCGATTTCGCAGAGCGTAGCCGACTTTACGGAGCACCACCCAAAGTCGTTTGGCTTCGGTGCCGCAACTCAACTCCGCGGCAGGTCGAGGCTATTTTGCGCCACAACGCCGTCTTGATAACCGAACTTATCCAGAACCCCGAATTACATTACGTTGAGATTATCTGAATCGCACACAACGTCGCCTAACCATGCGCTGCAGCGAACCCGGCCACAGCCATCGCGTCCAGGTCGCAATCGAACGCGCTGTAGGCCGGGTCGCTGAGCTTGGGTCGTTCGCCGGGATTTGAATTGAAAGAGCTGTGATTCAGTACAATCGGATTTTTGGGGTCGCCGAGAAATCGAGAGCTGCGTGAAAAATGTCCGATAAACACCTTCAACTTTAAGCGCATCACCCCATGAATGTTTGGGTTGTCGGGCAAGCATCTCGCCATCGCTCGCTTGCGTTTCGTACGTCCGCTCGTCGTGCAACTAGCTGCCGTGCTGAACTTGAAAAAGTCAGGAGTAGTCCTTTCCGTTCTCCAATCCTGGCGTTCGACGGCTGCAGCGAAACCTTGCCGGCCCGGCGATCAGCGCAAGCCCGTTCAACTGTATTCGCGCCGCTGATGGCGCGTCGCGTTGTGGTCCGCAACCGGCTTCGCCCGTTGCTCCGACTGCCTCCTTCAAAGGGGCGACGCGAGCCGCAGCTCGAGATCTGGCCTGTTATCGGCTTGCAGGGGCAGGGCCCGCAATCGGCAGGGCCGACTGCTCGGATCGCGGATCCCGAAATGGGCGGTTGATGGCAGCTCAACGATCGTATTCGAGGCGTTCCACCTTTCCGGGAGAAGCCGCGGCCGGCTCAGCTGGCTGGGTCAATAGCTGGCTGAAATCTCGTGGCAGATCCGAGGTCCAAGCCGAGGTGGCCCCCACTGAGCGCGTGAGCGCCTGAGCCCGTGGAAGAAAGTAAGCATGTCGAGTAGACTCAAGCAAGGTTCTGGTCTCGGTGCGGCGACCTGCCGCCAATCACGGGTAACCAGAAATAGGAGCGCAGCGATGAGCCATCAACAACTCCTGGAGCGGATCAACTTGAATCCTCAGATCATGGTTGGGAAACCGGTCATCAAGGGAACACGCCTGACCGTCGAATACATCCTCAACCTGCTGGCCGAGGGTGCCACCATGACTGAGATCTTGAACGAGTACCACGGCTTGGAAGTGGCGGATATCCAGGCCTGCTGCCTCTTTGCCGCCCGCTCTTTGGAAAGCACCACCTTCATGCCGCTCACGATCGAGAATGCGGTTTCTCGTGGATGAAAGCACGGGTCCAACCGTGGGTCGCTGGCTCCGTTTGCAAGGCCACGAGGTTTTCTCCGTCTACGACCAGGCTCGCGGCCTCGACGATCTTGCGATTCTCCGGATCGCTGCGACAGGCAACTGGATCATCATCACCAACGACAAAGATTTTGGTGAAAAAGTCTATCGCGAGCACCTGCACCACGAGGGTGTGATCCTGCTCCGCCTCGAAAATGAGCACGCTGCCAACAAGATCGCGACGATTCAGCACCTGCTGACCACGTATGCCGAACAGCTACCCAAACAATTCGTCGTCGTCACGGAAGCGCGAGTACGTTTTGCTCGATAAGAGCAAGTTCTGCGCTTGCCGGAGACTACCCTTGCCTGGAGAAGACATGAATGCAGTCAATGCAGTCATATAGACTGAGAAACCGGAACGATCAAGGCGTAGGATCGAAGAGTGAAGCGACGCGTGTACGTGGAGACGACAATCGTGAGCTACTTGGCCAGCCGTCCCAGTCGAGACGTCATCGTGGCGGGTCGCCAGCAGGTGACGTACCGCTGGCGGGAGGTTCGGCGTCCAGATTTTGATGTGGTTGTCTCCCAGGTGGTGCTCGACGAGATCAGCGCCGGAGATCCCGAGGCGGCGATGCGTCGGCTCGAGGTCGTGGCTGGGCTTCCGCTGCTCGACGTCACACCGGAAGCCGCGGAGTTGGCGGCGCGCCTGATTGAACGGGTGCCGCTACCATCGCGGGCCTCGGTCGATGCGACGCATGTGGCGGTGGCGGCGTGCCACCAGGTGGATTTCGTCATGACGTGGAACGTGGCTCATATCGCGAACGCCGTGCTCCGCCGACGAGTGGAAGCCGTATGTCGCACCGCAGGATACGATGCGCCCATCCTGTGTACGCCGGACGAACTTATGGAGGACGCGTGATGACTGAACCCGTTGACTCCCAGTCTGCCGAGTGGGTCGATCCGATAGTTGCGGAGGTCCGCGCCGCGCGGGCGGCGTTGTGGGCGGCGTCGGGTCACGACATTCGGGAGTTCTGTCGACGTGTCCGCCTGGAACAGGCTGAATCTGGACACCCGGTTGTACCGTCTCCGGCCGTATCGATGCCGGAGGCGATGCCTCCTTCGAAACAGGCCAGCTAACACCCAAAGTATGCTTGTTCCAGGCGATCGAACCAGGAAAGAAAAGGCATGAAAGACAGCCCGACCCAAAATTTCCG
>CAZCOV010000144.1:0-14250 GCA_964499975.1 uncultured Thermoanaerobaculia bacterium
TTCGTGATCGCGACCCAGAACCCGATCGAGTTTGAAGGGACCTATCCTTTGCCCGAAGCTCAGCTCGACCGTTTTCTCGCCCGCATCGAGTTGGGGTTGCCCACGCCCGAACAGGAAGTGGCCTTGCTCACCCGTGCGGTCCAGGGCAGTCTGTGGGGTTTTGGCCCGACGGCTTTGCCTGCGCCCTGCTTGACCCCGGCGGAGGCGCACGCCTTGCGCACGGCCTCGCGCCAAGTCCACGTGGCACCCGACCTGCTCACCTACCTGGTCCGGCTGGCAACCGAAGTCCGCAGCTCCGACCAGCTCGACCTCGCGATCAGCCCGCGCGGCGTGCTCGCCCTGCTCGCGACCGCGCGCGCCGCTGCCCTGCTCGAAGCCCGCGACTTCGTCACGCCCGACGACTGCAAGCGTTTTCTCGTCCCCTGCTGGGCCCACCGCCTGATCCTCTCAGCCGAAGCCGAGCTCGAAGGCCACTCCGTGCGCCAAATCCTCCAGCAAGTCGCGGCCAAAGTCGCAGTCCCGAAGTGAGGGAGTGTTACACTTGAAGCATGGGGAATTCTCAACACACATATCGGATTCACTTTGAGCCCGAACCTGAAGGCGGATACACGGTGACCGTGCCGTCCCTGCCTGGCTGCGTGACCTGGGGTAAGGACTACGATGATGCGGTCGAAAAGGCCCGCGAGTGCATCGAAGGGTTCCTGGAGGCTCTCGCCAAGGCCGGTGATCCGATTCCAACCGGTGAGGTTGCGGAGCCTCCGGTCGATGCCTTGATCCCGACTTCTGCATGAGTCGCCTACCGACGGTCACACCGTTACAGGTAGTTCGTGCCTTGAAACGGGTCGGTTTCGAGGAGCATCACCAGCGCGGAGGCCATCTTTATTTGCGGCATCCAGAGACTCGGCGAATGACCTCAGTGCCGATGCATCCGGGGGATCTATTTCTGAGCCAGAGATCCTGGGTTCAAAGAGGGTCCCCGAAACCGTGAAGCAGCGCACGTAGGGTGGGCGTCAGCCCACCGTTCTTCCGCTCCAGGTGGGCTGACGCTTGGCCGTCAGCATAGCGCCGAGGCTACGTCAGCTGAAGGACCAGTTCTTTCCCACACGCTTCGGCGTACTTGCGCAGCGTTGCCAGCGAAGGCGAGTGCTTGCCCGTGGCAAGAGCACGTTCGAGCCGAGCAACTGCCGGCGGCCGCGTTCCCATGCGCTCAGCCACTTGTGCTTGGGTGAGACCGGCATCGTGCCGAGCCTTGAGGAGCAGGTCGAGGAGAACGCCTTCTTCGCGCTCGATGCGTTCGACTTCTTTGCGAACACCGGGTCGCTGCATGAGCTTGGCGACCACTTGAGTGTGACGATCAGTTCCCACGCTTGACCTCCTTCATTCGCTTGCGTGCGAGTTCGCCCTCATCCACCAGCGGAGCATAACAAAAATGTTAGCAGGTTGCACCAGCCTCGTGAGCTGGGAAAAAGGCGCGTGTTCTTAACACCTCGCGGTCATACGACGAGGTTGCGCCTCGCCTTTCCAGCCTGGTCGCGCTGATTTTGGCAGTGCGCGAAGAGCTGGTGGGGTAGTACAATTGCTGACGGATCCCTGCACTCGCGACCGCAACACCCTGAGGAGGTAAGTATGATGAGCAGCCGCTGTCGTTCATGTCTTTTATCGGTGTGGATCGCCGGGTTGGCGCTAGCCGGGTGCGCACCGCAGCAAGACGAGCAGCATTTGGCGCAGAAGTCGCAGCTTGAAGCCACCCTTGCCGCAGAGCGCGAGGCAAACAGCCGCACCGTTGCCCATCTGCAATCCGAAATCAAGAAGTTGCTCGACGAGAACGTCAGGTTGCGCGAACAAGTCGAGATGCTGCAACTCACCGCCACCCCAGAGCGCGCGGCCCAGCTCCAGCGGCGGGTGGGAGAGCTGGAGGCTGAACTTCAGCGCTATCGCTCGGGGTTAGAGTCGGCGGTCGGTGAGCTCAACCGTCAGGCGCAGCAACACCGTGAGCAACAGAGCGCCGCGCGCAGCCCCTTGAGCCGCCAGAGCAGTGGTTCAGAACGGCGATCCCGGAAGGAGGAGTGCTGTATCCACGTCTATGACCCCTACATCGTCCACGTCGGTGCGACGGTCACGGTTTCAGGTGACCTCGAGAATACGCGCTCCACCGACACTGGCGGTCAACTCACCGTCGAACTCCTGGATGGAAGCGAGGTGGTCGACTCCAAGACGATCGACATGGAAATCCCGGCCAAGCTCCGAGAATCCTACGAGATCCAGTTCACATTCATGCAACCCGACGGCAACTATCGCGCTCGCGGGTTCTGGACCGAAGGGAATTGAGTGGGCTGCGACGCTGTGTGGTTCTGGGTAGCATTGCAGCGAATCCTACGGACACCGCTCACTTGACGAGCCATCGCGCTCCTTGCGCGATCACTTGCGAGATCTGGTGATAGAGATCCGCGGGAACGCCCACCTGCTTGGCCAGGACTGGCCAAGCTGCTACGGCGCTCTCCGCAACCCTAGCCGCATCTTCGGCTAGGGGCGCGGATACCTCCAGCCGATGCTGGAGGGTTTCAAAGCAGGCCAGGCTCATGCGCTCGAGCCGTCGGCTGCCACCCAAGCTGAGCGCCAAAGTCTCCTTGCCGTCCGGCTGATAAATCGCGGTCGAGAGCAAGTCATAGGCGGGCGCCAGCTGGGGGATTCGTGGATTGGTGTAGAGTAAGGACCAGTTCTTGAGGTGGGCATCGCCATTTCCGATCACGATGTGGAACGCTAACCGGCGGGCAAACTCGCGAAGGTCGCTGGTGTGGCGATTACGGTATACCAGACGTGCCAACGTCTCGTAAGTCCCCTGGTACTTATTGTCGGGATCAAAACCGCGAACCTGCGCAAAGTCCTCGCAGTGGATGCGTCGACGCTGCGGACCGCGGTCAAAGCGCTGGACCGCGTAGGCATGGGTTTCGCCATGGTGCCAGACGTGGTCCGGCAAGTCTTCGATCTTCTCGCGTGCAACCAGACGAACTGCGGGAACCTCGATTCCGCAAGCGCTGGCCAGGTTCATCATCGCAAACTCATGGAGGGGCACTTGCGGAAAGTGCGGATTCGGCAATTTGAGGATCCAGTCGCCTTCTTCCCCGACGCCAGGAGCGGTGAGGCGATCGCCGCGGGACAGCATGGAGAACTTGAGGCTCACTCCGGCGAGCGAGAACCGCCAACGCCGTCGGTCGCTCACGGGCTGGGGTGTGACGGTCGCTTCGCGCCGACCGTTGCTGTCTTGCGGTCCGTCGCCGGGAATGACGCTCACAGCCCCGGGCAAGTCGCCGCCGACTTGTGCCAGTAGCTCCATCTCGCGTTTGCTCGAAACCTTGCGCTGCATCGCGATCCATTCGCGCAGCGGCCCTTCGGGGAGGAGGTTGGAGAACCACCAAGGCAAGCGCATGTGCCTCTGGTGAGCCGCTTCGATATCCTCTTCGAAATGCAGGCCGAGGACTTGGCGCTGCGGATCCAGAATGTATTCTTTCGAGAAGGCAAAGCGCGTGGTGTCCTGTCGCTGCCAAAGGTGGCCTACGACCGTACCTTGCAGCAGCACTTGATAGGTTTTCTCATCCCGCATCGTCGCGGTCACCGTCACCGTCGCCGTCTTCCCACTCTTCTCGCGTGAAGCTGTCGAGCGGGGGCGTGTCTTCGAATTTTTGCTCGGCCATCTGTTCGACGAAATCGTGTAGGGACTTTTCGATCCGCTGTTGCCGACCCGCGAGAAATCCCGTCACATCTCCGGCGCTCAGGAAATGGATCAACTCGAGGTCCAAGCAGTGGGAAGCCAACACCGCTTCGCCGCTGGATTCGCTGCTTGCGCCCAAAAACGCCCCTGTTTTTGCGAGATCCAGCAACTTTGCGGGCAAGTCGAGGTTGACCTGCTCGCTCGCATCCTTATCGCTGGCCAAGACGATTATCCGGTTGGCAGCCAACCCAAGTTGTTTCTCGGGCTCAGGGCGGCAGATCGCGAGGACCGCCTGGACCGCAGTGGACTGACCTTCAAGGGTAGCTGCAAGATCAGCAAGATCGTAAGGCTGTCCGGTGATGAGCGATCTGGGTTGCTGCTTCCACATGGCGCAGAGCAGGACTCGGGTATCCGCCCAATTCGTCCGGAAGCGCTGAGCAGACGGCGGCCGTAGCGGAAAGCCATCCAAAACCGACAAGAGCTGTTGAACAGAGCCGGTCTCGTCCTTGGGAACCACTTTGGCGGCGAGCGTCCGCATGGCATTGGTCCAGCCTTTGGCTACTTCCGGGCCGACCAGCACTGTCCGCCAGAACCAGCGTCTGAGCAACACGCGGTTGCGCGGCTGGGGAGCAGGAAAATGGGCAAAGAACCGCGCTAGAACTACCAGGGGATAACGATAAGGCAAGAAACCGAAGTGGGGGACGTGGGCATCTTTCTGCAAGAAAGTGACCGCGCGGAGGAGGGCTTCTTGGCCGTTGCGGTAGGCCTCAGTCACGGTTTCATTGGCAAACTCGCGGGCAGTCGCCACGTCCGAGCTGAACTCATTGCGAATCTCGCGGGTGACGTCGGGGCCCCGGCGGGCCAGCACGGCATGCAGCACGGTATCGTTGTCGATGCGACCAAAGCCGCACTCCAAATCGATGGTCTCGGCAATATCCGACAAGGTCAGAGCTTGGCTGGTCGGGGCTTCGTCAGCATGGAGTGCCGCAAAGACCTCAGCTCGACTGAGTCGCCGGCCGTAATTGTTCATGCGATCGAAGATTTGGCGGAGGATCGCTTCCCCTTGCTGCGTCACGATATAGGCAGGAATCGTGTATTGCCGAATCCGCTTGGCGATCGCGGTCGCCCGGTCAAAGTGCGGTCCCTCGACGCTGTTTTGCGCCAACCACCGCACGAGCTTCTGCAAATCAAAGAGCGTGGGCAAGGGGACGAGATGCGCGTCAGGGCGCGTGGGAGGTCGCTGAAATTGCTGTTTTTCGAGGTTGTAGGCGAGGGCAAAACGACGGTCGTTCTGTCCGTTCTCCGCCAGGGCACTAGCGAGGCTGGTCAAACGCTGCTGGCCGTCGACCACCCAAAGCGCCAGGCCCTGAGGAGCGTCGATCTCGAGCGCACCCAGATGCAAGGTGGCAGCCTCCGCGGGCCGTTCCCACAGCAGCAGGCTGCCGATCGGGTAGCCGCGAGCAATGCTGTCGAACAGCCGGCGGACGTCTTCCCACTGCCAGCGAAAAGTGCGTTGGAATTTGGGGATGCGGACCTTGCCCTTGAACACCTGGCTGACGACGTCTTCTAAGGCGTAGGCCGTGGCATTGGGAGCGGCAAACAACTCATTGTCGATCAACAATTCACCCATATTCCCTCCGTGAATTGAGCTGATTCGCGGGCCTCGATACGGCAGGGGCGAACGTTGGATCTTTGCATGGCCGTATCCTAACGCAGCAGGCCACAGCGGTGGACGGCGGGCAGCTGATCTGACGGGTCGTGGTTTGGGGTTGCAGTCGAGCGCGGCTTCTGCCTATTCTCAGGGGATGCCGTCACTCCGGGTGTTCTCCTTGCTCGCGCTCTCGACCCTGCTCGGGGTGGTGGGTGTGGTGGTGCCCCGACTGGCGGCGGTGGCGCTCGGCCTCGATGCGCTGATCCTCATGGCTTTTGGGTTCGACGCGTGGCGACTGCGGCAAGTCCCGCTGCGGGCGCTGCGCCAGTGGCCACCCCTCCTGGTGCAAGGTGCCGAAGGTGAGGTCACGCTGGTGCTCAGCAACCACGGACCTCGGACGCTGCGGGTGCGCTTGCGCGAGACCCTGCACCCCGGGCTGGCCACCGCGCCTTGCCGCGCCGAGTGCGAACTCGCGCCGCACCTGGAGCTGGATTTCAAGTACAAGATCACGCCGCGACAACGCGGCAACCACTTTGCCGGACCCCTGCTGGTACGGGTCCTCGGACCCTGGGGCCTGGCCTGGCGGCAGCGCCAGCTGATCGCTGGCGAGGACCGCCGGGTTTACCCGCAGGTGCGCTGGCAAGGCCAGGTCGGACGCTTGCTCTTGCTGGCTGACCGCCACGCTCTCGGGCAACAGCCGCGGCAACTCGCCGGCATGGGCAACGAACCCTATGCCCTGCGCGAGTATTTGCCGGGAGATCCACCGCGCAAGATTCACTGGAAAGCGACGGCGCGCCATGGTCACCCGATCACCCGCGAAGAGACTTGGGAACGCGGGGCGCGCCTGCTGATCCTGCTCGACTGCGCGCGCAGCATGTCGGGGATGGACGGCGAGCGCTCCAAGCTGGATCACGCCTTGGCTGCTGCGCTCGCTTTGACCCGGGTGGCGGTGGCGCGGGGCGATCGCGTCACGCTGGTCGCTTTTTCCGATCACATCGAGCGCACCGTGCGCATCCAGCGCGGTCAACGCGGGCTGGCCATGGCCTACGGACAGCTGTACGACCTAGTCGCGCGGTACACCGAGCCGGCTTTCGATCTGGTCGCCCAAACCGCGATCCAGCTTGAAGCCCGCCGCTCGACCGCCGTGCTGCTGACGTCGATCGTCGATCTCGCGTCCGCCGAACTCTTGCGCCAAGCAATCCTTGAGCTCGAGCGTCGGCATCGGCCGATCTTGGTCAACTTGCAAGACCCTGAACTGGTGGCCTTGGCCATGGATGCGCCGCGCACCGTGGAATATGCTTTTGCCAAGGTCCAGGCCCTCGAGCTCTTGCTCGCCAACCGCCGGCTGGGCACGCGCTTGCGCCATGCCGGCGTGCGGGTGGTGGCGACCGCGGCGGATCAGCTGGCTGCAGAAACCCTGGCCGCCTATCTCGAACTGTTCCAAACCCAGGCTGGACGCGCATCGCGGGTCCGCCGGGCCGCACGAGGTGGATCATGACGCCTTCTCCGCCGCCCCTAGTCGGCATTTTGATGGGTAGCCAGTCCGACTGGGAAACCATGCAGCACGCGCCCAAGACCCTCGACCGCTTCCAGATTCCCCACGAGAGCCGGGTGCTGTCCGCCCACCGCAGTCCGGACGCCGCGGTCGCATTCGCCCGTGGCGCTTTAGAGCGGGGCATGAAGGTGATCATTGCTGGTGCAGGCGGCGCCGCGCACCTCGCCGGGGTGATCGCTGCGCACACTCCGCTGCCGGTGCTCGGCGTGCCGCTCAAAGGCTGGGCCCTCGACGGCCTCGATGCCTTGCTTTCGACCGTCCAGATGCCGAGCGGAGTGCCGGTTGCCACTTTTGCCATTGGCAAGGCCGGGGCCACCAATGCTGCACTGTTCGCAGTCCGCCTGCTCGCCCTCAGCCGTCCGGATCTCGCCGTAGCCTTGGAGCAGTTTCACCGCGAGCAGACCGCCGAGGTCTTGCAGATTGAGCTCGGCTGAACCGATGAGCCAGGAGTCGCTGTCCGTGCTGTCCCTCGCGCCCAAACGTCGCGGCTCTGTGGTGGTCGCGATGGTCGCGATAGGGTTGTTCCTGTGCGCTTGGGTCCCGAGCTTTTTCGGTCCTTACGGTTACTTCATCGACGAGCTTTATTACCTGGCTTGCGCCAAGCGGCCAGCTTTCGGCTACGTCGACCATCCGCCGCTGTCGATCTGGTTGCTCACGGCTTGGCGTTTTTTGTTCGGGGACAGCTTGCCCGCGCTGCGTTTCC
Organism: uncultured Thermoanaerobaculia bacterium; assembly: GCA_964499975.1. Taxonomy (GTDB): domain Bacteria; phylum Acidobacteriota; class Thermoanaerobaculia; order Multivoradales; family J023; genus CAZCOV01. The sequence goes on from CAZCOV010000144.1 coordinate 7,619, forward strand.
TGCCTGCGCTGGCCGGCGCGGCCACGGTGTGGCTCACTGGGGCCCTGGCGCGACGGTTTGGCGCTGGGCCGTTCGCGCAGGGGCTCGCCGCTTTGGCCGTGATGCTGGCGCCGATCCCGCTGATCATGTGCGGGTTTTACTCGATGAATTGCTGGGAGGTCTTGCTCCAGACGGCGGCTTTCTATCTCTGGGCGGAGCTCCTGGTGCGCGACCAGCCGCAGAAGTGGTTGCTGTTTGGGTTGCTCGCGGGAATCGGGCTGCTCAACAAGCACACCTTCGTGCTGCTCGGCGCAGCCGTGGGAGCAGCGGTGGTGTTCACGCCAGCGCGTCGTCATTTGCGCACGCCCTGGCCCTGGTTGGGGATGATGGTGGCCGCCTTGCTCGTGCTGCCCAACTTGCTGTGGCAGATCAGCAACGACTGGCCATCGCTCGAGTTTTATCGCAATGCCGACCTCTTCAAGAACGTGCCGACGCCACCGCTTGCCGTGTTGGGCCAGCAGATCCTCTACAACAACCCCGGTGCTTTTCCCGTCTGGTGCGCCGGGCTGGTGTTTTTCCTCCATTCCCGCGCAGGGCGTCCATATCGGGCTTTGGGGTGGGCTTGTCTGCTGTTGTTGCTCCTGCTGGCCTTGTCGCAAAAGAGCCGCCCCGATCGGATCGCCGGGATCTACCCGACGTTGTTCGCGGCGGGCGCGGTGTGGCTTGAAGCCGTGGCGCGGCAACGGGGTTTAGCCTGGATCAAAGCGACCAGCGTGGCGCTCGTCGTGGTTTGCGGAGGGGTCTTCTTGCCGCTCGGGATTCCGTTCTTGCCGCCCGACCAACTCGCCCGCTATGCCGCGGCCACCGGGGTCGTGCCGCAGATCGAGCGCGGCGCGGGCAAGGTCGCGCAGCTGCCGCAGTGGTTCGCGGATCGCCTCGATTGGGAGAGCTTTGTGGCAGACGTCGAGGCCGCGGTCCAGGAACTCACGCCAGAGGACCGGGCGCAAGCGGTCATTGTGGTGCCGAGTTATGGTCACGCTGGCGCCCTGGAGCTCTTCGGTAGCCCGGACTTGCCCCCGATCCTGAGTACTCAGAACACTTACTTTCTCTGGAGTCGCGAACTCTTGCAGCACCATCCGGTGAACGCCGGCCTAGCCGTGGCCGGAGATCCCGAGGACTTGCATCAGCTTTTTGCCGAAGTCGAACGCGTCCGGGTCCACCGCTGCACCTACTGCATGCCGTGGCGATCCGCGCTACCGATTTACCGGGTTCGCGGGGCCAAGTCTTCGTTCGCCGAAGCTTGGCCGCAGTTCAAGCATTACGAGTAGGCATTACGAGTAGGCATTACGAGTAGGCATTACGAGTAGGCTACAATCGCCGCTATGTTGCCGGAACCAGCTGAACAACGCTTGTACACCCTGTGGGGTGAGATCCGCGATTTGCAGTCGGCGCAGGATCTCTTGGAGTGGGACCAGGAAACTTATATGCCGCTGCGCGGGCAGGAAGCGCGCGGGCAGGCCCTGGCCACGCTCGCCGGGATCAAGCACCAGCGGCTGGTCGCACCCGAACTCCTGGAGGCGTTGGCCGAGTGCGCCGCGCAAGCAACTCCCGGCAGTCTGCTCGCTGACCAGGTGCGCTGCGCGCGAGTCGACGTCGACCGGGCGGTGTTGCTCCCCGAGGCCCTGGTGCGCGCCCTAGCCAAAGCGAAAAGCGCCGGGCTCGCCGCTTGGCATGCCGCCCGGCAAAAGGCTGATTTTGCGGGCTTTGCCCAGCCCTTAGCCGAGCTGATCCGCTTGCGCCGCGAGGAAGCTGCGGCCGTCTGCCCGGACGGCCTGGCCTACGATGCCTTGCTCGACATCTACGAGCCGGGAATCACCGAAGCCGAACTGGTGCCGCTTTTTGCCGAGCTGCGCCAGGCCTTGACGCGGCTCGTCCGGGGGATCGCGGAAAGCGGGCGGACGGTAGACGAATCGTCGGCGCTGGGTCACTTCCCGGCAACTGCCCAGCTCGCTTTCGGGCGACAGGCAGCTGCGGCCATCGGGTTCGATTTTGCCGCGGGTCGGCTCGACCCTTCCGGCCACCCTTTTTGTGTCGCGCTCGCGCGCGACGATGTGCGGCTCACCTGGCGCTGGCACGAGGACGATTTCCGCCCGGGGCTCTTCGGCATTCTCCACGAGAGCGGGCACGCCCTTTACGAGCAGGGAGTCCCGGCGGCGTGGCAACGGACTCCAGCGGGTAGCCCGCTGTCTTTGGGTACCCACGAATCCCAATCGCGGCTGTGGGAAAACCAGGTCGGACGGAGTCACGGCTTCTGGCGTTGGGCTTTGCCGCGCTTCCAAGCGGCGTTTGACCGCGCTGACCTCACCCTCGAAGCGCTGTGGCCAGCGCTGCATACGGTCAAGCCGTCGCTCATCCGGGTCGATGCGGACGAGGCGACTTACAACCTGCACGTCGTGATCCGCTTCGAACTCGAACGCGCGCTGTTTGCAGGCAATCTCGAAGTGAACGAACTCCCCGCGGCCTGGGACGCGCTGTACCGCGAACTTCTCGGCGTCCAGGCGAAAGACGCGCGGGACGGCGTGCTGCAAGACATCCACTGGGCGCAAGGCATGTTCGGCTATTTTCCAACCTACACCTTGGGCACGATTCTCGCCGCGCAACTCTTCGCTGCGGCCGAGCGTGTCCTCGGCCCCCAAGACGAAGCTTTTGCCGCGGGTGAGTTCCATCCGTTGCTCACCTGGCTGCGCCAGAACGTCCATGCGCACGGCGGGCGCTACTCGGTCAACGAGTTGGCTCGCTCCGCGACCGGCGAGAAGCTGTCCTCGCAAGCCCTCTTGCGCTACCTTACCCACAGCACGGCGTTGGCCTACGGCTTGCCGGTGGCGCCATGACCTTTGCCGTGGCCCCCTTGCCGCCTACCTCCTGGCCATGACGCGCTGCCAAAGAATCGCCGGGTTTTGGGTAGGGTTGGCGAGCTGGCCACTCTGGTCTTGGGGTTGGGCTGGACCTGGCCACGAGCTGATCGCCACGCTTGCAGCCCAGCGTTTGACCCCGCACGCAGCGCAGGAAATTACGGCTTTACTCGGCCCGGAAACGTTGGCCGGAGTGAGCAGTTGGGCAGATGCGATCCTCGCCGAGGAAGCCTGGAAGCACACCGAGCCTTGGCATTATGTGAATGTCGACGATGGACTGGCTTACGGCGAGCGTCCGCCCAGCCCGCGCGGTGACTTGGTGGTGGCTTTGGAGCAGCAGGAAACCCACCTGCGCGACCCGCAGACACCCCGCGCCGAGCGCGCGCAGGCGCTCAAGTTTTGGGTCCACTTCGTGGGCGACGCCCATCAGCCGCTGCATGCCGGGCGCGCGGCAGACCGCGGCGGCAATGACCTCGTGGTCTACTGGCGCGGTCAAGTCACCAACTTGCACCTAGTCTGGGATTTTCACTGGATCGACTGGGCGGACCTCACGGTGCATGACCTGGCCCAGGTCCTGCGCGAGCGACCGGCCGAGATCCCGGCCTGGGAGGCTGCTGGACCGCGCATCTGGATTGCCGAATCCCTGGCCTTGCGCGCCCAGGTTTACCAGGTCGACAAACCGCGACTCGGTCGCGCCTTTGCCCGGCGTCACTTGCCGCTTTTGCAGTTGCGGCTGGCGCAAGCCGGAGTCCGCTTGGCGGCCCGGCTCAACGCGATCTTCGCCGATTCCCAGCAGGGCCAGCCGCCATGATCACCGCGGTCGTCAGCAAGAAAGGTGGGGTGGGCAAAACCACCACCGCAGTCAACCTCGCAGCGGCGCTCGCTGCTTCAGGACAGCGGGTGCTGCTCATCGATCTCGACCCCAACGCTGGCGCTTCGCTGTCGCTGGGCCTGGACAAAGCAGCGCTGTCTCCAGGCGCAGCAGAGCTGCTCCTCCGCGGCCAGACGCAACCGTTGGCGCGGGTTGTGCGTCCCGGCTTGCGCATCTTTCCTGCCTCCATCGACTTGCGCACGGCCGAGCTCGAACTCAACGCGCTACGCCGCAAAGAAGTCGTGCTGGCGCAAGCCCTCGCACCGCTCAGGGCTACCTACGACTGGATTTTCCTCGACTGCCCCGCATCTCTGGGACTTTTGACCCGCAACGCCCTGGTCGCTGCTGATGGCTATTTGATCCCTGCTTCGCCCAATTTCCTCGCGACCGAAGGTCTCGAACAGTTGCTGGAAATGGTCGAACGGTTGAGTTACCGCAACAGTACCCAGACCACCTTCCTAGGGATCGTTTTGACCCTAGTCGATCGCCGTCTGCGTTCGAGCCGCGACCAGGCCACCGCTATCCGTGAACGGTTCGGCAACCAGGTCTTCGGAGTCGAAATTCGCGCCAACACTTGCCTAGCTGAGGCCCCAGCCTTTGGTCAGACAATTTTCGAATTCCAACCCAAAGCGACGGGCGCGCTCGCTTACCAGCTCTTAGCTGAGGAGTTCCAGCTTCGCTGGTCCCAACTCCGCCGCGATCCTGCCAAAAACAAGTAGAGACAAACAAATAGAGGCCGGCACTCGGGCCAGCCTCTGCGGGAACCGCTCGTGGGGAAGCGCGTCAAGGCTGGCTCCTGCCAACCTTGACGTCAACCCCGAGGTTTACGGCATGACCGTGCTCCAGGCCGAGGTGTTTCCTGTTTCGAAACCGTCCTCGAAGATTATGTTCGGGCATCCCTGGACCACCACGTCGTCGACGTACCACCCCTCCCGGCTCACCGAGGTGTCGGTGGCGTGGCGGAAGCGGAATTTGACGGTTTGGCCAGCGAAAGCATCGAGATCGACCACCGATTCGAGCCAATCTTGCGGATCGCCGCACCAAGCATTGGAGGGGGCCAGCGGGTTGCTGAACGAGCTGGAAACCGGACCGTCGTAGGGATCGGTCAGGAGTTGTGCTTCGATCCGCGTCCAGGTGGTGCCGCCATTGGTCGAGATTTCGAGCACCGCGCCATCGTAGCAACCGCCAGTGCGATCTTCGATCGTCTGGTGATTCCAGAACTTGAGCGTGATCGGGCTGCTGGAAGCGGCTGGCAACACGATCGACGGCGATACCAAGTATTGGTCGCTCACCGCTGCCGGGCTGCTGGCCCGATAAGCGCGGGTGGCGCTGTGCGAACGCAGCGTTGAAAGTGCCCAGGTATTGCCGGTCCCGCTCGAAGTCCAGCCGGCGGCCCCGGTCTCGAAGTTGTCGCTGAAGTGGACTGCCGGCAAGACGCCGATCGGGCAATCGCCCGGGGCCGGCTCGGTCGAGAAACTCGAGGTCGCAGAGTTGGCGCCGGTACTGCAAGTGTTGGTCGCCCGGACCCGCCAGTAGTAGACGGTGCTGGTGTCCAGGTTGGCCGGCACGTAGCTGGTGGCGACGATCCCGGATGCGGTTTCGATGATGCTGGCAAAGGCGTTATCGGTGGCGATTTCGATGGTGTAAGTGCCCGCATTGGTCGCCGCTGTCCAGGTCATGGTGGTATTGAGCGGGACGTTGGTCGCGCCATTAGCGGGTGCGGTCAACGTCGGCAGGCCGGGGCCAGCCGGGTAGATCGTCAGCGAGACCGTGCGCAGTTCATTGATCGCTCCGGACACGCCGGTGACGTCGATCGAAGAGGTGCCCCCCGCGGCGCTCCCGGTGCTGCCGATCGTCAGGGTGCTCGAGCCGGGTGGGGTCACCGGGTTGACGCTGAAGAGGGTCGTCGTGCCGGCGGGATTGCCCGTGACGCCCAGCGTGACCGGATCGACGAAGCCGAGCACGGAGCCCACGTTGACGGTGAAGACTCCGTTCGTCGGCGCGCAAACCTCCTGCGCGGTCGGAGTGACGCTCAGGGTGAAGGTCGGCTCTTGCGCGCAGTTGTAGCACACCAGGGCGAAATCCTGGTCGGTGGCATCGCCGGTGTTGGGCACGCCATCACCCGCGATGTTGAAAGCCCGTACCGTGATTTCGATCGCACCGGTGGTGCCCGCGGGCAAGAAGATGCCTTCGTAGTTGTTGGCTGCGTCCGCCGTTCCACCGGTGGTGCTCCAGCGCCCCGAGAACACATTCCCCAAGTAGGTGCTGCCGCCGATGATCGCTTCGAGGTTCAAGTTATTGACCTGAGGGCTGGTGCCGATCGCACCGGCCTGATCGGTGTAAACCAGGGCGAGGCGCACTGGCTTGGTGTTGTCCGCCACCGCGCCGCTCCAAGTCCAAGTCTCCCCCGTGTTGTTGAACAGGTGGGTTTGGTTGAGCAGGTATTTCGTGGCGTCATCAAACAGCCAGTTCATGTTGGGCATGCCATAGCCCTGGCTGTTACTCGGCAAGGTGTCGTTGGCACCGACCCCGGTCAAATAGGTGGGGTGTGCGATCAAGTAGGCCTTGATCAAGGCTGGGCTGGGGGGGGTGGGGGCGCCGAACGGGCCGGCATTGCCGTTCTCCAGCCACCACCAAACCAAAGACGACAAGCCGCTGATCGCTGGAGTCGAATGGCTGGTGCCTGAGGAGGCTGCGAAAATCGTCTGGGCGGGCGGGCGGAACTGATCGCAGACGCCCGACCCGTTGTAGCTGGAGTTGGTGCTGGCCGTGCCTTGAATGTGGGTGCCCGGCGCGATCACTTCGGGCTTCTTACGGTTACCCGGTGAAGGACCACGGCTCGAGAAGCTGATCACGTCCATGGCGTTGTT
>CAZCOV010000145.1:0-14221 GCA_964499975.1 uncultured Thermoanaerobaculia bacterium
TCTGGGAGCAGATTACACTGAGGACGTTGCGTGCTGGCGAGGACGCCCAGTAAATTTTACTCAATGAGAATTCTAGAATATGTTGCTGACCTCGCGGGCTGGTTTTGGTGTACCACCGACGGTTCGGCTGGCACCTGGGACAGCGGCACCTTGACCTACAACGGGGCACAAAACATCGCGTCGATGGGGGGCTTGCGCCTCCAATACGACAAGTTCCTCCGCATGACCCGCGGTGACGTCGATCTCGGCACGGGAGTCACGAAAACCCAAACCGTGACTTTTGACCGGATGGGCAACATCAACCAACTTCGTGGTGGGGAGTGGAGGAGATACTTTGCTCCTGGTGGTTGATCCGTTGCGGATGGGCGAGGCCACCGGCACGGCAATCGGTAGCGGGGCGTCGGCGGGCGGCGTTGTGCTGGCGGTCGGGCAGGATGCCTTGCGGTTTGCTGGGCTGGTTGGCTACTTTAGGCTAGCTACGGCTGCTGGCAGCAGTGTTGTAGGAAAACTGGCCGCTGTCCCAGAGGGGGCGCAGGCAGCCGTGCGATTCGACCCGTCGCGTGCTGGCCACATCTTCCGAGAGGCAACGGGGCATGTGAATCCTGCCTCGGCAGGATCGCAGGCACGCTTCGCTCGATTGTTTGAAGCCATAGCGTCGAATCCGGCGAACCTTCGTGCCGACGCGGTCAACGTGGGTCTCATTACGCAGCAGGCGGCCGAGGCTGGTCTGCAAGCGTTCACCTGGACAGGAAGAGGCGGCCAGGTGTGGGTCACCGTCCGCAACGGGGTCATCCAGAACGCTGAAGTCAATCCGTTGGGGGCGTTCCGATGAGCCTCTCCGATGCACATGCGGCGGATCGGGCTGGTAGGGTCGAATCTGCCGCCGCGTGGTACGAGGAAGTATTCGCAGCGGGAGATCACTCGCTCCAAGTTCTCTTGAACCTTGCTTCGCGGTCAGCCAGGGTCGAGACATGAAGGCGGAAGCGCACGACCTACTGCAGCAGTGCCGCGAGGACGGAACCACAGGAGCCCGATACGTAGTCTCTGTGATCGAGGGGGTCATGAAGCGCACCGGCCAACATCAAAGTGGGCCTCGATGAGCTGGCTTCGCGCCATCGCGGTGCTCGCGTTCGTCTTGACCGGCTTTGGGCGTCCTGGGTCCGCTATGGACGTTGGCGTCGACGTGTCTGCAATCTCGAAGGCTCGCGTCAGTGCCTTCGAGATTGTGGCCGCCATGGTCGGGAGCGTGGGGGACACGGCCGTCCTGGCGGTTGATCCGTTGCGGGCGGGCGAGGCCAGCGGGACGGCGGTGGGTAACGGGGAGTCCGCGGGCGGCGTTGCGCTGGCGGTCGGGCAGGATGCTTTGCGGGTCGCCGGGCTGGTGGGCTTAGGGTCGACCAGAATGGGAAGTTATTGTTGCGTCGACCCTTAGGGCTAGAAAGGAGCGCTAGGACGGGTTCAGGAGGGCGCTTTGCCGGCTAGGTCGGTGATCACGGCTTCGACGCCGAGCACCACTTGGGCCGCGCGGTGATAGTCGAGGCGGTCAGGGGTGTCGCTCCGCTGGTGATAGCCGGGATGGCGAAAGCCGGCGGTGTCGGTCACCATGACTGCCGGGTAGCCGACGGTCCAAAAAGCCCACTGGTCCGACCAGCCAACTCCCGGCAGCCCGCCGGGTAAGGCACCCCCGACCGACGGCAATGCGGCGTGGCGTCTGAAGGTCTCGATGCTGCGGCGGAGCAGGCTGCGGGAACGCAGGTTCGCGACCCAGGCGATGAAGTCGCCCCGGTTGGGGTAAAACCAGCGGAGCGGGAACGGGTAGTGCTGGCTGTGGGCTTGGGTTGTGTAATAGCCGATCGACTCCAAGCTGATCATCGCTCGGATGTCGTCTCCCCGGGAACGGCTGGCGCGGGCATAAACCAGGCTGCCCATGGCTTCGGTGTGAAAAAACGGCGGCTCTTCGTTGACGAAGGCGACAAAACGCACGGTGTGTTGCCTGGCTGCAGCCTGGCCGGTGGTCGCCCACCGCTGGGCGAGGAGCAAGAGGGCTGCGACCCCAGAGGCGTTGTCGTCTGCTCCAGGACTGCCGGGCGCTGAGTCGTAGTGCGCTCCTACGATGACCAGGCCGGGACCCCGCCCCGGCACCGTCACCCAGAGATTGTGGAACTCTTGAGGGTTGACGCGGTAGGTCTGCGCTTCGACCGGCAAGCCGGTGACCGCGAAGGCTTGCCGCAAATAGGCGACCGTGCGGTCCAATGAACCGGGGACGCGATAGTTTCGTTCCCCGATCTCCGCCGCCAAGGCGACCACATGACGCTGGAGCTCGGCTGCGATCTCGGGCGGCGGCGCAATCGCCGCGTCCGTGAAGCGCGCTCCGGGCATGCCCATCGTCCACCACCCCAAAAATCCGGTCAGCCCACCGACCAGTCCGATCAGTCCGACCAGCCACCGGGCCCTCAAGGACCGCGTTTTTTCTTGCATCAATGTCTGGCCCCGAGCGAGCTACCCCCTCGCCACGCCGCTCAGCTGGCCGTTCTCCAGCTTGAGCAGGCGGTCCGCTTGGTCATAATAGCGATCATCGTGACTGATCACCACCACGGTCTTGCCCCGTTGCTTCAATTGCGGTAGCAGCTGACGGTAGAAGATCTCTTTGAAGTAAGGATCTTGATCCGCCGCCCATTCGTCGAACAGGTAGAAGGAGCGATCTTCCAAGTAGGCGGTCAAGAGGGCTAGCCGCTTGCGCTGACCCTGCGACAAGTCAAGCGTCGACAGCCGTCCGTCTTGCACCGTGACGCGGTCTTCGAGCCGCAAGCGTTGCAGGTGGTTGAGCGCTTCGCTGTCGAGCTGGCAGCGGTTCAGCCCGAGCAGTTGAGCAAAAAGGTGGAAGTCGGAGAACACCGCGCTGAAGCGCTGGCGGTAGGCCGGACGCGCGGCGTCGTCGATCACCTGCTGATCGAGGTAGATGGCGCCAGACTCAGGACGGTAGAGACCGACCAGCACTTTAGCCAGGGTGGTCTTGCCACTGCCATTGCCGCCGACCAGGAAAATTTGCTCCCCGCGGTGGATTTCCAGGTCAATCGGCCCCAAAGTAAAGCTCGAGGTGAAGCTCGACTCCTCGTTTTCGCTGGGATAGGAGTGGGTCACGCCTTGCAACCGGATCCGCTGCCAGTCGGACGCCAAGTCTTGGCGAACCGGCTGCTCGGCTGCGGGTTCGAGGCTGAGCTCCAAGCTTTCGATCTGCTGGATCGCCACCCCGGCTTGTGCCATTTCCGGCAAGGCGCGCAGCAGCATGTCGATCGGCGTCATCAGGTAAAACAGTCCGAGGGTGTAACCGGTGAGGACCGCAGCGTCTGTGGTGATCAGCCGCGGCAGGACGAAAAGCGCAATGCCAAGGACCACGAAGAGGATGACTCGCCCCCACCCGGTGGCGACGGAAAAGATCAAGGCACCGCGCACGCTCGCGCGGCGGAAAGACTGCGCCGTGGGTTCGACCAGTTGTTCGAGGAAAGCTTGCCGCCGCAAGTCGTGCATTTGCAGTTCCTTGAGCCCTTGAGTGAGGCCCCGGAAGTGGCCGATCAAGTCGTCGAGCGCTTGTCGGGCGACCACGAAGTGGCGGGTCGCGCGCAGCATAGGCAGCTGGTAGAGGGCCAGGCCGAACACGATCACCACGGTCAAGATCAGCAGCAGGGGCAGCGACAGATAGGCGAAATAAACCAGGCAGGCGAGGATGATCGCCAGCCACAAGCAGATCAGCGGGAGGTTCAAGATCGCGTTCGAAGTCGCGCTGATGTGCTCGGTGAGCGCGGCGAGCAAGCGGTGGGGACCCACGGTTTCGAGCCGGCGCAGCGGGGTGTTGAGGATGCTCCGACAAAGGTGCATGCGCAGCGCATAGAGGGTGTTTTGCATCCAGGTGAAAAGCAGGTACTGCGACAAAAACCAGGTCAAGGGCAAAAGCACGCAGAGCGCCACAAATCCGAGGATCCAGGCTGATGAGGCGACGCCGGGCTGGCTCAAGGCCGTGTTGACCAGCGCCAGGAGCACGACGTTGGCCACGCCGCTCACCGCGCCGGTCAGGATGATCAGGAACACGGTCCAGCGGGAGAGCTGGAGTTCGCGCGAGAAGCGCAGCAGGAAGCGGATGAGGCGGACGATGTGGTTCATGGGGACTCCATTTCGGGTTCGCTCCGGCGCTCCCAGGCGCTGCTCTTGGCCGCGAGCTCGCGCAAGGTGGCGCGGTAGGAAACTTGTAAGCGTGCCCAGGCCGCGGCGGACAAGATGCCGTCGAGGGCTTGCCAGAGCGCTACCAAAGCGCCGCGGTGGGTCAAGGCGACAATGCAAGTCAGCTGGGTTTGCGGGAGGGTGAGGCTGAGGTCCACCGACGCAAACGCGGCGTTGCGGGGCAGCGTCGGCGCAGTGCGAGGGTGCGGACGGCTGAGTTCGATCAGGCTGTTGAAACGCACGGGCGGCAGGGTGGACAAAGCGAGCAGCTCGCTCAGCACTTCGACGCCGGTGAGGTGGCGATGTTCCAATGCCGCGGCGATCTCTTGCTGGAGCTGCGCCGCAAGAGCGCTGATCGCAGCGCCAGCGTCAGCCACGGAGATCAAGTAGAACGTGTCGAAGTTGCCGACCATGGACGCGAGTTCGGGCGCAAAGTCCGGGCGAAAGTTGCTCACCAACGGCAAGGTGAATGCCCGTTGTCCGCTCAAAGTAGCGAAATGGCGGGCGAAGACGCTGATCACCACGGACGACGGGGTCAGGCCGCGCGCGGTGGCTCGTGCTTGCAACCGCTGCCAGCGCCAGGGTCCGAGCAGTTCTTGGGTGACCCGCAGGTAGCGGGGCGCCGCTCGGCCCAAGGCGGCAGGGGGCAAGCGGGCCAGATCTTTGAGGGCGGGAGCGCGCTTTTGCCAGAAACTGCGGGCCGCGCAGTACAGCGGGTGCGGTTGCCATTCCCGGTGGGCGACCGCGTAATCGCGGAAAGTCCAGCTCGGGCGGGGCGCGCGCGTCTGGGGTTCGGCCAGGAGCTCGCGCAGTTCGTGAAAGAGCAGATCCCGGCTTTCGCCGTCGAGGAGCAGGGCTTCGACCCGACCGTGAAAGCGTAGGGTCTGCCGATCCCAGCGCTGCACCACAAAGGCAAAGAGGGGAAAGCGGTCAAGCGGCGCGCGGCAATAGCGTAGCGCGTCGCCCAGAGCCGCGACCGCCCGTTCGCGGTCAGGTGGCCGCAGCCGGCTGAGATCCACTTCGGGCAGCTGGAACTGCGGCACCGCGGCCAGGACCTGCTGCTCGCCGCTGGGCAAAAACACGGTGCGCAGGGGATCATGGCGCGCGATCAAGGCGTTGAGCGCAGCGTTCAGCCGGGCGACTTGGTCGGGGGTGCGGGCGAGTTGCAGCTGGAAGTAGAGGTTGACGCCGGGGAGGTCGACCGCGCTGGTACCGCACCGAGCCTGCCAGTAGAGGCTTTGGATGCCGGTCAAGGGGAAGGGCTGGTAGCGTTCTGCCGGACGCGCGACGAGAGTGGGTGATGCCGCGGCAGCAGACGACGGTGCAGCGGGCGCCACCGCGGCTTGTTCTTGGGTCAAGGCCAGGGCCAAACCAGCCACGGTGGGCGTCTGGAACAGGGTTTGGAGTGACAGCTGGCTCGCAAATTCGCGGCGGATCTTGGCCAGCAATTCGGTCGCGAGCAGGGAATGTCCGCCCGCGGCAAAGAAGCTGCTAAAAAGGTCGTGCGGCGGCACGCCTAGCACTTCCTGCCAGAGCTCGACGAGACGTGCTTCGCGCGAACCCGCTACCAGGGTCTGACTGAGCGGGCGATCCGCAGCGGGAAGGGTGGGTAAGGGCCAGACCCGCGGGACCTCAGGGTCGGTGATGGCCTGGCGCAAGCTCGCGAGGTCAGGGTCGGCGGTGGCAACGCGCGCGAGCAGGGTTGTGAGGTGGACGAGCAGGCGCTCGGCATCGGCTGGCACCAGTTGGCGTGCGTCGTGGATGAGCTCGAACTCGAGGCAAGCGTGGGCAAAAGCGAGGAGGGTCAGCAGGTATTTGGTGCGCGCTCCGTGCTGTTCGCGATGGGTGAGTTCGATCCCCAGGCCGGTCGATCCAGCGGCTGGTGCTGCTGCTGCGTCGGCGTCGGCGGCGACCAGCGGATAGTTTTCGAACACCAACACGCAGTGGTAGAGCGGCAAAGCCCCCGGGACTTCGCTCCACTGATGGACTTGCCCTTCGGAGCAGTATTCGAACTCGCGCAGTTCGAGATGGTGACGCTGCACCGTGGTCAAGAACTCCCAGAAAGTGCCGCGGGCAGGGAGGTCGAGCCGCAAGGGCAAGGTGTTGACGAACGGTCCGACGATCGTCTCGACCCCGGGCAGGTCAGCTGGCCGGCCAGCGACCGTGGTGCCGAGCACGACTTCGGATTGGTCACTGTAGCGGGAGAGGAGGACGGCTACCGCGCCCTGGACCACGGTGTTCAGAGTCACTCGCCGCGCGCGAGCGCGGGCGCGCAGCTGGGCCGTGGTTGCCGCGGAAAGCCCGCTTTTGGCCGAGCCATAGCGGGCGCGGTCGGACAGGGCCGGGGTGCTCGCTTGGGGCAGCGCGGTGGGGGCGCGGATGCCGCGCAAACGCGCGCGCCAGAAGCGTTCGGCTTGCGCGAGATCGCGTTGCCCTAGCCAGGTGATGTAATCCTGATACGGACGCGCCGGCGGCAGCGCCGGGGACTGACCCGCACGGGCTTGCCCGTAGAGGGTCATGAGCTCGCTCAAAACCCGGGCGCGGCACCAGCCGTCGAGCAGTAGGTGGTGGACCGTCCACACCAAAAGATGCTCGCCCAGCGGTGCGTCAGGGTTCTGGGATAACCCGTCTTGGGACAACACGTCCTGAGACAACACGTCCTGAGATAACACAGCGAGGCGCATCAGCGGCGCTTGCTGCAGGGCGAAGCCGCGCGCGGCATCGGCCACGAGGTAGGCTGCGAGCGCGGCCCAGGGATCCCCTTCTGCGGGGATCTCCGCGACGTCGCTTTCCACCTGGTGCAGCACGACTTGCAAGGGTTCAAGTCGCTTTTCCCACACGAAAGCCGTGCGCAAGATCGGGTGACGGGTGAAGAGGTGTTGCCAGGCCCGGCGGAGCGCTGCGCGGTCGAGTTCGCCGCGCAGGGTCAGAACCGCTTGTTCGATGAAGATCCCGCTGCCCGGCGCGCGCAACGACTCCAACAGCATGCCTCGCTGCTGCGGCGCGAGAGGGTAGATCGCTGCGATGTCTTGGGCGTTCAGCATGCGGGCTCCTCGCGGTTGAGTTCCGCCAGGATGATGCTCAACTCCTGGTCGCCGACGCCGAGGTGCGGGCTCGTGGGCGGCTTAGGGACGGCGGGCTCGGGGTCGAGCTGAGCGAGTTCGCGCAGCGCCGCGAGCATTTGTTCCGCGAGCCCGGCAATGGTTTCGCGGTCATGGATCGCCGCGCTGAAAGTCCAGTCCACCCGCACCCGGTCGAAAAACGCCATGGCATTGATTTCGAGCAAGCTCGAACGCTGTCCGCGGGGACTGCGGTCTTGCCCCTGGGGACCGTGGATCGGCATCCAGCGCGGGCTGGAGGGCAACGCCAAGTCGAGCTGGCCAAAATAGTTGAAACTGACTTCGGGCGCTTTCGCTGGGGCGAGGGCGCGCCGGGTTTCGCGGTCCTCGCCCAGTTCGCGCAATAAGCCGTAGCCTAGGCCCATGCCTGGCCGCCGAGCGAGGAGCGCGGACACGCTGGCCAGGTCGGCAGCCAAATCGCGGTGCGCTCCGGGTTCCCAGCGCAAGGGTGAGCGCGCGGTGAACCAGCCCACGGTGCGCGATAGGTCGAGGTCCAGCGCGATGGGTTCGCGGCCATGGCTTTCGAGGTCGACTTGCAGGGGTCGACCGCCATTGAAGCGGGCCAGGGTGTGCAGCAGGGCGGTGAGCAGGAGCGTGTCGATCCGCGCCAGCGCGCGGTTTTGGTCCCGGGGCGCGCTAGCCCGGGGCGCGCCAGCCCGGGCGAGGAGCGCGCGACTGCTCGCCGCATCGAGCTCGACGCTCACTTCCACGGCATCTGCGACCCGGTTGCCGCCGTCCGGGCGAGCGCGCGGGAGCGGCGGCACCGCGCTCGTTTGCTCCCGCCAGAATCCGCTCTGGGCGACGATTGAAGGCGTGCTGGCCAGCTGCTCTAGCCGCTCCCCCCAAGTGCTGAGCGCGGTGGTTTTGTGCGGCAAACCCGGTGCCTGACCCTGGCGCAAGCGGTCCTCCGCGCGCTCCAGGTCCTGGTGGAGGATTGGCCAGGACAGCGCATCCACCACCAAATGGTGGGCGACGAGGAGCAGCTGATCTCCCCCTGCGGCCGGTACGTGGCGGAACAGGGCTGCCCGCACCATCGGCCCGTGGACGAGGTCGAGGCTGGCCTGGAGCGCGTTGGCTGCCGCGTTTTGGGCAGCGGTCCAGGCGTTCGGCGCGAGCGCCCGCAAATCCACGACTCTGAGCTCCAGATCGGGAGGAGCGTCGAGGTGAGCGCGCGGCGTGCCAGCGGGATCGCGCCAGCAGCGCAGCCGCAAGGCGTCGTGCTGTTCGCCGAGCGCCTTGAGCGCGCTGGCGAGAACGCCGAGCTCGAAAGCGGCGGGCGCACGCAGCAGCAGGGCTTGGTTGTAGTGGTGCTCGTCGACCAAGTTCTGTGCCAGGAATTGCCGCGCGAGGGGGGTCAAGGGGACCTCACCATGTACCCGACCTTGGGCCGGAGCACAGCTCGGCGCGCGTTCGATCGCTTGCGCCAAAGCGGCAATCGTCGGGTGCTCGAAAACTTGGCGCGGGGTCAAGCGCAAGCCCGCTTCTTGCGCGCGGACCACGATCTGCAAGCTGAGGATCGAGTCGCCGCCAAGGGCGAAGAAATCATCCTCCCTGCTGATTTGCGGCAGCCGTAGCACTTGCTGAAAAAGTTGGGCGAGAAGGGTCTCGAGCTCGCCTACGGGCGCTTGGGGAGCAGCTGCGCTGGACGCAGCGTGCGGCACCGGCAAGGCGGCGCGGTTGACCTTGCCATTGGCCAGCCGCGGGAGCTCGTCGAGGGGGATGAAAATTGCGGGGACCAAGCTTTCGGGCAAGGTCTCGCGCAGCGCCCGGCGCAGCTCCGCCGCCGACGGCAGCAAGTGCGTTCGCGGCACCCAATAAGCCACCAGCTGTTGCCGCCCGCTTTCTGCGCCGTCTGGGCGGTTGAGCGCGACCACCGCGTCGCGCACGCTGGGGAGACGGCGCAAAGCTTCTTCGACGTCGCCGGGTTCGAGCCGGATCCCGTGCAGGCTGAGCTGATGATCGCGCCGTCCGAGAAACAAGACCGCGCCATCGGGCAACCGGCACGCGCGATCGCCGGTGTCGTAGAGGCGGTCGCCGGGGGTATCGCTCCAAGGGTTAGGCACGAAGCGCTCCGCGGTTTCGCGCGGCCTTCCGAGGTAACCGCGGGCGAGGCCTAGGCCCCCGAGAAAGAGCCCGCCGGGCACGCCTTGGGCGACCGGTTGTCCGCGGTCATCGAGCACGTGCGCGCTGTAGCCCGCGAGCGGACGTCCGATCGGCGGGGACGGACCGCGTTCTGCGGGTGGCGGGGGCGGACTCAAAGGCTGTCCCAAGGCGCCGACCGTGGCTTCGGTCGGGCCATAGTGGTTGATCAGCCGACTGTGCGGCGAGACCTCGGCCACGCGATCGACCAGCCGCCAAGGCATGGCTTCGCCGCCCACGCAAAGCCGTGGTGGCAGGCAACCTCGGCTTTCGAGCAGGCCGAGCAACAGGCTGGGGACGATTTTCAGCAAGGTCAGGGGGTGACACTCCAGGTAGCGGCGAAAGTGCTGGGGGTCGACCAGCACCGCGGGGGGCAGGAAATGGATGGTGCCACCCGCGATCAGGGCTGGGAAGGTGCTGGTCAGCCCAGCATCCGCAGCGGGGGTGGCGCCGGTCGCCAGGCGGAGCGGCTGGGGACAATCGGCGAGCAAGCTGGTGAGCGTCCAGCGGCAGTAATTGGCGAGGCTGTGATGGGCAATCGCCACTCCTTTGGGGGTGCCGGTCGAACCCGAAGTGAAGAGTACGTAAGCCAAGCTGGCGGGGGGGTTGGGCGGCTGCGGCCGCGGCCGGGCGGCGGGCAAGGGGCGATCGAGGATCACGGTTGAGCCGGCAAAACCCGCGTGCAAGTCCAAGAGCGAGGTCTGGCTCAAGACCAGAGGCGCTGCGATTTCGTCGAGCCTTGGCTTGACCCGCGCGGCTGGCCCTTGGGGATCGAGTGCCGCATAAGCAGCTCCGGCCTTGAAAGTGCCGAGGATGCCGATCATCAGCGCAGGCGACAGCTCGCAGCAGAGCCCGATCACGGTTTCGCTGCCCACCCCGCAAGCGCCGAGGTGGTGCGCCAACGCGTTGGCGCGGTGGTCGAGGGCGCCGTAAGTCAAATCACCGCGGACCGAGACGATGGCCACTGCATCGGGGGTACGGGCAGCTTGCTCTTCGATTTGTTGGCGTACCGAACGCCAGGGGAGGGCGTTCTCCGCGTGGTCGTTCTCCTCGTGGGTCAGCTGGTGGCGCGCCGCCGCAGACAGCCAGATCATCTCCGCAATCGCCGCTTGGGGATTGGCCGCGCAAGCTTCCAGCGCTTGTCGGTAGTGGTGCAAGAGTTGCCGCACCTGGACCGCGCGCAGGGGGTGGGGGTTGTAGCGCAAATCGAGGCGCAGGCGGCCGCTGCCGGGGGCGCGATGGAAGGACACGGTCAGGGTCAAATTGGTTTCCTCAAAAGTGCGCCAGGAAAGCACTTCGAGGTCGTGCGCGAGGACTTCGCCCAAGTGGTGAAAGTGGTTGAAATTGAACAAGGTCTCGTAGAGCTGGCGGGGACCGTCCGCGCTGCTCAGCCGATCGAGCGGGAAGCGTCGATGGGGCGTGAGGGCGCGCTCCGCGGCAAAGCAGCTGCGGGCCAGATCACCCCAGCTTGAGCGCCGCAACTGCACGCGGAACGGCAAGGTGGTGAGGAAGAGCCCGAGGGCCAGATCAGCATTCGCGCTTTCAGGTCGACTGTTCGTCACCAGCCCGGTGATCACTTGCCGTGACCCGGTGACTTGCGCCAAAACCACGGCGTGGATCGCGAGCAACAAGCTTTTTTGCGGCACTTCGAGCGCGCGCGCCGCGCGGGTCAGGGCTTGGCTCAAGGCGCTGCCCAGGTCGAGCTCGCACACCGCGGTCCGCCCGCCCGGGTCGGTTTCGCGGCTTCCCGGCCAGCGGGGCAGCCGGGTGGCCTGCGCATCAGCGAGTTGGGCCTGCCAAAAAGCTGCGCTTTCGGCGCTCGCCGCCGCCTGGCGTTCGAGCGCCACCAGCTCGCTGAAGGTGGCCTGGGGTGGTGGTTCGAGCCCCGGGTCGACGCCCTGGCGTGCGGCCTGGTAGAGGCGCGACCACTCGCTCAAGAGCACGGTGTTGCTCCAGCCGTCGAGGATCGCGTGATGGTGGACCACCCCGAGCTGGAAGCGGTCTGGCCCCAAGCGGTGTGCCGCGATGCGCAGCAGCGGACCCTGGTCCCAGGGGAAATCGCGCTGCTTTTCTCGCTCCATCCAGCCCGCCAGCTGACTGGCTTGCGCGGCGGGGTCGAGCGCGCTTAAGTCAAAGATTTCGAGC
Source organism: uncultured Thermoanaerobaculia bacterium (assembly GCA_964499975.1). Taxonomy (GTDB): domain Bacteria; phylum Acidobacteriota; class Thermoanaerobaculia; order Multivoradales; family J023; genus CAZCOV01. The sequence goes on from CAZCOV010000145.1 coordinate 11,619, forward strand.
GGCACGTTGAGCCAGGAGTGGACCAGCTGCAGCGGCTCTTGAAAGTGGACGAGGTCAAAGCTGGTGCGCAACACCGGGTGGCGGGCCACCAGGGCGTCCAAGCTGTGGCGCAGAGCCGCCGCGTCGAGCGCGGTTTTGAGGCACAGGCTTTGGATGTCGCGGTAGGCTGCCGCACCTTCGGTGTAGCGGCTGTGGAACAGCATCCCGGTTTGCAACGCGGTCATCGGGTAAGCGTCGGCGAGCCCCGCGGGCAAGCGTTCGCGGTCTGCGCTGCTGAGTAGGGCGAAAGGAACCGGGAGCGCGGGTTGCGCCCCTGCGATCACCGGTTGCGCGCGCTGCAGCAACAAGCGGAGGGTCGGAGCTTGGAGCAGGTCTTCGGTGCTGAAACTGAGACCGCGTTCTTCTGCCAGGTAGCGCGCCTGGATCACCCGGATCGAGTCGCCGCCGAGCGCAAAGAAATCGTCGTCGAGGCCCACCCGTGCGCTTCCGAGGACTTGCTCAAAGACCTCGGCGAGCAAGGCCTCGGCAGGACGGCGCGGCGGCACAAAAGCAGGAGCTGGGGCGGGTCCCTGCGCTGCGCCCGGCGGGTACGCCGCGAGCAGCTGGCGGCGATCGAGCTTGCCGTTGGGGGTCAGCGGCAAGGCGGGGACCAAGACGTAGTCCGCCGGCAGCATGGCCGCGGGCAAGCGTTCGCGGGCGAAGCGCCGTAACTCGTCGACGCTCAGCTGGGCGCTGGCCGCACGGATTTCGCCCGGTGGCTCGGGCGCGAGGGGGAGCGCCGGTCCCCCGGGTTGCCGCGCCGCGAGCACGTCGTGCAGATCGGTGCCCGCAAGCCCCGCAGGCTGGTCGATACGCACGGCAAAACCTTGCGCGCGGAGCAACGCCGTGAGCTCATCCAGACGTCCGTCTGCGGCATGGGCTTCGATCACGATCTGCTCGATCTTGGCCCAGTCGTCGGCCGCCAACCCGCGCAAGACCGCGAGCTCAGCGCGTTCGACGTCGATTTTGAGCAGGTCGATTCTGGCGAGGTCGAGTTCGCGGATCAGCCGGGACAGCGGGCGCAACTCCAGGCGCAAAGCGTGGTGGGTGGTCCGTTCCGCGAGCAAGCGTTCGAGGTCGATGCCGCGGGCTGGCATGGCTGGGTCGCTGGCGCCTTGTTGTGCATTGCGGATCACTTGCGCGAGGGTAGCGCGGTCGCGTTCTGGATCGGCGAACAGGCCCGACATGCAAGATTCGTAGGGGTAGTGGGTGAACTCAGCCAGCCGGTGGTCCTCGCCCAAAGCCCAGGGCAAAGCGCGCGCCTGGGGGACGTGGTCGCGCAAGTTGGCGGTCAAGCAGGCGAAGGTTTCCGGGACCGGCTCGCAAGCGACGATCTGGGCGCTGGGGCAGTGCCGTGCTACAAACAAAGAGAAGAGCCCGATGTTGGCGCCCACGTCGACCACGACCGCGCCCGGACGCAGGCGAATACCGGCCTGGAAAGGGGATTGCTCGACGAAGATCTGGTGATAAAAAAACGCGGTCTCGTGGTGATTGCGCTGGCGGATCTCGAGACCATTGGGCAGCCGCACGCGGTCTGGAGCAGCAGCGACTTCGGTCAGCGTGAGAAAAGCCGAGAGGCGTCCGCTCGGCAGATCTGTGCACAGCACGGCGGCTGCGCGGACTTGGGGATGCTCCATGAGCACTGCCGCGACTTCTGCTGGCTCGACGCGAAAACCGCGCACTTTGAGCTGTTCGTCCAGCCGGCCGAGGAAACAGACCCGGCCGTCCGCGAGCTGGCGCACCCGGTCGCCGGTGCGATAAAGCCGCTCGCCTGGCAGGGTTGCCCAGGCGTGCGGGATGAAAGCTTCGGCAGTGCGTGCGGGTTGGCCGAGGTAGGCACGGGCCAGGCCGCGACCGCCCAACCCGAGTTCGCCGGGCAGCCCGAGCGGGACCAGCTGGCCCCACCGGTCGAGCACGTGCGCGCGTACCCCGGGAATCGGCCGGCCGATCGGCACCGCGTTGTCCTCAGCCGCGCGCGCGTCTGGGTTCACCCACTCAAACAACGCCCCTACGGTGGCCTCGGTCGGACCGTAATGGTGGATCACTTGCACCCGCGCGGGGGGCCTGGTCAGCCGCTCGACCAGGTCAAAACTCAAGCGCTCGCCACCGAGGATGATCCACGACGGCAGCGCGTTGAGGGGCAGCGCGGGCAACAGCGCGCGCAAGTGTCCGGGGACGATCTTCAACACTTGCGGGCGGCAGCGTTCGAGGTAGTCGCGAAACAACGTCGCGTCCGCCGCAGTTTCTGGGGTCAAGAGGTCGAGGGTTCCGCCGGTGATGAACGCTGGGAACAACGAGGTGTGTCCGAGGTCGGCCGCTGGCGTCGACACCAAGGCAAAGCGTCGCGGAGCAAAAACCGCGAGCAATTCGTCGACCACCCAGCCCGCATAAGCCGCCAAGCTCGCGTGGGTGATCGCCACGCCTTTGGGGACCCCGGTCGAGCCTGAAGTGTAGAGCACATACGCGAGTTGGGCGAGATCGGGTTCCGGCGGTGCCGCCTGGGGGCGAGGCCAAGCAGCGGCAGCCCGCCGTTCTCGACGCCACGCGCCGCGCAGGTCCGCATA
>CAZCOV010000146.1:0-3639 GCA_964499975.1 uncultured Thermoanaerobaculia bacterium
AAGCGCAACAACGTGTGGGTGGCCCGCGAGTCTGCTCGCCTCGCCCGCGAAATCCTCGGCGCCAACGGGATTGTCGACGACTACCCGGTGATCCGCCACATGCTCAACATCGAGTCCGTGTTCACTTACGAAGGCACGCACGACATCCACGCCCTGATCATCGGCGAGGCGATCACCGGCATCTCGGCCTTCAATCCGCCCGAACGTGCGGCCAAGGTGACGCCGGCCAGCGTTGTGGCGGCCAAGGTGCCCGCCTGAGGACCCCGCCATGGCCTTGACCCAGCTCTTGGGCGAAGACCTAGTAGCGGTCACCGAGCGCGCCGCGGTGGCCGCTTCCCAGACCATGGGTTACGGCGACGCGCAGCGCGCTGCCCAGATCGCAGCCCAGGCCATGCATCAGACGCTGGAGCAACTGGCGATCGCGGGGCGGGTCGTGGTCGGCGCGGATCCACCACAAGATCCCGCAGAAGAGCCTGACGATCCCCTGCGCACCGGTGCCATGGTGGGCTCGCGCCAGGACGCAGCAGACGGATTTGGCTTGGACCTCGCCGTCCTGCCGCTCGAAGGCAAGACGCTGTGCGCCACGGGTGCGCCCGGCGCGATTTCGCTCTTGGTGGCGTCAGAGCGCGGGGGCTTGCTCCCAGCCCCAGTCGTCCATATGGAGAAAATCGTGGTCGGGCCGACCGCCCGCGGCGTCGTCCACCTCGACGCGCCGGTGCCCGAAAACTTGCGCAACATCGCCGCAGCTTTTGGCCGAGAAGTCGGCGACTTGACGGTGGTGGTGCTCGACCGCCCCCGGCACGCGCAGCTGATCGCTGATTTGCGCACCGCCGGCGCTCGCGTCCGTCTGATCCCCGACGGCGAACTTTCGGCTGCGATTTCCGTGGCGGTGCGGGGCACCGGGGTCCACGCGCTGATGGGCAGCGGCGCAGCCGCCCAGGCCGTGGTCATCGCTGCTGCGATCCGTTGCTTGGGTGGCGAGATCCAAGCCCGACTCGCCCCGGCAGGCCCTGCCGAAGCCGAGCAGCTGGGATCGCTCACCACCGCGGTCCGTCAGCGGATCCTGACCAGCCAAGACCTCGCGCCAGGTCAGCGGATCGTGATCAGCTGCACCGCGGTCACCGATGGCGAATTGTTGCGCGGAGTACGTTTTTTTGGCGGTGGCCGGCGGACCTCTTCGCTGTTCATGTCACCTGCTACCAGCATGATCCGCTTCATCGACACCATCCACCGAGAGGACATAGGCAGCCCGGTGTTCTTCCGCTAGCCGCGGGATTGCCGAGTTCGCTTGCAGTCGCCGTGATCAAGCCCGATTCCTGGATTCGCGCCTGGGGCCGCCAGGGGGGCGTGCTCCCCTTCGAGGACGCGCAAGTCAATGCTGCGAGCTACGATGTCCGTCTGAGCGATCACTGGATTTGCCCCACCCGTGATCCTGAAGAATTCACCGCTCCCCACATCAAACTTTTCCCTGGCGAAGTGGTCCTCGCGTCGACTCTCGAATTTGTGCGCATCCCGCGCGAGGTGGCCTGCGACCTCAAGTTGAAATCAACGCTGGGCCGATTGTGGATCAACCACTCGCTCGCGGGCTGGTGCGATCCGGGGTTTGCAGGCAACATCACCCTGGAATTGCAAAACCTGGGACCCGCGCCTTTCGTCCTCGACGCTGGTCGACGCATTGCCCAGCTGATCTTCATCTGCATGGAAAGCGAGCCCGAAATCGCCTACGGCGAGCCGGGCTCGTCCAGCCACTACCAGGGTCAAACCGGAACCACCCGCGCACGGTGAGTCGACTCACGCGAGGTGCCAGCCACCTTGTCGGGGTGCCTTGTACGGGGTGCCAGCCACCTTGTGCGGGGTGCCAGCCACCTTGTGCGGGGTGCCAGCCACCTTGATTATCAGGCGCTTATCAGGTGCCAGCCACCTGCTCGCGGTTTACTTCTCTTTCGCCTGAATATCGTCGAGCAGTTGTTCGAGGGTGTTGATTTCTTCGTCGAGACGGTTGATTTCAGGGCCGGTGGCTTGGTTGCGGGCAGTGCGCAGAGCTTCGAGGCGGGCCTTGATGCGCAGCACTTCTACGCCCTGCTCGCGCGCTTCGATGGCAGCAGCAGCGGCGTCCTCCCGGCTGCGACGGCGGTCTTGCCGAGCCTGCTCAGCAGCTTCGCGCCGAGCGGTCCGCTGCTGCTCTCTAGCCGCGCGCAAATCGGCACGGGCACGCTCCATACTCTCGCGCTCCAGGGCTAGGCGCTGCCCATCGACCGCGGCCTGAGCCCGTAATACTTCGGCTTGCGCCCGCAGAACTTGCGCTTGGTCTTCATGGCCAGCCGCGGCGAGTTCTTGCGCAGCTCGGTCGAACTCCGCCAGCTGCGTCTCGTTGATGGCCTGCTGATGTGCGGCTTGCAACTCGAGCTGCTGCTGCCGCAACTCCTGCATTTGGGATTCCAGCGCCAGGATCTGATGCTGTAAGCGCTCCATCTGACTGGAAAACTCGGCTTCAGGTGGCAGGTCCGGTGCGGTGGGCGCAGCCCAAGCCAGGACGGCAACCGGGGGTAAGCTCGGTCGCGGGCCCGGAGCAGGCGCTACCGCAGGGCTGGACCCCACGCCTGGAGTTGGACCAGCGGCTGCCCGAGGAGCTGGGGTCGGCGGAAACGTCGCCAGCGCAGGCGTTGCTTCTGGATGAGGAGCGGCTGCTGGAGTCGTTGCTTTCGTGGGAGTTACTGCTGGAGTAGGAGTTGCCTGTGGAGTTGGTGCTGCAGCGGGCACGGGAAACACCCCAGGAACGGGGGCAACCGCCGGAGTCTTGCCGACCGAGGGGACGCCAGCAACTGCAGGGACGGCGGGGACTGCAGGGACGGCGGGGACGGCGCGAGCTGCGGGGATGGCAGGAGCCTCGGGCGCGGCAGGAGCTTCGGGCGCGGCAGGAGCCTCGGGCGCGGCAGGAGCTTCGGGCGCGGCAGGAGCTTCGGGCGCGGCAGGAGCTTCGGGCGCTGGCGGAGCTTCGGGCGCGGCAGGAGCAGGTTCCTGGGCGCGGGTGGGGAGCAGGGTCAAGACCACTAGGGCGAGCGCGCACAACGTCCGGCGCTGCCAAGGGGCGAGGATCTGAGGGATGTTTCCGGTCACGATCATGGTTAACCTCTCTTTCCATTCAGAGTGGGGTTTGAGGGTACAGACGAGCTGCGATGGGGGGACGGGGAGGGTCGGTTGTAGGAGTTCGAGGGTTTTGAGCAGCCCCCGGGCGTAGGCCTGGCTTTGACCGGGTAGCAAGTGCCGGACCCACACATCGCAAGCCTGCTCTTCCGCGTGGCGGAGCGCGCGGCGGGCCCAGAAGACCAGCGGTAGCCACCAGAAAAGCGCCACCGCCGCGAATTCCACGAGGCGCACCCAGTGATCGCGACGTTTGTAGTGGGCCAGCTCATGCACCAAGACAGCGTCGAGTTCAGCTGGCGTCAACCGGGACAAGAGCGCGTTGGGCAGCACCAGCTCGACTCGCCCTCGGCGCCACCACAAAAGCGGCGAAACCAGCGCAGTCACACAGCGCACTTGGGGTATCCGGCGCAAGTTCAGCCCGCTGGCCAGAGCCGTGACTCGTTCTTCTAACCAGGGAGGGACTGCACCGGCTGCGCCGGGCAGGCGGGCGCCGGG
>CAZCOV010000146.1:3739-14053 GCA_964499975.1 uncultured Thermoanaerobaculia bacterium
CAAACGGGCGCCGGGCAAACGGGCGCCGGGCAAACGGGCGCCGGGCAAACGGGCGCCGGGCAAACGGGCGTCGAGCAGACGGGCAAAGCAGCGCGCGCGGCGGATGGCCAGCACCAGGAACAACGCGGTCCCGAGCAGAGCGCCAGCGCCGAGGGCGGTGCGCAGGGTGGCAAAGTCGAGGCGAGGGAGCGATGCTCGCGGGGGCGGAGAGGTCGCCACGGCGGTCGGCAGCGCCGGCGCAGACGATCGACCAGCGCTCGCCAGCTCGACGAGTTCAGCCGGGAGCGCAGCCGCTTGCGGGACCGCAGGGGCGAAGTCGTGCACCGGGATCCTTGCCGGGGTGATGGTTCGGGACGAGGGCAAGGCCGGCCAGATCGGCAAGGCAAGCCAGCCGGGAATCAGCAGTTTGAGCAAGACCAAAACCCACAATCCGTGGACGATCGCACCGTGGCGGATCCGGCAGGTGATCAGCACGACCAGTATGGCCAAAGCCACGGCTCCGCCTGCCTGGATCAGCAGGAAGTCCGTCCATCTGTCGATCCACAACGCCATCCCCGACCAAGTAGAGAAGGAGAGATTCATCGGCGGCCTCCTTGGGGATCCAGCTGATCGACCAGTTGCCGCAGCTCTTGCAGCTCGACGGGTGACAGTTGCGCAGAACCCACCAGATGGGTTAGAAGCGGGGTCAACGAGCCAGCACACAAACGGTCTGCCGTGGCTTGCAAGCGGTGCGCGATCAAGCCTTCGCGATCGACCATGGCTTGGTAGAGATTCGCTCGCCCCGTGCGCTCGCTCGCGACGCACTGCTTGCTTTCGAGCCGTTCGAGCAGCTTTTGCACGGTGGCGTAGTGGGCGATCGTCCCGCCGGGGTAGAGCTCGCCGGCGATTTCGCGGATGGCCGTAGGCCCGCGCTCCCACAAGACTTTGAGTACCGCCAGTTCAGCATCGGTCACGTCGGCTACAGGGCGCATCAGCTTTACCTCCACCGTCCAGACGAATGTCGTCAGACGACCTGTCTGAATTAAGATAAGACACGACGTCTGAGTTGTCAACCCCCTGATCGAAGGTTTTTATCGAATGGTTTTACGGTGATTTCTGGGGGGTGGTTTCTGGGGGGTGATTTCTGGGGCTGTCGTCCGTTCGGACCGACTTCAGCGCGGATCAGGAAAGGTCAGCACCAATTTGCCGAGAACCCCACCGGCGGCCAGCTGGGCATAGGCTGAAGCAATCTCTGTCATGGGATACACCCGATCAATGACCGGACGCAGTTCTCCGCGAGCGAGCCGAGCTGCGGCAAAAGCCCAAAAATCGCGGATCAAGGCAGCTTTTTCCAGGCGGGAGCGCCCCCGGAGGACCGAGCCGATGAGCCGCAGTCGGCGGCTGAGCAGCAGGTCGAGGGGGATTTCTGCGGTCGCCCCCGCGAGCAATCCGATCAGCACCAGGCGCCCGCCTGGGGCCAAGGCTGCCAAACTGGGCCCGAGACCTGGTCCGCCCGCGAGGTCCAAGATCAAATCGATGCCCTGCCCGCCGGTCGCCTGCCGCACTGCTCCGGCCAGGCTGGAATCGAGCAAGAACGCTCCCTCGGCGCCCAGCTCTTGCAAGGGCTGCAGCCGCTCGAGGTGTCGTCCCGCGACCAGGACGCGGGCTCCGAGCTGGCGGGCGAGCTGGACCGCAAACGTGCCGACGCCCGAAGCTGCAGCCGTGATCAGCACGCTTTCACCGGCGACCAATCCTCCCTCGAAAACCAGGTTGGTCCAGGCGGTCAGCGCCACTTCGGGCAAGGCCGCGCCTTGCGCAAAGCTCCACTCGGCGGGGATTGGCATCAGCTGGCCGACCGGCACGGCCACTTGCTCGGCTTGACCACCGCCCGCGAGCAAGGCCATCACCCGGTCGCCGACTTGAAAGCCGTGGACCCCTGGACCCAGACGGCGGATCGTGCCCGCGCACTCGAGGCCGGGGATCGGGCTTTCTCCCGGAGGGGGTGGGTAATGACCGCGCAGCTGTAGCAGGTCCGCGCGATTGAGGGCGCAAGCGCGGACGTCGACCAGCACTTCGCCAGCAGCGGGCACGGGGGCTGGCTGCTCGCCAAGCTGAGGGGCGGTTTGTCCAGGGGTCGGCGGCAAGACAGCAAGCATGGGGCAACCTCCGCAGATCGATCAATCGGTCCAGGTGAGTAGAAACTGTTTGAAAGCGGTGAAGTCCGCGGGCAAGGGGAGGGCCAGGCTGGGAAGCTCCAAGCAGGCAGCAAGGCGATTGGGCAAAGGGATCGACCGGCCGAGCTGCGGTTCGAGGTGTTCCCGAAACTTGGCGGGATGAGCCGTGGCGAGCACGATGCCCGGCCCGGGATCTGCCGCCAGGGCAACGCGCAGTCCGAGGTAGCCGACCGCGGTGTGGGGATCCAATAAATAACCGCGCTCGCGGTCCACCCGGCGGATCGCTTCCAGGGTTGCAGCATCGTCGTGCGCACTGCCGCGGATCTCGGCCCGCATCGCCGGGTGCGCCCCGCCGAAGAGGGCGAGCAAGCGGTCGAAATTGCTCGGGTGCCCCACGTCCATCGCGCTCGACAAGGTGGGGCGGGACGGCCGCGGCACGAATCGCCCGCTCTCCAGGTATTGCGGGACCACGTCGTTGCAGTTGGTTGCCGCGACAAAACCGCGGCAGGGCAGACCGAGGCGTGCCGCCAGGATTCCCGCAGTCAGATTACCGAAATTGCCGCTCGGGGTGGCAAACACGGGGGATTCTGACCCGCGCGGGAGCTGGCTCACCGCCTGCGCGTAGTACACCATCTGTGGCAGCAGCCGCCCGACATTGATCGAATTGGCCGAGGTCAAATCCAGCTGCGCCAGCAGGTCAGGGTCGGCCAGCGCCTGCTTGACCAGCTGCTGGCAGTCGTCGAAAGTCCCGGCAATGCGGAGAGCCTGGACGTTTTCCCCCAACGTCGCAAACTGCTTTTCTTGGAGCGCGCTGACCTTGCCCGCGGGATAAAGCACTGCCACGCGGGTGCCAGAAACGCCGAGAAAAGCCTGGGCCACAGCACTGCCGGTATCGCCCGAAGTCGCCACCAGCACGGTCAACGGCAGGGCACGGCCGGCGGGGACCCGGAGCTCGGCGAGCAAGCGGGCTAGGAATCGCGCGCCCACGTCCTTGAACGCCAAAGTCGGGCCGTGAAACAGCTCGAGCAGGTAAATTCCAGGTTCGAGCTCGACTAACGGCAAAGGGAAATCGAGCGCCGCGCGGATCACCCGCTCCTGGCTTTCAGGCGGCAGCGGGGACAAAAACGGGGCGAGCATGCCTTTGGCGGTCGCCACCAGGTCGCGGCCGGGAAGCGCCGCCCAGAAGTCCGCCGACAGAGGTGGGATCGAACGCGGCAAGTAAAGGCCACCGTCGGGTGCGAGACCCCGCCGGACCGCCGTGCCGAGGTCGACGCCCCTCCCCCCGCGGGTGCTCACGTACTCCACGGCTCTTCTCCGGGGAGTAAAACCCGAGCCCCCGGCGCACCCACCGGCGAGATCAAGGCTTGGGCGGATCGGCCCGTGCTTGCGGTCATCGCCGCAACCATCTCGGCGGCCAAGGCAGGAGCCTGGTCCGGGTGGCTGCAGAGCGCAAAGATCGAGGGACCCGAGCCGGACAGGCCACACCCCAAAGCGTGAGCGCGCAAAGCGGCGCGGCGCACTTCGGCCAAGCCGGGCACCAAGGCAGCCCGCACCGGCTCGGCCACCACGTCGACCAGCGCACTCGCGATGAGTTGGTGGTCGTTGCGGAAAAGTCCGGCCACCAGGGCCGCGGCATTGCCCCACTGGACCACGGCTTGGCGCAGAGCCACGTGCTCGCCCAACAGCGCGCGCGCTTCCCCTGTGTTGACTTCGAGATCGGGTTTGAGCACCACAGTGGTCAGCCCAGGGGGGACCGGCAAACTGACCACCGGCGGCACAGCGGCTGGACGCACCAGCACAAAGCCGCCAAAAAGCGAGGGTGCGGCATTGTCGGCATGGGCCGAACCGCAGGCCATGCGCTCTCCTTCGACCGCGGCCGCAAGCAACTCTGCGCGCGGCAGGTCCAGGTCGAGCAAAGCCGTGACCGCCACAGCCGCGGCCACCCCACTTGCGGCGCTCGACCCCATGCCGCTCGCCAGCGGCATCCCCTTGAACAGCCGCAGCTCCACGCCGACCGCAGACTGCCCCGCTGCTTGGAGCAGGTGCGCTGCCGCGACCGTGGCTGTATTGCGCGTGGGATCGCGGGACAGACGCCCGGCGTCTCCCTGGATCTCGCGCAGCTGGACTCCCGGCTGTGCCGTCCGCCGCACCGCGACCACGTCGCCCATTCCGGCGAGCGCGAAACCAAAAACATCGAACCCGCAATTGACGTTCGAGACGGTGGCCGGAGCAAAAGCGCGAATCCACGGGCTCATACGACCTCGAGTTGCGGCGTCAGACGTTGTTCTGGGGCCCTTTCAGGCATCAACTTGGCCGTGGGCGACCGCCAACTCAGCGACCAGCAGCGCGCCGCCGGCTGCCCCGCGCAAGGTGTTGTGCGACAGCGCCACAAACTTGAAATCGAAGAGCGGACACGGGCGCAAACGGCCGATCGAAGTGGTCATCCCCCCGCCCAAATCGCGGTGGAGTCGCGGCTGCGGCACGTCCGGGCCGTCCAGGTAAACGATCGGCCGGGCGGGGGCCGACGGCAGACCCAGGCGTTGGGGTTCTCCGCGGAAATTCTCCCAAGCTGCGCGGACCTCCTCCGCGCTCGCTTTTTGCCCCAGACCCACGGACACACACAGAGTGTGCCCGTCGATCACCGCCACCCGGTTGCACGCCGCGCTGATCTTGAGCCCGTGCGGCAAAACCGCGCTGCCACCCTCCGGCAAGTGACCGAGGATCTTTTGCGTTTCTTGCTCGATCTTCTCCTCTTCGCGCGCGATGTAGGGGATCAAGTTATCCAGCAGCTGAAAGCTCGGAACCCCTGGGATCCCGGCCCCGGACACCGCTTGCAAGGTCACCACTTGCACGCGTTCGAGCCCAAAAGCATCGGCGAGCGGCTTGAGCGCCAAGGCCAGCCCGATGGTCGAACAGTTGGGGTTGGTCAGGATCGCACCACGGCCAAACGACTGACGACCGACCAAGGCCAGGTGCTCGGGGTTGACTTCGGGTACCAGCAAGGGGACGTCGGGGTCCATGCGGTGATTGCGCGCGTTTGACACCACCACCCGCCCGTCTGCGGCGAACGCGGTTTCCGCTGAACCTGCGACATCGGCGTCAAGCGCCGAGAAAACCAGCGGGCAGGCGGGCACTGCCGCAGGTTCGGTGAGCTTTAGGGTGAGTTGCGCCGCGCGTTCCGGCAGCGGGGTCGCTTGCAACAACTGCACTGCCTCGGCATAGGGTTTCCCCGCCGACCGGGGTGACGCGGTCAAGGCAACGAGGTCGAACCAGGGGTGCGCGGCGAGCAAGCTGACAAACCGCTGGCCCACGCTGCCGGTGGCGCCGAGCACAGCGACTGGAATTTTTTTACTGTCCGGCTTACCGTCCGGCCAGGAGCTGGCTTCTTTCATCTCGACCTCCTCTTGCAGAAATTCCAGGGCGGGCGAGGAATCCCCAACCGAGGAGCGCTCCCCCACCCCACGACGGAGCCGCGAGGTATTGTACTGCCTACGCTTGCCCCGCCGCTGTAACATCAACGCTGTGATACCAAGCTGTAATACCAAGCTGTAACATCCAGACGACTTCTGGGTTGTAGTTGTCGTATGAGCAACCCGCAACCGATCGCCGAACGCGACCCCAAAGGATTTTGGCAGACCGCTTACCACCAACACGGCCCGGCGGTGCTCGCCTTTTTGCAGCGCCGCCTGGGCCGTCGTGAGGAAGCTGAAGACCTGCTGCAAGAAGCCTTTGTGCGGGCGATCCGTGCCGACTCGTTCCGCCAGGACGGCGACGTCCGCGCCTATCTGTTCCGCATCGCCCACAACCTCTTGATCAATCAAAGCCGGCGGCCGCAACTTTTCTCGTCACTCGAAGAAACGCCGGTTGAGGAGCCAGGCGCGACCTCGCCCTCCCCCGAGCAAGACGCGATCTTGAGCCGGTTGCGCGCGGACATCTCTCGGGTGGTCTTGCAAATGAGCGCAGACCATCGCCGGGCCTTTGAGCTGGGTATCGTGGCCCAACACAGCTACCACGAAATCGCGACCATGACCGGCTGGAGCTTGCCTCAAGTCAAGGTCAACATCTATCGAGCGCGCCGTCGCATCTTGGATGACCTCGGAAAAGATCTGCTCGCCGCACTCGCGGGCTAGCCCATGCAGCTTTCGGAGTGGACCATGAAAATCAGGACCATAAAAATCAACTGTGAAACCGCTGAAACTGCCATTTCTGCCTTGATCGACGGTGCACTGCCCACTGCTGAGCTCAAAGTCACCCTCGATCATCTGATCACTTGCCCGACCTGCAGCGCTTTCTACCAAGAAGCGCGCGCCTTAGACCACGTTTTCAGAAATACGGTGACGCATCTCGAAGGCCACAGCGCCCCGTCAGCAAGGCTTGGGAGCGAGGCGTACCCTCCGGTACGCCGCAGCGAGCGTAACGCAGCTGACGGGGATGCTGGGGCCTTTGAGCGTCAGCATATTTCTGAAAACGTGGACTTAGACCAGGTCTGGGCGGCCCCGCTGGCAACTGCACCGGCAGTGGTGTGGCAGAGAATTGCATCGGCCAGCCGGTTCACCCCAAAACCCGCGGTCCGCCCCTGGCAGCTGTTGGGGACGTTGGCTGCGGCTCTGCTCTTGGGGCTGGGCCTGTGGCTGATCCAACCGCTGCAACCGAGCCGCCCGGCCCGCGACAGCCTTGGCGACAGCCTCGGCGACAGCCTCGGCGACAGCCTTGAGCTGGTGCTCGAAGGGGACCGCGGCCAAATGACGGAAGCGCGATTCATCGCTTTGACCGCTGAACTGCTCAAGGCCGACCGCCGCTATCAACGCCAGATGTTAGAGGTCATGCTCGCTGTGGCCGAGCACCTACGCAGCGACGAAGGCATCAGCGATGACGGCAACGATCGGCAGGAAAGGCCCAAGCGGGAAGAAAGCCAGCCCGAACGCACGGCGGACGTCCGGCAGAACGTCTAATCCCAAGAACCTTGAACCCCAACGACTCGCCAGCCCTGCTGGCACCTGATAGGAAAGGAAGGCACCCCGTGAATCGCAAATCCTGCTCGGCTGACGCCAACCTCACGCTGCGTCAACGCCTGGAGCGTCCCGCTGGACTGCTTTTGGCCAGCTGGCTTCTGGCCAGCACCCTTGCCGCCGTCCCTCCCGAAGCAGCTCCCCCCAGCGCTGCCAACAGCCCCCAGGGCTTCCTCTACGGCAAGGTCACAACCCGCAGCGGCACCACGTATCAGGGCCGACTCCGCTGGGACGGCGAAGAAGCATTCTGGGGCGACCATTTCGATGCCTCCAAGGAAGAACTCCCCTACCAAGACATGGTCCCCCGCGCGCACCGCTCGCGACGCGAACCGATCAAGGTTTTTGGCATCACCATCGGGATCCACTGGAACGACAGCGGACGCCAGTTGGTGGCCCAGTTTGGCGACCTGCGGGAGATCCGCCGCAGCCGTCATGGAACGCTCCTGGTGCTGCGCAACGGCACCGAGATCGAAGTCGATGACAGCGGCGATGCGGACGAGAACGTGGTGGTCTGGGATCCCGGGGTGGGCGAGATCGAACTCGATGAGGACAGCATCGACAAAGTCGAGTTCCTGCCCACTCCCGCTGACTTGCGGGTCGACGTCCAGCGCCTCTACGGCACGGTCTACACCACCCAAGGCGAGTTCCGCGGCTTCATCCAGTGGGATCGCCAGGAGTGCGTCACCAGCGACAAACTCGACGGCGAAAGCCGCGATGGAGACCTTTCGCTCGAAATGGGCAAAATCCGCACCATCGCTCGCCGCTCCCACGGCAGCTCGCGCATCGTGCTCAAAGACGGCCGCGAGCTGATCCTCGACGGCACCAACGACGTCGACGACGACAATCGCGGCATTTTCGTCGAAGATCCGCGCTTTGGCCGCGTGCTCGTGGAGTGGAGCGTGTTCGATCGGCTCGAGTTCGCCGACCCACCGGGCAGCGGCCCCTCCTATGCCGAGTTCCTGCCGGGTCGCCCCTTGCGCGGGACGGTCACGACCAAAGGTGGTCAGACCGCCAAGGGTCAGCTGGTCTATGATGTTGACGAGAGCGAAACCTGGGAGCTGCTCAATGGCAAGCAGCGCGGCCTGGAGTACAGCATTCCGCTGGCCAAAGTCGCCGCCGTGGTTCCCAAGAGCGACGACTCGAGCCAGGTGATCTTGCGCTCCGGGCTCGAACTCGAACTCGGAGAGACCGCAGACGTGGACGAGAACAACGCAGGAATCGTCGTCCTCAAGGACGGCAGCGAGCCACAGTACATCCCCTGGGAAGAGGTCACCCGAATCGACTTTGAGTGAGCCAGCTGAGACAGACCATGACCCCCGACGAATTTCGCGCCTTGGCGCTCAGCTTTCCTGAAACGTCCGAGTCGAGCCACATGAACCATCCGGACTTTCGGGTGGGCGGGAAAATCTTTGCCACGCTCGGGCCCGACCTCTTGTGGGGGGTCGTCAAGCTCTCGCCCGATCAGCAGGAAGTCTTGATCCAAGCTGAACCTGCAGTCTTCACGCCAGCAGCCGGTGCTTGGGGGCAGCGCGGCTATACCCGCGTGACCCTCGCGGCAGCGCGTGCCGAGTCCGTGCATGAGGCCCTCACCCTGGCCTGGTACCAGGTAGCTCCCAAGCGACTCCGCCGGGCGACCGGATCAACTTGACCCCGGCGCCTGGTGCTGGGGTTCGCCACCTATTTTTGATCTTTGCGCGAAGCGCTTGCGATCTGCTAGCAAATCGACCAAAATGAGGCCCGATGCGTTTGACGCCGGCTTCGGGCCTTTTCGCGGTCTTGCTGTTCATGGGTGCGGTCCTCGCTGCCGAGTACGCGCTCCACCGCCGCTTCGAGCAAAGCTACGAGCGGGTCAGCCCGGACCAACGCGGGGAAGTGCGCATCGCTTTGAGTGAGCTGGGAAATCGGCAGGTGCGCTTTTTCCGCTTCCTCAACACCGGCAATCAAGAAGTCAAGTTCTTTGTCGGCCGCGACCATCAAGGCACCCTCCAGGTCGCTTTCGATGCGAACGAGGTTTGCTACAAAAAGAAGCGGGGCTATCGCGTCGAAGCCCGGGGCACGGAGGGGGCTCCAGGCGCGGCGGATGAGTGGCTCACGTGCAATGCTTGCGACAAAGCGTTCCGCCTGGCCGAAATCAACGACGGTCGAGGCGGATGTGCTCCGGTGCCCCTCATTCATCGGGTGGATGGGGATCAACTGATCTTGATGGAGACGGATATCCTGACCGGTTGGCGGCTTTTTCGTTAACCCGCAGGCGCCTGGACGGAGAACTCTTTTGCATTGCCGCACACCGGCTTTGACGGCCTGAGGCGGCTGTGCTATATCTTCCGCTCACCCGCGAGAGGTAGGCTATGTCATCTATGGATCTCGTACTGTACGAAGAAGAAATTCATCTGCTAGAAGAGGTATTACGGCGTCTCCGGCACGACGCCAACGCCAAGGCCGTGTTCTTGATCGACAAGAACGGCCAGCAGATGGCAGCCGAAGGTGAAATCGACCAGTTCGACACGACATCGCTCGCCTCTTTGACGGCAGGCAATGTCGCGGCCACCGACAGCCTGGCTAAGCTGATCGGCGAGCGTGAGTTCTCGGTCCTCTTTCACGAGGGCCAGCGCGACCACATCCACATCTCGATCGTGGCAAAACGGGCTATCCTGCTGGTCATCTTCGACGAGCGTTCTTCGCTGGGTCTGGTGCGGCTGCGGGTCAAACGCGCGGGCAGTGAGTTCGAAAAGATCTTCGACGTCATGGCGCAAAAAGCCAGCGTCGGCCACAACCTGGGCGCACCCACTCCGTTCTCCGAAATCACCGATGAAGACATCGATGCACTGTTCAGTGACTGAGCACACCCCATGACGTTCATCAACTACGCGGCGAAAGAAATCAATTGCAAGATCGTCTACTACGGCCCTGGCCTGGGCGGGAAGACGACCAACCTGCAATACATCTATGGCAAGACCGCCCCGGAAGCCAAAGGGAAGATGATTTCACTGGCAACCGAAACCGATCGCACGCTGTTTTTCGATTTTCTACCTCTCGATTTGGGGACGATCCGCGGTTTCACCACGCGTTTTCACCTCTACACAGTTCCCGGCCAGGTGTTCTACGACGCCAGCCGCAAGCTGATCCTCAAAGGGGCTGACGGGGTGATCTTT
>CAZCOV010000147.1:0-14022 GCA_964499975.1 uncultured Thermoanaerobaculia bacterium
CAGCGGCCCGGGGTCGCGATGGCGCGCGGGGTGATGGAAATTCCCCCCCGCAACATCACGGTGGCTTTCCAAAAACCGTTCAGCGTGATGAGCGCCCACAACGAAGAGCCCGGAACGGGGGCGGCTCAGGAAAAGCAGCATGGTCCGTGCATCACCCCCGAGGACTTCCTCGACTATCGCTGCTGGATTTTCGATCCCGGCACTTGCGAGGACATGGTGACGATCACGGAGGAGGAGTTTCTCGCTGGCATGCAAGAGGCCCAGGCGATCCGCGCGGAACTCGCCACGTTGAAACCCAAGCCCAAGTCCCAAGCGCTGAGCGACGCCGAAGCATCCCGCCGGTGAGTCGACTCGTGGGCGGCGGATCTCAAGGGGTTCCGTCTGCCCTAGACGTTGCTTCGAAGGCTCCGAGATCGCAAACCGGCTGGCCGTCACGATCGCCGTCGGCTGGCCGTGGGTTTCCGCGCTGATCCGTTCCAGTGCAAGGAGTTCCGCGGTCACCTGCGTCGATCGCTGGGCTAGCGCTGGCCAGGGCGTGGGTCGAAGTGGCTCCGCCATGATCTGCCAGGGGGCCTAGCTCGGGATCGATACCCCACAGGTTGCCTTCCCGCGGCAACAGTTCGCAGCCGCCAGCTTCTTGCACCAGGTTGCGGCTGTGCGCGGCAAAGCGACCGTGGCAGTCAGCAGCACCTTCGGCCGCAGTGTTTTTGGCCAAAATGGACTGAGCGAGCGAGGCCGTGCCCAGATTGTAAATGCCCCCACCCGTGGTGCCTGCCTGATTCCAGGCGATTGTGCTGGCGATCACCGTCAAGTTGCCGTTGTTGCGGATCCCGCCGCCGGTGTGTGCGGCGCGGTTGCCGCTGATCGTGCTTTGGCGGACGGTGACGTCGCTCTCACACCACAGCCCACCGCCGTGATCCCCAGCCACGTTGCCGCTGATCGTGCTGGCGATGATCTCGAGGGTGGGAGTACCCACGATCACCGGGTTGTAGATGCCGCCGCCCACACTCCCCCAACGGGTCGCGCGGTTGTTTTCGACCCGGCACTCGGAGAGGGTCAAAGCGCCGTCATTGCGGATCCCGCCGCCATCATCGATCGCCACGTTGTCGGCCACGGTGCAGCGCTCTAGGGTCAAGGTGCCCAAGTTCCAAACGCCACCGCCATCGCGTTCCAGCTCTTTTTCCAGCCGCCCACCGGTGATGGTCACGCCGCGCACCAGAACGCGCGCTGCCGGCTCGATCAGCAGCACCCGACCTGCCCCGCCACCGTCGAGGAAGCACTGATCAGCACCCGCGCCGACCAGGGTGACCGGACGAGCGATGCGCAAATTGGCCAGGTGCCGGCCCGGTGCGAGGGTGATGACCGGGTCAGGGTCCGCGGCGCTGGCCGCGAGGGCAGCCTGCACCGTGCAGAAGGGACGGCCGCTGCTGTTGCACCCTGAGGCGGTGGGATCGACCGCAAAAGTCGCTGCCCAAGAGGCATTGGCCGTGCCCAGGACCAGCGTGACAAGAGCGGCCAGGAGACGGGAAAAGAGGTACTGGGGAACCGGGAAAGTTTGCGGCATGGTCACCTCGGTGGCTAGGGTTTTGATTGGGGTTCGTGGTCAGGCGGTGGAGCCGTGCGTTCGAACAGCGAGAGCGAACCCGCTGCCGTGCCCTGGGGTCCGGCGCGCAGCGCGCCCATCACCAGGGTGGGGCCAAAAACGGCGACCGCGTTGCCAAACTCTTCGCCAGCGGAAGACTCGGCTGGCACCAGCCGGGCCTCCTCCTGCCACGCACCAGCCACGCGGTGAAAGACCACGGCCGCACCCGAACCCAGGCCAGCGTCGTCGGCGAAGTGGGCGCCGACCACGATCGTCTCTTGGTCGATTGCGACCGCATTGCCGAACCGGTCAGCAGCTCGGCGGTCCTTGGCCAGCAGCTTGGCCTCCTGCTGCCAGGTGTCGCCTGGGCGAGCAAAAACATACGCTGCTCCGGTGAACTTGCCGACATCGGCAGCCGCTCCTTCAGCACCCACGACCACGGTCGCGCCCGCGATCGCGACCGCTTTGCCGAACTCGTTTAAGGCTGCGGCGTCATTTGCCAGCAGCTTGGCTTCTTGCTGCCAACGGGAATCGGCCCAGCGGAAGACGTAAGCCGCACCGGTCATGCTGCCGGCTTCATCATCAGCGGCTGCGCCGACCACGATCAGATCGCCGTCGATTGCCACGGAAATACCAAAGAGGTCATGCGCGGCCGCGTCGTGGGCGGTCAAGCGCGCTGCCTTTTGCCAGCTGGATCCAGCTCGGCGGAACACATGAACCGCGCCCGCGGGCTGGTCCGCCACGAGTTCACCGGGTGCGCCCACCGCGATCCAGTCGCCGCTGACCGCTACCGCATGTCCGAAGCGGGGCGAATCCGGCAGGGCCAGCCGTGCTTGCTCACGAAAAGTTCCTTGCTGCCGTGCGAACACATAGACCGAACCGCGCCGCCGGCCAAGTTCATGGTGGGCATGCGCCCCGACCACGAGGGTGTCGCGGTCGAGGCTCACTGCATGGCCGAAGCGGTCATGCTCCCAGGGATCGCTGGCTAAGAGCTTAGCTTGCTCCCGCCAACCCGTGGGAGTTCGGGTATAGACATACACTGCCCCGGCATCCACTGCCGAGCCCAGGTCGGCAAAGCGCGCACCCGAGACCACGACTTCGTGGCTCGCTGCCACCGAAAAACCGAGATGATCGAAGGGGGCGCCGTCCGCAGCGAACAGCCGCTGCTCGAGAAAAGCGGAGGAGGATGGCGCGGGCGGCAACGCGGGGGTGGCTGCCACCAGCGGGTCTGATGACTCCGTCGTTGGCGTAGCAGGCTGCTCCGATCGCAGCGCCAAGTCGGCGTCGGGCTGACTGCGACAGCCCCCCAAGCAAGCCGTGGTCAGCAGCAAGAAGAGCTTTGCGGTGATTCTGCTTCTGATCATGACCACCAGGATCAAGGCTTACTCGCGGGTGACGGCGATCCTTTGCCCATGGACCGAGACAGTGTAGGTCTGCGCTGGGTAAACGTCAAGGTTACTGCAAAGATCCTCAAGCAGTACTCACCCCGTCTCGTCGGATTCGCTCGCGGCCGCGCTATCATGGGCGCATGTGGCCTGTGTTCGCCGACCCCAAAACTGACTTCGTCTTCAAGCGCATCTTTGGCACTGAGCCCAACAAGCATTTGCTCGTCGAGCTGCTCAATTCCCTGCTCGAACTCGAAGGGGAGCAGCGCATCGCCGATCTCACTTACCTTTCCCCCGAGCAAAAGATCCCCGTCGCCGAGCTCAAACTCTCGATCGTCGACGTCAAATGCCGTGACCTTGCAGGACGCGAGTACGTCGTCGAGATGCAAATCCTCAATGTCGAAGCCTTTGAAAAACGGGTGGTCTACAACGTCTCGAAGGCTTACGTGATGCAGATCCACAGCGGTGATCACTACCTCGATCTTTCCGACGTCGTGGGGGTGACCCTCTGCGATTTCGAGCTCTGGCCCTCCCCTCCCCAGCCGGGTGGGCCGTCGGTGCCGATGCTCTCCCGCTGGCGGATGCAGGAGCAGAACCACGGCGCCCTCGCGCTTTCTCAGGTGCAGTACGTTTTTCTCGAACTCCCCAAGTACACCCAGGGCGCCGCGGCCAAGACCACGGTCGAGCGCTGGGCGCATTTCTTTCGCGTCGCCGAAAACCTCGAAGTCATCCCCCCGGAGCTGGATGCCGAGCCGTTCCGCAGCGCGCTAGAGCAGGCGCGCACCGCGCGTTTCACCCCGGCGGAGTGGGACGCCTACGACCGCGCCAAGGTCGCAGAGCAAGACGCGCGCGGTGCGATCTCGCTTGCCGAGCGGGTGGGCGAGACCCGCGGGCGCCAGCAAGGTCTTGCCGAGGGCCACACCCGCGGACTCACCGAGGGCCACACCCGCGGACTCGCCGAGGGCCATACCCGCGGACTCGCCGAGGGCCATACCCGCGGACTCACCGCAGGCTTGCGCCGCAGCGTCGCTGAGGTTTGCGAGTTGCTCGCCATCCCGCTCGACCCTGCACGCCGTGCCGAGATGGACGCGATGGGTCCCGAGCAGCTGGAAATCCTCCTCGGCCGGCTCAAACGCGAGCGCCGTTGGAGCTGAACTCACCGCCCCGACTTTTTCTCCTCACCCCAGAGTACGACCTCTCGGACGAACGACTCGACGCCAGAGCCTTCGTCGAGCACACTCGCTGCACCGCCCCCCGCGCTTTTTCGACCGTGAGCTCGCGATAGCCGACTGGCTTGAACAGACCCTGGAACGGCTGCGCGCAAACCGCCTTGAGACCAGGGTCTGGTTGGGCTGGCCGGGTTGGACCAGGATGAGAGTCTTCTCGCGGTCGGCGAAGTCGGCGGCAGCGGGGGTTGCCACCACGGTTGATCGACTCAGCCCGGCTAGGAAGAATGTAGATCAGGGTGTCAGCAAGCGCACCAGGTGGCCGTAAGACTGCCAGATTTTCTGATCCGCAGTCATCAGTTCCAGCTCTTCCAGCCGGGCTTGCGCGACCAAGAAGCGGTCGAACGGGTCCTTGTGAAAGCGACGGCCGGGAAGCTGACCTGCTTCCGCCGCATGGAGAGCGGTGAGCGGGAGTTCGATAAAACCGTTGGTCGCTATTTCGGAGATGGGGTCCCCAGCAAAAGCGAGCTTTTTTCGCTGGACCTTGAGCGCGATTTCCCAGATCGACACCGCGCTGATGTAGACCCGGTTGAGCGGGTCGGCCAGTTGCTCCCGAGATGGAGCGCTGAGCTGGGGGTCGTCGCTCAACCACCACAGAAAAATGTGAGTGTCAGCCAGGATCCTTTTCGGGGTCATCGCCTGGGTCATCGCTGCCTAAGGCTGCGGTCCAGTCCGCAGGCAGGGGGTCGTCGAAATCAGCAGCGATCTGGATCTTACCACGCAACCGGCCAGGCTGCCGCCGAACCAACGGAATCGCGGGTGCTATCGGGACCAGCTTGGCGATGGGAAGCTTGCCCCGCGTGATCACCACTTCTTCACCTTTTGCCACCTGTCGCAAGAGGCGAGACAGGTGATTCTTGGCCTGACTGATCGGCACGCTTTCCACGACAACCCCCTCGAAGAAGACCGTACTTTGCACCTCTGCCACGTTTTCGACCGCAGAGACGAACGGAACACCCGACCACGATCAAGTCCGGTGTACACTTCCATCTTAGCTCAGATTCTTTGGAAATTCGTCACGAGATGACGAAAATGGAGCCTGAGTGGGATGGGTAGATGGGCGCTACTCGCCGAATGCCGTCCAAGATCTTCGCGCAGCTGAGCCGAAACGGACTGCGGAAAACGTGGTTCTGCGCCGAGCTTAGGGCGCAATCGGCCAAAATCAAAGTCGGTGGAACTGGAGAGCGGTACCCAGAGAGCGCGGGCAGTCTTCAGGCCATGGCGATGCGGAAGGTCGACCCACGGCCAGGTTCGCTTTCGACTTCCAAGCGGAAGCCCAGTTGTTCGCACAGCGCGCGGGAGATCGCCAACCCCAGGCCCGTGCCGCCGTAGTGTCCACGGTTTTCCAGCTGGGCCTGGCGGAAGGCTTCGAAGATGCGGTCGAGATCTTCCGGGGGAATACCGATCCCGGTGTCGATCACTTCGAGGCTCAGCGCTGAGCGGCCAGCAGGGTCTGCGTTCATCCGGATGGTGACCCGACCTTTCTCGGTGAACTTGAGCGCGTTGCCCAAAAGATTGATCAACACTTGCTTCAAGACCGAACGATCTGAAGTGCAGATCACTTCGAACTTCGGCAAGTCGGTCATGATCGCGAGCTGCTTTTCCAAAGCTTGGCCGCGCAATTCACCCGCGGTTTGGGTAACCAGGTCATTCAAACTAAAATTCTCTACCTGAATCTCGAAACGGCCCGACTCGACTTTCGACAGATCGAGGATTCCGTTGATCAGGGCGAGCAAATGCTTGCCATTACCTAAAATCCTCTCGAGATAAAGCAGTTCTTTGGGGTGGAGATTACCCGCCTTGTTCTTGAGCAAGACATTGGTGAACCCGATCACCGCATTGAGCGGTGTCCGCAACTCGTGGCTCATGTGGGCGAGAAAGCGGTTCTTCGCCAAATTGGCTGCTTCAGCAGTCGCCAGCTGCTGCTTGACTTGCTGGTATTTCTCGCGGAAGGTCACGATCGAAAAGATACCGGTTTCGGGTGGCACCATCTCCGTTGCTGGCTGCTGCGGCCGAGTTGTCAACTGGATGTAGAGATAAAGGATGAGACCATAGAGCACCCCGGCAATCGTCTTGCCGACTAACTGATTGAGCAGGATCCGCTCAAAACGGGCGGTGCCAAGAAAAGCACCAGTCGAGAAAATCAACGCATCAAAATAGAGCACAAAGAGCAAGGTCGCCACCAAGCGGAGGCCCATCGGCAAGCCCCTGGCTTTCGACAACAGGAACTCGTAGAGGATCACGATCAAGAATGCATCAACGATCAGCGTCCCAGTGCCGATGAGAAACGACCTGGGATTGATCGTGAACAATTCCTGCGGCAAACTCAAGAGTCGGCTTTCCGCCAGGGTGTTGATCTGGTAGTTGGTCAACCAGGAAAGGCCGGTGAGGGAGCAATTAGCAAAAATGATACCGTAGATCAAGGACCTGGTCCGTGGAATATCTTCTTGTAGATATGTCAATAAAATAGCAAAAAGGGTCGAACTGAAAACCACGACCGAGCCCACCGACACCGAAATGCCACCGCCCAAATCGAGTCGCACAGCACCGGAAAGCACGGCCTGCAGGTACTGGTTGGCGCCGATGAAAACATAGAGCGGACCAAAGCCAAAACGATTGCGTATGCGGAACAGCAGCAGGATCAAGCCGGCAAACAAGCAGATTTCTAAGGAGAGGTGGAGGAGCGAGGTAAATTGGATCTCAGCCAGACTCATTGGAGTGCCTTTAGTCAGTGTCTGCTTCCCAAGGAGGAACAGCTAGGATCCATTGTAGGTGAAAACGGTCCAGCGAGGAATCGGTTCTCGCCTCCGCAAGAGCCCGGCAGCCGCTAGGCAAGGACTGCAGCGCCCCGCGATTTCCCCGGCCAGCATCCCGCGTCTCAGCTGCCTCATGATACGTGGGATTTCACTTTTGCGGGTGCTAAACCGCCGCGCTGATCGGGATCTGGAGCGAAACCGAGATGCCCAACCCGGGCAGCCGTGCGGTTACGGTCGCAGTTCCGGACTGCCCCTGGGCTTCGAGGGTGGAAATGGCCACCCCCGCTGAGTTGGTGGCGGGCGTTGAGCTGGTCAGTCGACCCAAAGTGGTCAACAGCTCGACGACCGTGCCCGCGGCCACGGGCGTGCCGTCAGCGTTGCGCACGGTCACCCGCAGCTGGGTGCTCTCGTCCGCATCGATTTCCGGCGGGTTGGCGCTCAAGGTCAAGGTCACCCCGCTGCCGATCCGTACCCGGAGGGTGGCTGCACGGGCTGCGCCATTGACTTCGGCGGTTACGGTCGCAACCCCGGCCCGACCATCGCCGCGCAGGGTGGTTTGCGCCATCCCCTGGTTGTCGGTTGCAGGACCTGAATTGTTGAGCCGACCCAAGGTGGTCGCCAGTTGCACGCGCAGCCCCGAGCGTGCTGGGCTGCCATCGGCGTTCTGTACCGTGGCGGTGAGTTGGGCGCTGCCCTGGGTGGGAATGCTGGTCGCATCCGCGCTCAAGCGGACGGTCAAGCCGCTCCCGATCTCCACTTCAAGGGTCGCGTCTTGGGCTGCGCCAGCCGCTCGGCCGGTCAACCGGGCAACCCCGGTCCGTCCATCGCCGTGCAGCACGGTGCTCGCCACGCCCAGACTGTTGGTCATCAGGCTAGACGCGTCGAGACGGCCGAGGGTGGTGCTCAAGGTGATCTCGATCCCCGCACCCGTGGGGCTGCCATCCAGATTGCGGACCGTGGCTTCGATCGCGGTCGAACCGGTCGCGGTGATGCGCGCTGTTGCCGCGGTCAAAGAGAGCGTGCGCCCGGTGCCGATCACGACGTCGACTTGGCCTTGCTCGGTGCTGCCGGCGATGCGTGCGGTGACGCGCGCGGTGCCGCTCTGGCGGTCGCCGTGCAGCACGGTGGTGGCTACCCCGGACGCATTGGTGCGCAGGGTGACGGCGGCGAGTCGGCCGTGGGTGGTGCTCAGCTCGAGATCGGTGCCCGGAGCTGGGCTGTCGTCGCCATTGCGGACGGTGAGGGTCAAGGTGGAACTGCCGTCGGGCGCGATGACCGCGGGGTTGGCGCTGACCAGGACCACCCGAGTGGTGCTGCCGAAGCGAACCGTGGCGTTCGCTGTGACGTTCGTTCCCCCGAGCCGCGCCTGCACTGTGGCAGTGCCCACCGCACCGCTGCCGCGCAGGGTGGTGGTGGCCATGCCTTGCGCGTCGGTGTTGATCTCGCGAGCGTCGAGGGTGCCAAAATCGGTGCTCACCTCGATCGCGGTGCCAGCCGTTACGGGTTGGCCGTTGGACTGCAGGGCCCGAGCCGTGAGCAGCGAGTTGCCGAGCACGGTGGTAGTGGTGGGATTGGGAGTCAGGGTCAAGGTCGGGGAAGGATCTGTGGGACCACCACTGTTGCCGCTTCCCCCGCAGCTCCAAACCATGAATCCGAGGACGACCAGTGCCGTCCAGATCGGCTGCTTTCGCGGTCGCAGCCGCTGTTTCCAACTCTCGATCCGAGCGAGTCCGCGCATTTCCTTCCTCCCGGAAAACTTATCGTCCAACCCTGACGCCAGCGCGCAGCACTTCCAGTTCCTGCAACAGCTCGCTGACGCTGGCAAAACGCGCTTCGCGATCGCGTTCGAGACAACGCAGAATGATCCGTTCGAGCGGTTCGGGCATGCTTGGCCAGTGCTGCCGCGGCGGCTGCGGCACCTCGTTGAGCTTCTGGGTAATGATCTGCAAGATGTTGCCGGCACGAGAAAAAGGCAGCTGGCCGGTGAAGATCTCGTAAAACACCACGCCGCATGCATAAAGGTCCGCGCGCTCGTCCGGTTCTTGCCCCGCAAGCTGCTCAGGGGCGAGGTAAAAAGGCGTGCCCACCACGGATCCCGGCCGGGTCTGGCCGGGCTGACCGCGCACGATCGTCCGCGCGATGCCAAAGTCCATGAGCTTGGCATTGCCGGTGTGTTCGATGATCAAGTTTTCCGGTTTGATGTCGCGGTGCAGGACGGACTGCTCGTGGGCCACCGCGAGTCCGCGGCAGAGCTGGCGCGCCAGCCGCAAACCCGCTGACAGCGGCAGGCGTCCGCTCTGGTCGAGGAGCTGGCGCAAGGTGATCCCCAACACGTACTCCATGGTGATGAACGGGATGCCGTCCATTTCACCGAAGTCGAACGTGCGCAGCACGTTGGGGTGGCCGATCTTGCGCGCCAGGCGCAACTCGTCCTTCAAGCGTTCGAGCTGCTCGCCGCCATCGAACATCTGGTGCTTCAACATCTTGAGCGCGACCAGCTCGTCGAGGGTGCGGTCCCGGGCCTTGTACACGATGCCCATACCGCCGCTGCCCAAAACCGAGAGGATCTCGAAGCGGTTGCCCAGCACGCTGCCCGGACCGATTTGCGACAGCGTCGGTGCGTGGCCGAGCGGAGCTTGGGTCAAGTGCTGGGTGGCCGAAACTTCCAGGCTGGAGAGCGAGCTGGCCTGGAACGGGTTCAAGCTGTACAGGGTCGAGCGGCTGACCGAGCTGCGATGGGCTTGCGGCTCGACGCGGGCCGCGACCAGGGCCGGCTGCAGTATCTCGTAGACGGACTGGGCGAGGAGCAAGTTGCCGGGTTGCGCCACCCGCAACAAACTTTCGAGTTCGGTCACCGCGGCACCGCTCAAAGCGGCTGGCACGTCTTCGCCCCACAGCAGGGACCCGCTCACCACCGCGCCGCAAGACAGGGCAGCCACGATCTTTGGCGTAGCGGTTCCGCTGCTCGCGCGGACCAAGATATCAGCGGCTGCAGCCATGGCCTTTTCCGCCCGGTGACGGCCGTCGAAGCTGGCGACCAGGCGGTGGCCGAGCAGGGCTTCGACCCGGCCTTTTTGTGCGGCGACTGCGTTCGACACCGGGCGGAGTTCACGGCTCAAGTGGTCGAGCGCGCGCTCGGGGTCGAGTTCCTGCGGCGCATAGTCCCGCAGTTCGACGCCGAGCAAGCACACTTCGCGTTCGCTGGCCGGCACCACCGTTGGTTTGACCTCGGGCTCGGCCGGTTCCGGGAGGTTGCGGCTGAGCTCGTTGATATAAACCTCCATGTCGCGTTTCTCGCGGAGTTCCGCCAGCAACGTGGCAAAGGCCCGGGCCAGCTGGCCGATTTCGTCTTGCGCGGTGGTTTCGAGCCGTTGGTCATAGTCGCCTTCGGCGGCGGCTGCTGCGGCGGTTACCAGCTGGCTCACCGGAGCGAGCAGATGTCGAGCTAGCCAGAAAGACAGGACGAGCGCGCCCAAGACCGCCAACAAGCCCACTCCGGCCAGGGCTTGCCCAATCTGGCGATAGGGAGCGAGGTGTTCGGCGAGCGAGGCCAGGCTGACGACCATGCCCACCATCTCGCCTTGGGCCCCCAAGAGCGGACGGGTCAAAGCCAAAAAGCGCCGCCCGCCGAGCGTTAGCTCTTGGTGTTGCGGAGAACCCTCCGACGCGGGACGAAGCAACTCCGGACGACGGCTCAAGCTCTCGGTGAGTTCCGCGAGGAGCCCACCTTCGAGGGTGCTCGCCACCGCCGCCATGGTCAAATCGGGCGCCAAGGCCAACACCGTCACTTCAGTGGCGCTGATGCTGCGCAGCTCGATCGCGGTCTGCGCATCAATGGCGTAGCCGGTGATCAGGAAGCCTTCGAGCAAGCCCCCGACTTGGATTGGCACTGCGGTGGCATCGAACAGCTGACCGTCCTTGCCCCACACGCCATAAGCTTCAAATTCCTCGCGCGCTTTTTTTACCAAGGGCTCGGTCGACAAGTCCTGGGTGGCGGACCGTACTGCATCGGTCCGCGCGAACACCTGGCCTTGCGCATCGAGCACGATCGCAAAGTCATAGCCCAGCTCGCGCTGGCGCTCGTCGAGTTGGTCGAGCGCGGACAAGCTGTTGCCGCTGGCGATCGCTTCGGCCATGTACGCCGCATAGTTGGGATCGCTGGCCAAGAGCCGTCCGAGCAGATGCAACTGGTCGAGGCGCTGCTCCTCGAAAGTAGCTTGGACGCGGTTGGCGCGCTCGAGCATCTGAGGCACGGCCTGACCCGCGATCCGGTTGCCGATCAGCAGGGTCACCGCCACGGCAAACCCCACTGCCAGGACCACCAGCAGGGCAGTGGTGGTGAACAGGCGGCGGCCCAGCGCTGACTTCATGGGGTTGTTCATGGCGGTTGTCGCTGGCCGTGGGTCATGTTTTTTGCAAGTGCCGTCAGTTGTGGGTCGCCAGTTGTGGGTCGTCAGTTGTGGGTCAATTGTAGGCGGAACCGCGTTTGCGTTCGTAGGGTTTGCCGAGCTTGTTCTGGTGAGGAGGTACCCGCGGCTTGGTCAGTTCGAGGCGGACTACGAGCGGCTGGGTGGACGGCACTTCGAGCGTTTGCGTCGCCGGCTCGCTGCGTTCGTGCCAGACGGTCAAGGTACCTTTGCCGACCGGTAGATCGCGCAGCACAAAGCTGCCTTGCGGGTCTGGGGTGGTGAAAAAAGGCGTATCGAGCACCAGCACATACGCCACCATCGAATGGTGGACATTGCAAAACACCCGCACCACGCCGGGGTGGCGCAAGGTGGCGGATTCTGCTTGGCCACGACCGTACAGACCGAGATCGAAGCGGTTGTTGCCGGAAACGGAAAAAACGTTGTGCAGGATGGGGTCCTGGTTAGGGAAGCGCACCATGCTGCCTTGCGGCACTACAGAAACGCGCGGCGAGAATTCCTTGCGCACGGTCACGACTTCAGCCGGCTGGGCGAGCGGCGGGGCCGGGGTCCTGCGGTCCGGGGTGAAATAGACCACAGTGCTGGCAATCTCTCCCGGGGTCTTGTCCTTGCCGTGGTCAAACAACTGCACTTTGCCGCGCAGCTCGGCAGCATCGCTCTGGACAGAGCTGGCCAGTGCCGCGGCGAGCATCAGCCATTGGGCCCTGCTGCGCAGCGTCCGCTGTCCGGATGTGCCCCTGCCCATGACTTCAAGGCCCCGGCTTAAACAGCGCGAGATAGGCGGCGAGCCCGCCGAGCAGCGGAACCGCCCACCACAGCAGCGTCGCCCGTTCGGGCAGCTTGCGGATCAAGACGGTGATCGCGCCCAGGAGCAGCCAGATCGCGATCTTGAACCACACCCAGAGGGGGAAGCCCAGGCCCAAGCGCGCCAGCAGGCCAAAGCCGCTGATCAAGATCAGGACCAGTCCCAGACCGTGCGCGATGGCGACCAGTTTTCGTCCGCGCTGGTCGAGACTGCCGCCCTGGATGGCATGGAGTAGCAAACCGCCGACCGCAGTGAAGAGCAGCGCGAAACCGAAAAGGTGCACGACTTTGTACAGGTAGATTCCCATCCGTGATCTCCTTCATCGGGGTTATACCAAAAGACCACTGTCCTGGCGAGCCCTATTGCAAAGTGCGCCCTCAATGCGCCACCTGGAAAGTGATCGCGTCGAGGATTTGCAGTGCGTTGGTCACCCCACCGCGGGTCAAGTTGTCGAGCACCGCCCAGATCCAGTAACCCCCGGGCTGGCCCGGGGCAGGGCTGATCGGGCCGATCAAGACTTCGTCGCGCGCTGCCGCGTCGATCGGGCCGAGCAGTTCGGGCTCGTCGACCAGCTCATTCACCAAGTGGCTTTGCAGCGCACTGCGCACCGCCGCCAAGCCAGGATCCGGCGCAAAGCGCAAGTAGAGGCTGATCCCGAAGCTGTGAAAAATTCCTGCCTGGAGCACCTGCAAACTGACCTCGCTCAGGCGCGCCTGCGGCTGACTGGCGGTTGCCGAGCGCAACACCGTGTGCAGCAGATCCACGAGGTGCGCATTGGCGCCTTGGGCCGGGAACAAGTTGAACGCCACTTGGGTGGGCAAGATCCCGCTCGGTCGCGGCTGGAAAGTGAGCAAGTTGCGGGTTTGTTCGAGCGCTTCGTCGAGCCCCTGGGTCCCGAAGACCGAGAGCGGCTGGAGTAAGGTCGCGATCGCGGTCTGGGGCGCGAGTGGCAACAGCGGAGCGAGCAAGTGAGCCAGACCGATCACCCCGGCGTGGGGGCTGAGCAGGGTCAGCTCGCGGGTTGCCGTCTCAAGATTGATTTCCGCTACGGTCGGGTGACCATCTGCGAGCGTCGCATCTGGCGACAACACGATCTTGGCGGTCGCTGCGGGTGTCGCCGCGAGCAGCGGACGGTTGGCCGCGATCGGGCCGCAGAAAAACGCGACATCCACCCCGGCGAGGCTGTCCTCAGAAGCTGCCAGGACCAGCGCAGCCTCGCCGCGCACCTGGGCCAAGGTGCCGATCTCGTCACTTTGGGTGCTGAGCAGGCGCAGTTCTTGCCAGGCGTTGCGCTGCCCTTCGAGCTGCTCACAAAGTTCTTTGCCGACGAGATCTGTGGGATGAACGATCGCCAGAGTGGTCATCAGGGGCTCCTCAGGGCTTCTTTGTCTCAGGGGGTGCGGGGTCGGGTGGTGCGGGGTCAGGCGGCGCGGTCCGCCGTCCGCGACCGAGCAGCCAGCCGACCGGCCCCACTGCGGTGTAGACCAGGGATGTTGCCAGAAAAAAAGCTGGCGGATGCGCTGCCAAGACGAGCAAGATGGCAGCGAGCGGAAGGGCTGCCCGGTAGCTCCGGCGCTGGCGCAGATCGAGGTTCTTGAAACTGGGATAGCGAAACGTCGACACCATGAGCACACCCACCCCGACCAGTGCCACCAGCATGAAGACATGGGTGCTGGCGCGCCAATCGCTGTCCGGGAGGACAAACATCAAGGAAGCGATCGCGCCCGCACCCGCTGGCGCCGGCAAGCCCACGAAATAGCGGTTGTCGCTGCCAGCTGCCTTGATGTTGAAACGGGCGAGGCGGGTGGCCGCGCAGACCACGAAGAAAAACGGGATCAACC
>CAZCOV010000148.1:0-13979 GCA_964499975.1 uncultured Thermoanaerobaculia bacterium
GCCCCACATGCAACGCGCCCGGCTCAAGATTCTCGAACTGGGTGGTATTGCCGCGACCAACTCCTTCACCAAGCTCTACCTGTCGATTTTCGGCCAATACGACTGGGCCGAGTGTCCAGCGATTCCTCCCGAAATGGTGCTCTTGCCCGAGCGGTTTGTGTTCAACATCTATGCGATGTCGTCTTGGTCGCGCGCGATCGTGGTTCCTTTGAGCATCATCTGGGCCCACCGGCCCCGCGTCGACTTGCCGCCGCACGCCCGCATCCCGGAGCTGTGGGTGGCGGGAACCGAGGCCCCGCGCAAGGTGGTCAACGGCCTCAAGGGACGGTTGTGGGCAGGCTTTTTCCGCAGCGTCAACTGGGGCCTCAAAGCGCTGGAAGCGGTCAAGTTCACACCGCTGCGCGCGCGCGCCCTGGCACGTGCCGAAGCCTGGGTCCTCGCCCGGCTGGAAAAGAGCGACGGCCTAGCCGCGATTTTTCCGCCGATCGTCAATACCTTGATCGCGCTCCGCTGCCAGGGTTATCCGCTGGATCACCCGGTGATGCTGCAGCAGCTGCGGGAGCTCGAGAAGCTGGAAATCGAAGAGGACGACACCCTGCGCGTCCAACCCTGCTTCTCGCCGGTGTGGGACACGGCGTTGGCCCTCGATGCGCTGCTCGAGTCTGGGCTTTCGCCCCGCCATCCTGCCGCTCAACGCGCGGCTTTGTGGCTGCTCGACAAAGAAGTGCGCACACCCGGTGACTGGCGGGTGGTCAATCCCGACGGCCCGGTCGGCGGCTGGTACTTCGAGTACGCCAACGAGTTTTACCCTGACTGCGACGACACCGCAGAAGTGATCAAAGCGCTCAGCCAAGTGCGCTGCGAGCGTCCGGAGGACGAACTTTCGCGCAAAGCCGCGCTGGCGCGCGCCGCAGCCTGGCTGCAGTCGATGCAAAACCGCGACGGCGGCTGGGCTGCTTTTGACAAACAGTGCGACAAAGAAGCCCTCACCCACATCCCCTTTGCCGACCACAACGCGATGATCGACCCCAGCACCGCCGACGTTTCCGCGCGGTCGCTCGAAGCCCTGTTGCTGATGGAGCGTTCGGTCGAGTCTCCCGAGATCCAGCGCGCGATCGCGTTCTTACAGAGCCTGCAAGAGCCCGATGGTACCTGGTACGGACGCTGGGGGTGCAATTACCTCTATGGCACCTGGCTGGCGCTGCGCGGCTTGTGGAGCGCTGGTTTTGATTTGCAAGAAGAACGCTTCCAGCGGGCCGTCCGCTGGATCCAAAGCTGCCAGAACCCGGACGGCGGTTGGGGCGAACTGCCGCACACCTACGACGATCCGAGCACCAAGGGGCAAGGTCCCAGCACCGCCGCCCAGACCGCCTGGGCGCTGATGGCGCTGCTCTTGGCCGGTGAGACCGACACGGAAGCGGTCCGCCGTGGCGTCACGTATCTGACCTCGACCCAGCGTCGTGATGGCACCTGGCACGACGAAGCCTGGACCGCAACCGGCTTCCCCCGGGTCTTCTATTTGCGCTACCACCTCTATGCAACCTACTTTCCCCTCTGTGCCCTGGGCATGCTGGTCAAGCGCCAAGCCACGGGCAGCAGCGTGACCGCAGGAGCTGACGAAGCCGCCCCCAGCTTGAGCCTGGTGGTTTAGCTTGCAAACTAGTAGGTTTTAGCGGTTTGGTCCGACTGAAAGTGAAGGAAAAACCATGCGAATGCCGTGGCATATCACCACCGACATGATCCAATATCAAGTCCGCCAAGCGCTCAAAGGCAACCGGCGGTATCCCTTTGTCATGATGATCGAGCCGCTCTACACGTGCAATTTGGCCTGCATCGGCTGCTCGACCGAACGCCACACCGGCAAGCTCAAAGATCGGTTGCCGGTCGCAGCTTGCCTCAAGGCCCTGGACGACTGTGGCGCGCCTGCGGTTTCGATCTGTGGGGGCGAGCCCACGATTTATCCCGAGCTGCCCGAACTGATCAGCGGCATCATCGCGCGCAAGCGGCACATCTACTTGTGTACCAACGCGCTGCTCCTCGACACCAAAGTTTTCGGTCGGATCGCGCCGCACAAGCGGTTGACCATCAACATCCACCTCGACGGCATGCGCGAAACCCACGACAAGGTCTGCGCACGGGAAGGGGTGTTCGACAAGGCGATCGAGATGGTGCGCGAGAGCAAACGCCTGGGCTACCACGTGTGGACCAACACCACCGTGTTCAAAGAGACTGCGGTCGACGAAGTGCGCGAACTCTGCGACTTGCTCAAAGGGCTCGGAGTCGACGGCATCCTGGTCTCGCCGGGTTACCACTACGAATCGGTCGACCGCGACATTTTCCTCACGCGCCACGAGATTCAGCGCAAGTTCAACGAAATCCTCAGCTTTGCCGACCGCTACCCGCTGACCTCGACGCCGATGTTTTTGGAGTTCGCGGCCGGGCGCCGCAACTACAGCTGCTCGCCCTGGAGCACGGTCACCTACACCCCGTTGGGTTGGAAAGGACCCTGCTACTTGATCGGCAAGAAATACAGCCAGGACTTCCAGGAATTCTGGAACGGCACCGATTGGCCTTACTGGGAGTCGCGTCAAGATTCCCTGTGTCAAAACTGCGCCATGCACTCCGGCTTTGAAGCTTCGGTGGTGATCGAATCGCGCAAGTATCCTCAGGAAATGTTCCGCCTGGCGGCCTGGAACCTGCTCGGATAGCGGACCACTACCCGGCGCGGAGCGCTGCTGGTCCGCCCGCTCCTCGCTTTCGTCTCATGCGAGCTTTGGTCACCGGGGGAACCGGTTTTGTCGGCTGTCATCTGGTGCGCGCCCTGGGCGCGCAAGGGACGGAAGTCCGCTGTCTGGTGCGCGCCGAGAGCCCCCGCGACAACCTCGCCGGGCTGGACGTGGAACTGGCAGTGGGGGACCTGCGCGACCCAGCTTCGCTCAAAAGCGCGGTGGCGGGTTGTCAGGTCGTCTACCATTGCGCTGCGGACTATCGGCTCTACGTGCGGCGTCCCGCGGAAATGTACGCAGCCAACGTCGACGGTACCGACAACCTGCTGCGCGCGGCCGCGGATGCGGCGGTCGAGCGGGTGATCTACACCAGCACGGTCGGCGCCCTCGGGCTCAAACCGGGTGGCGTTCCCGCGGACGAGACCACCGAAACTTCCCTCAAACAGCTGATCAGCCCGTACAAGCGCAGTAAGTTCCTGGCAGAGCAAGCCGCGCTCGCTTGGGCTGGGCGCGGCCTGCCTGTGGTCATCGTCAGCCCTTCGACTCCGATCGGCGAGCGCGACATCAAGCCGACCGACACCGGCCGCATGATCGTGGACTTCTTGAACGGCAAGATCCCGGCCTACGTCGACAGCGGACTCAACTTGATCGACGTGCGCGACGTCGCCCAAGGCCACCTGCTCGCCGCGCACAAAGGCAAGATCGGCGAGCGCTACATCCTCGGCCACCAGAACTGCGAACTGCGCGAGATCTTCGCCCAGCTCGCGCGTCTGACCGGCTTGCCCCAACCGCGAATCCAGCTACCCCACGCCTTACCGATCGCTTTTGCGGCGGTCGATACCCTGCTCGCCCGTCTGCTCGACCGCGAACCGCGGGTGGCTTACGATGCGGCCAGGCTGTCGCGTTACAAGATGTTTTTCGACCCCGGCAAGGCGGTGCGCGAACTGGGTTTACCGCAAACTCCGATCGTGCAACCCTTGCGCCGCGCGGTCTTGTGGTTCCAAGAACACGGCTACGTCCGCCGGCCTTTCACGGTCGTCGACCCGGACGACTGGCCAGCGCCTGCGGTTGCGCGCTGATGCTGCCCCTCGCCATCCTCGCTGCGCTGCGCGCGGAAGTAGCGCCGCTGCTCCGCCGCTTTCCCCGGGCGCGAGCGCGGGGCCGTGGCTCCGCGCGCTGGTTTTGCGGGGAACTTTTGGGGCGACCGGTGATCCTCGGTTGGACCGGCGATGGCCGTCCGGCAGCTGAAGCTGGGATCGCCGCGCTCTTGGCCGAACACCAGGTTAGCGGCTTGATCGTGTTAGGTGTTGCCGGTGGGCTTTCGCCCGCGCTCGCACCGGGCGCGGTGCTCGCTGCGCACGAAGTTCGCGACGTTTCCGGGCCAGCGCCATGGCCCGACCCGCGCTGGCTGGAGCAAGCCCTGACCGCCGCCCCTGCACCGCTCTACCCAGGCGTGCTGTTCAGCGCCGATCGCATTCTCGTCCAGGCGGCGAGCAAGGCGGAGCTGTGGCGCCATCTGGGTGAGCCCGCGGCGGCCGCGGTCGACCTCGAAACCGCGGCTTACGCGCGCGCTGCCGCGGCTCATGGCGTGCCCTACCTTGCTTTCCGCGCGATCAGCGACAGCGCGCATGAAACCTTGCCCCTCGACTTCAACCGTTTCTGCAATGCGCGCGGCCAGGTCAGCCGGACCCGGGTCATGGCCCACGCGCTGCGCCACCCGCGGCTGGTCCCCGAGCTACGCCAGCTGCAAACCCGCGTCCATCAGGGAGCGGTCCAGCTCGAACGGCTGATCGAACGCCTGCTCCCGCTGTCGCGAGGAAATCGCTGATGGGAAGTGCGCCCAAAAAATGTCCGTGCGAAGTCCAGCGCAAGGGTCGTCCGAGCGGGACGACCTGGATCGCTCCGTGGATCGTCCTCCCGCTCCTCATCTTAGGCATCGCCTGCACCAGCGCGCCAGCGCCGCGGACGAAAGCACTGCCGCAAACGCCCCAAGCGCCACGGACGCTGGTCATCGCGCTCGACGCAATCCCCTACTCCGTGATCGCGCGGGTTACCGACCCAAGCCGTAAAGAGCGGGCTATTTTCCGCGAGCTGCGCGGTCCCGTGCCGCTGATCAGCACCTTCCCCTCGACCACCAGCTTGGCCTTTGCCGGCCTTCTCGAACCCTTTGGCCTGGCCAAGTCGCCGGGCTACGAAGCCCGGTTCTTCGATCGCACGCGCAATCGGGTGCAGTCCGGGCGGCTGATCAACTACCACCAGGTGCATTTCCCCTGGCGGGAGTTCTGGGACTTCAAGACCTGGACCCTCAAAAAAAAGTTGGCGAGTGGGATTCGCCCGCGGACCGCTAGCTTGCGGTCGATTGAACGTTCCCTCGCGGCCTTCATGGCCAGCGACCAGCAGTTTTTTTTCGCTTATTTCGACGCGACCGACCTGCTCGCCCACTTGCGCGGCCCCGACGCTCTCGACGAGGTCTTGATCGAACTCGACCGGGCGCTGACCGAGTTACACCGCCGTCACCCAGACCAGCCCTTTGCGACCGTCCTTTTCTCCGACCATGGCATCGCTGGCGGACCACCGCTCAAGAACGTGCGCCTGCCGATCCGCCAGGCTTTGCGCCAGGCCGGTTTTCACGCAGCAGATCGTCTGCGCCAACCGCAGGATGTTGTGTTTACGCCGTTTGGTCTGGTTTCGAGCCTGGTGGTCGCCACCCAGCCCGGACACGAAGCCCAAGTTGCGCGGGTGATCGCTGGGGTCCCAGGCGTTGACCTCTGTGCTGCCCCGCTGGCGCGGGAAGGGAGCCCGCCAGGCTTGCGCATTGAAAGCGCCCGCGGCAGCGCCACCGTCTTCCGCCGGGTTGACCCCTCCAGCGCGGCGATCGAGTGGTCCTACCAAGCCGAGAGCGGCGATCCCGTGGGGCTTGCCGCCCACTTCGGCAGGGACGCCTGGTCCAGCGACCGCGCGGTTTTCGACGCCAGCTTAAACACCCGCTACCCAGACTCGTTACACCGCTTGAGCCGAAGCTTCGACCTCGTCTTAAACCCCGCGTCCGTGGTCTGTTCGTTGGCTGATGGCTACATGTACGGCGCGCTGATGACCGAAGTCGCGTCCTGGCTCTCGGTGGGGCGGTTGCGCTGGACCCACGGTGCCCTCGACCGCGAGACCAGCCTCGGCTTCCTGATGAGCGACGTCCCCGGCTGGGAGCCGCCTGCCGCCACCCGCTTCGATGAGGCCTTGCGCCCCTTCGCCAGCCGGTTTCGCGAGCAAGGCTGGCAACCCCATGCGCACCCTTAAACTTCAGCGCGCCTAGGCGTCCTCTTGATCGTCGTCGTTGGCCACCCATTCAGAGGCCGCAAACGGCGGTAAATCTTCGAGCGTGGCCGCGATCTCGACGGCGGACCCGGCAATCCAGGCCGCCATTTCGGCCATGTCCTCATCGGAACTCTCGTTGGTGTTTTGCACGTGCTTCAAGAACGAGCCGAGCAAGGTCGCCAAGTGGTGCAGCACCACGTCGTGGTCTTCGAGATCGAGGCCGTAGTCGGCCATCGCATCGATCGCGGCCTGGAGCGGATCCCAGTCGATTTCAATTTCGTCTTCGGGTTCGTCGGTCATGGTTCCTCCTGGGTTAATTCACCTTTCCAAACCACCCTCGCCTGACCATCCATTTGGCCAGTTCGAGCACGGGCGAAACCGTGGCTGCGAGCAGCAGGACCCTGACCCAGTCTGTCCAGGGCAGACCCGAGGTGCCAAAGGGTTGTTGTAGGAACGGCGTGTAGATGATCACGAGCAAGAGCCCCAGCTCCCACAGAATCGCCAAATTCAACCAGCGATTGGCGAAGGGACGCTGGAGCACAGAGTGACGGTCGGAGCGAAAGTTGAAAGCTTTGAAGAACTCGATCAGAACCAGCGCCACAAAGATCAAGGTCATGGCTTCTGGGAGGCTGCGACCGGACCGCAGTGCCCAAGTAAAAAGACCAAGATTGAGCAGCGCCGACCACATCCCGCCGATCAGCATCAAAACGATCACCGGGCGGGTGAAGATCCCGGTGCGCGGCGAGCGCGGTTGGCGGCGCATCAGATCGGCTTCCGGCGGATCGACCGCCAAGGCGAGGGCGGGCAAGCCGTCGGTCGCGAGATTGACGTAGAGGATCTGGACCGCGCTCAAGGGCAGTGGCAACCCAAACAAAGCGGCCCCTGCCATCAGGCCGATCTCACCGATATTCGAAGACAGCAGATACATCAAATACTTCTTGATGTTGCCGAAAATGCTGCGGCCTTCTTCGACCGCGGCCACGATCGAAGCGAAGTTGTCGTCGGTAAGGGTCATGGCTGCGGCTTCTTTGGTCACGTCAGTGCCGGTGATCCCCATGGCGATGCCGATGTCCGCTTTCTTGAGCGCTGGCGCATCATTGACCCCATCCCCGGTCATGGCTGCGACGTAGCCTTTCTTTTGCAGCGCCGTGACCACCCGCAGTTTGTGCGCGGGTGAAACTCGGGCATAGACCTCGATCGTATCGACTTCGCTTTCGAGCTGGGCATCGCTCATCGCTTCGAGTTCAGCGCCGGAGCGGATTTGCCCGGCCTTGAGCAAGCCGAGCTCACGGCTCACGGCTTGCGCGGTGAGCGGGTGATCGCCGGTGATCATCACCACCTTGATGCCGGCAGCCTCGCACTTGGCGATAGCGAGCTGGGCCTCGGGACGCGGCGGATCGATCATGCCGATCAGTCCGAGGAAGGTCATGCCGTGCTCAGCTTCCGCCAGGGTCGTGCCGGGCTTGCTGGCAACCGCCAGGACCCGCAAAGCCAAACCCGCCAATTCGTGCGCTGCTGCGAGGATCTCTTCGCGATCGGCCGGGAGGAGCGCGGTTTCGCCTGCCGCGGTCGCCTGCCGGGTGCAAACCGCGACGATGACTTCCGGGGCGCCTTTGGCAAAAGCGACCTCGCCAGCCGCGCCAGCGTGGAGCGTGACCATACGCTTGGTTTCGGAAGTGAACGGGATCTCGCCCACCCGCGGAAACTCCGCTTCGAGCGCAGCCGGGTGCAGGCCAGCTTTGGCCGCGACCACGACCAGCGCGCCTTCGGTGGGGTCCCCTTTGACGTGCCAGCGGTTCTCCGCTTCGTTGAACGCCACGCGCGCGTCCGAAGCGAGGGTTGCGGCACTGAGCAGTTGCCGGAGCGGCGCGCTGGGCGCGACCACGACCCCCCCTTGCGAAAACTCGCCATGAGGTTCGTAGCCCGCTCCGGAGACGTCCAGCACCTGCCCAGTGACCACGATCTTGCGCACCGTCATCTCGTCCTTGGTCAAGGTACCGGTCTTGTCGGAGCAGATCACCGAGGTGCTGCCCAGGGTTTCGACCGCGGACAGGCGGCGCATCAGGGCGTGGTGTTTGGCCATCCGCTGAACGCCGATCGCCAGCGAAATGGTGACCACTGCGGGCAGCGCCTCGGGCACCACGGCCACCGCCAGGGCAATCCCGAAAATCAGCATTTCGATGAGCTCTTGCCCGCGAAAAAGTCCCATCGCGACGATCACCGCTACGATCGCAAAAGCCGCCTGCGCCAGGGTATGGCCGACCTTGTCGAGGTTTTCTTGGAGCGGCGTCCTGCTGGATTCGACGGTCTCCAGGAGTTGGGCGATTTGCCCAAACTCGGTCTGCATGCCAGTGGCCACGACTACCGCCCGGCCGCGGCCGTAAGTGGCGGCAGTGCCGGCATACGCCATGTTGCGGCGATCCCCCACCGCGAGGCCTGCGTCCGTCAGTGGCTGGGTTTGTTTTTCCACCGGCACGGACTCGCCGGTGAGCGCGGCTTCTTCGATCTGCAAATTGATCGCTTCGACCAAGCGCAAGTCCGCGGGGATCTTGTCGCCCGCGCGCAGCAGGACGAAGTCGCCTGGCACCAGTTCGCGCGCTGGCACTTCGCTTTCCTGGCCGTCGCGCAACACGGTTGCCGTCGGCGCGGCCATCCGGCGCAAGGCTGCGATCGCGCGCTCGGCGCGGTACTCTTGGATGAAACCCAAAAGCACGGCAAAGAGCACGATCACCCCGATGGCCACGGCTTCGATCGCATGACCGAGGAAAGCGGAAAGCAGCACTGCCACGAGCAGAATGAGGATCAGCACATTCTTGAACTGCTCGAGCAGCAAGGCCCAGGGTGAGACCTGCTGGCTGGCTTGCAGTTCGTTGGGACCGTATTTTTCGAGGCGTTGCGCCGCCTCGGGCGTCGTCAGCCCACTAGCGGTCGAGTGGAAGTGAGCGAGGACGGTTTCGCTCGGCAGGGTGTGCCAAGGCAGAGTTTCGTCAAGCTTGCGCATCGGGAAACAGTTTCTCGGAGGTTTTAGGGGTTTAGCAAAAATGCAATTTTTCCACGGAATCAGGGCAAGAACCACCGCTTGCGCGTAGAGACTAGCACGGTCGATCACTCCGCCAGTCAACAATCCCACAGCACCAGGTCAGGTTTTGCGGCTGGGCTGCCCGCAGGCACTTTTAGCCGCCCAGGCTAAACCGGCTAGCCGGAGCGAGACGCCCCGGAGCGCGACGTCACAGCAAGTCGACTATACGACTATAATCGTCCGTGATGGCGATCGACACATTGTCCCCTTTGCTGTCCTCTCTGCTGTCCCCTCGGCGGCGACCCGGAACACCCCGATCCGGTCCCCTGCGGAGTGGTTGGCGCGCGCTCGGAGTTGGGGTATGGCTGCTCGCCGGGATGCCGCTCCACCTGGCTGCCGACGAGCCCTTGCGATTGCAGATCGCAGTCCCCGGAGGCACTTTTGCCGAAGTCGAGGTCCGCGACTTGCCCCGACCCGCGGCTACGGCTGCCGCCCAAGCCGCGCTTACCGAACTGTTCAAGATCGTCCAGCTGGCCGAAATGCAAGGCGAAGGTCCCGGGACCTTGCACGCGCTCCAGGCCGCTGCTGGCCAAGGACCCCAGCCGCTGGCCCCGCACTTGGCCGAAATCTTGCGCCGTTCGCTGCAGTTTTGTGCCTGGTCTGGAGGCGCCCACGGCCCTTTGGGCGGCGAACTCCTGCGGCTGTGGCAGGAGCTGGACGACCAGGCCCTAACGCCTGACCCCGGGGCGCTGCGTTCGGCGGTGATCCAGGCGGATTGTCGGCGCTTGCGTCTCTCGTCCGCCAGTGCCGGACCCACGGCCGAGCTCACCGCTGGCAGCCGGATCGCCGTCCGCGGCATGGCCCGCGGCTACGCGATGGATCGCGCTTTCGCGGTGCTCGCGGAGCATGGCGTCAAGAACGCGTGGGTCGAAATCGGCAACATCTATCGCGCGATGGGGGGTGGGCCGAGCGGGGAAGGGTGGCCGATGATCTTGCCTGCGGCCCCCGGGTCGGACGAGCCCCTCGACCAGTTGTGGTTGCGCGACCAAGCGCTGGTGATGATTGGACTCGGAGACAACGCTCAGGCAGCCAACCCACCGCTGATTGATCAGCGCACCGGGTCGCCCGCGCGCGGCGTGGTGGCGGTGGTGACCGTGACCTCCCTGGCAGCGGACGCGGTCGGACTGGCCGAGGCCCTGGCGATCATCGGCATGCGCGATGGCCAGATGCGGCTCGGTTCCCTCACCCCACGGCCATCGATCTACTGGCTGCTGGGAGAACGGACGGGGACGCCTCTCGCTTCGACCTATCGCTGGTCGGATTTGCCGCGGATCCGCTGACCAGCCCTGCAGCTCCGCGGGGGTAAACCCAAAAGGTCTTGGACCGCAAAGCCACCTGCAATTCTTCGCCGATCGTCAAAGCGTCGGGCGACAGCACCCGGACTTGCAGCAGGGTCCCATCCGCGAGCTCGATTTCGTCGAGATGGTCGTGACCATAGAAGTTACGCCGCCGCAACCAGCCGCGCGAACCGGTGCGCGCGGCGGCTGGCGTAGCGACTGGCAAGAGCGTCAGGTCTTCCGGCCGGATCAGCATCCACCCCGGGCCGTCAGGTGCGCTGCACGCGGTCGTCCCGAGCGCTGAAGTAGCTTGCCCTGCGCTGACCTCGCAGGGGACGAGCTGCGAGTCTCCCAAAAACTGCGCCACCGCCACGGTGGCGGGTCGCGCGTAGATCTCACCCGGACTTCCGCTCTGGCAGATCTTCCCGTCGAGCATCACCGATACGGTCTCTGCAACGCTCAGGGCTTCTTCCTGATCGTGGGTGACCAGCACTGCAGTGATCTTGGCCGCAGCGAGAATGGTCCGCAGGTCCTCGCGCAAACGACGGCGGAGCGCAGCGTCGAGGCTGGCAAACGGCTCGTCCAGCAGGACCAGCCGGGGTCGCGGCGCCAGCGCGCGCGCCAAAGCCACCCGTTGCTGCTCGCCGCCCGAGAGTTCGTCGGGAAAGCGGTTGCGGTACGCGCTCATCCCCACCAGCTCGAGTGCTGCTTGGGTTGCCGTGTCGCGCGCCGCGCCGCGCAGGCCATAACCCACGTTTTGCCAGACCGTCAGGTGAGGAAAAAGCGCGCCTTGCTGGAACACCATGCCGATCCGTCGCTTTTCCGGCTCGACCCAAGTAGTAGGTCCAACCATCCACTCCCCGTCGATGCGCACAGTGCCAGCACGGGGTACTTCAAAGCCGGCGATCACCCGCAACAAGCTGGTCTTCCCGCAGCCGCTCGGCCCCAAAAGCGCCACGATTTGGCCAGCCTCTACCGTGAGGTCGACTCCGCGGAGCACCGGCTCGGCGCCGTAGTCGAGTTCGAGCTGACGGATTTCCACCAGCGCCATTTCAGACCTCCCCCCAAAGCGCTCGCGGTTCCTGCGCTTGGGTTGCGCTCCGTCGGAAATCTTCCGGCTCAAGTTCAGCCGGCGCTGCGCTCGCTTGAACCGGTCGTGAGGCTGGGCTGCGTTCGCCCAAAACCGGACGAATGACCAGAAAATAAAGAGGCAAGGCGGTCACCGCAACGAGCACCAGGGCGGGCAAGGAGGCCGCCGAATAGATCGCCTCGGCCGCGTAGCTCCAAATCGTGGTGGCGAGGGTTTCAAAGCCGATCGGCCGCAGCAAGAGCGTCGCCGGTAACTCCTTCATCGAGGTGAGAAAGACCAGCGCGCCTCCGGTCAAAACGCCGGGCATGATCATCGGCAGGGTCACCGTGCGCAGAACTTCGAGCGGGGATCGTCCGAGGCTGCGCGCAGCTTCCTCGAAGGACGGCGCCACCATGGCCAAAGCCGAACGGGTCGCAGCGACCGCTTGCGGCAAGAAGCGGACGAGGTACGCCAGGGCCAAGAGCGGCAGGGTCTGGTAGAGGGGCCGCGCGTGGCGCACCGAAAAAAATACGAGGGAGAGCGCGATCACCAGGCCAGGCAAGGCATAGCCCGCAAAAGCCAACCGCTCGACCGCGCGGGCCAGCCGGCTCGGGTAGCGAACCGCCCACACCGCGAGGGGGACCGACAAGAGCACGGCCAGCCCAGCAGCAATCCCGGCGATGGTCAAGGAGTTGAGGAGCGCTGCCCCGACCTCCGACCACGGGGCTGACGGCGTCGCGATCCGCCCGCCGCGCAGGCCCCAATAGCCGATGACCCCGACCGGCAAAAGCAGGCTCAAGGTCACAAGCACCCCCAAGAAAGCGTAGGCCCAGAAGCTGCGACGCCCCAACGCCACCGGGGTTGCCGGCCGGCTGGGGCGGCTGCGGGACGGCTGTGCCTGACGGCGCTGCCAGGCTTCCCAGGCGATCACTGCTGCGGTCAAGAGCACCAGCACCGTGGCGAGCGCCGCGGCCTTGGTGCGGTCGAAGAGGGTGCTGTAAGCGTTATAGATCGACAGGGTCAAAGTGCTGTAGCGGACGATCGACACCGCGCCAAAATCCGAGAGCGCGTAAAGCCCGACGAGCAGCGAGCCAGCGCCGAGCGCGGGCCGCAGCTGGGGCAACACGATCGTGAAAAACGCGGACCAGCGGCTGGCTCCGAGAGAACGCGCGCTCTCTTCGAGGGCGGGGTCGAGATCGCGCAAGGCCGCGACCAGGGGAAGGTAAACATAGGGGTAGGTGAAAAGACTGAGCGCGAGGAGCGCACCCGAATAGCCATAAATCCACTCCGGCAGCGCGGTCACGCCCAAAGGTGACAGCCAGCTCTGGAGATAGCCGCGCGGACCGAGGACTGCAACCAAGGCGAACGCCGAAACATAGGTGGGGAAAACCAAAGGCAAGGCGATGAGGACAGCCCACAGACGACGTCCGGGCAGATCGCTGCGCACCACCAGCCACGCCGCCGGCAAGGCGATCACGGCCGCCAGCGCGACCGCGCCCACGACCAGCAGTCCGGTGCGCAAGACCAGCGCGCCAACGTGGGGAGTAGCCACCGCGTGGAAGTAGTCCAGCCAGCCGTTTTGCCCGGCTCGGACCACCAGATAAACCAGCGGCAGGCTGACCAAGAGCACGGTGGCGAGCGCGGGGATCATCCACCCGAGCGGCGTCCGTCGGCTGACTTTGTGGCGTCCCGGAGCCAGCGCCATGGGCGTTGCGCGCCAGTCCGTGCGGATCATCGGTTCCCCTGACCGTGGGTCCTCGTTTGGGCTGCCGGGCTCACAGCAGCAACCCCGAAGCTTCGATTTCCTGAACCGTCGTCGCCAAGAACTCCGAGACGTGCGCAAAGTCGATCCGTTCGGTGACCGCGGGTAAGGGTTCGAGCCCCGCAGGCGCAGCCATCCCGGCCACCAAGGGATACTCGAAAATCTCTTCTGCAAAATACTGCTGCGACGCATCGCTGAGCAGGAAGCGGACCAACTCGAACGCTGCCGGGCTGGGCTGGAGCACACCCACGCCTGCGGCATTGATGAAACTCGAGGCCGGGTCGCTCGTCATGAAGAAATTCCGCGCCTTGGCCGTGGGATTCTGCCGGAGCGCCTGGTGCAAGTAATAGTGGTTGACCAGACCCCACTCTATTTCGCCGCGGATCACCGCGTCGACGATCACGTTGTTTTTGGGAAAGCGTTTGGGTTGGTTGGCTGCGATGCCGCGCAGCAAGGTAGCCAGGGCGTCCTTGCCATGCAGGGCGTGGTAGACCGCGAGATGGGCCTGAAACGACGCATTGCCTGGAGCGATGCCAAAGCGTCCGCGAAAACGCGGATCCGCCAAATCCTCAAGGCGCTGCGGCAGATTTTCCGGCCGTGTCCGTTCGGGGTCATA
Organism: uncultured Thermoanaerobaculia bacterium; assembly: GCA_964499975.1. GTDB lineage: Bacteria > Acidobacteriota > Thermoanaerobaculia > Multivoradales > J023 > CAZCOV01. Next base: position 13,839 of record CAZCOV010000148.1, read on the forward strand.
GACCACGGACCGCGCTCGTCCCGATAACCCGACCCACTCCCCGCCAGGGGCATGGAAGGCCGCTTGAACCCGCGCGACGAGGTCCGCCGGGAGCGGCTTGAGCATTCCGGCTTCGGTCAGTGAGCCAAGCGCGATGGCGTC